>CAJBCQ010000027.1 GCA_903951595.1 uncultured Hyphomicrobiales bacterium | reverse complement strand
GAGAGAAAAACTGATTATCTAGAGCCGCGAAAACCTCAAATCATACACAGATTTCTGACCCGGAGACGATTTAGGGAATTCAGCTAGAAACCCTAAATCTCGCCAGTCTCCGATGTATGATTGCCGCCTCAAGAACCCCAATAATCAACGGCTTCAGGCGCTTTTTGCGCCATCTTCCCAAATCATACATGCACGCTTGAAAGATTGGCTGGGGCGCCAGGATTCGAACCTGGGGATGGCGGAATCAAAATCCACTGCCTTACCACTTGGCTACGCCCCAACTGAAGGTGCCCTTACATACTGAAAGCCGGGGCAGCCTGCAAGCCCAGCGAAAAGGCCCGCCGGATTTGTTTCCGGCGGGCCGTTCAGCGTCCGAAGTGCCGACTTGTCAGGCGCAGGCGCTCACCGCGCGCGCGGTCAGCACTTTTACCAGATTGGCGCGATAGGCGGCGGTGCCGTGCAAATCGCTCAGCATGCCTTTGGCGGGCACCGTCAGCCCCTCCACAGCCTTGGCCGAGAAGTCCTTGCCCAAAGCCGCTTCGGCTTCCTTCCAGCGGAAAACGCCGCCTTCGGAAGCGCCCGTCACGGCCACGCGCACATGATCGGCGAATTTGGCCACGAACACGCCCGTCAGCGCAAAGCGCGAGGCGGGCTGGTTGAACTTCATGTAAGCGGCCTTTTGCGGCACCGGAAACAGCACCTGGGTGATGATTTCGCCATCTTCCAAGGCTGTGGTGAACATGCCTTGGAAATAATCATCCGCGGCAATCTTGCGCTTATTCGTCACCACGGTGGCACCTGATCCCAACACGCCTGCGGGATAGCAGGCAGCAGGGTCATTATTGGCAAGCGAGCCGCCAACCGTTCCCCGGTTGCGAACGGCCGGATCGCCAATGCCAGCCGCCAGGGCAGCCAAAGCGGGATAAGGCTTGGCCGCATCGCGGGCCACAACTGAATGGGTGGTGGCAGCCCCCACCGCCAAGCCTTCCGCGGAAGGGCAAACGCCCTTCATTTCGGCAATGCCCGTCAGGCTTACCAGAACGTCTGGTTCGGCAAGCCGCTGCTTCATGGTGGGGATAAGGGTTTGTCCACCCGAAAGCGCCTGCGCGCCGTCTTTCGCCAAAGCCTTCACGGCATCCGCGATGGTCGCCGGTTTCACGAAGTCGAAATTATGCATCGTTTTTCTCCCTTTGCCCGGCTTATTTCTGCATCGCCGACCACACGCGCGAAGGCGTGAGCGGCATGTCGATATGGGCGATATGCGTATGGCCGGCCCGGTGCAGCGCGTCGATCACCGCATTCACCACCGCAGGCGGTGAACCGATGGCACCGGCTTCGCCACAGCCCTTGGCCCCTAGCGGATTGTGGGTGCAAGGCGTCACACAGCTATGGTCCACGGTGAAGTTTGGCAGGTCATCGGCACGCGGCATGGCATAATCCATGTAGGAACCGGAAAGCAGCTGGCCATTGTTGTCATAAACGGCCTGTTCCAGCAATGCCTGGCCGATGCCTTGGGCTACACCACCATGCACCTGTCCGCGCACAATCATCGGGTTCATCACGGTGCCGAAGTCGTCGGCACAGGTGAAGGAGGCGATTTCCACGCGGCCCGTGCCGGGGTCCACTTCCACTTCGCAGGCATAGGCACCGGCGGGGTAAGTGAAGTTAGCCGGATCATAGAAGGCGGTTTCTTCCAAGCCCGGTTCCAGTGTCGCCAGCGGATAGTTGTGCGGCACATAGGCTGAGAAGGCCACTTCGCCGAAGGTCAGCTTCTTGTTGGTGCCCTTGGCCATAAAGGCCCCATCGTCGAAATCAATATCGGCTTCGGGGGCTTCCAACATATGGGCGGCAATCTTTTTGCCCTTGGCGATGATCTTGTCCATCGCCTTGATCATGGCCGAACCGCAAACCGCCAGCGAGCGTGAGCCATAGGTGCCCATGCCGAAGGGGATTTTCGATGTATCGCCATGCACAATTTCCACGCTGGAGGCCGGAACCCCCAGCTTGTCGGAAACGATCTGCGCGAACACCGTTTCATGGCCCTGCCCATGGCTGTGGGCACCCACCATGACAGAGATATTGCCGGTGGCATTCACCCGCACGGTGGCCGCATCATAAAGCCCCACGCGCGCGCCAAGCTGGCCCACGAGGTTGGATGGCGCAATGCCGCAGGCTTCAATCCAAGTCGAAAGGCCAAGCCCGCGCAGCTTGCCCTTCTTGGCACTTTCAGCGGCGCGCTTTTCAAAGCCCTTCTTGTCGGAAATCTCAATGAGCTTATCCAGCGTGGCTTGATAATTGCCCGTGTCATAGGCAAGGCCCACGGGGGTTGTGTAGGGGAACATGTCCTTGGTGATGAGATTGCGGCGGCGCAATTCCCACGGATCAAGGCCCAGTTCGCGCGCGGCTTTATCGACCACACGCTCGATGGAATAGGTCGCTTCCGGCCGGCCTGCCCCGCGATAGGCGTCCACGGGGGCGGTGTTGGTGAACACAGCCTTCACATTCACATAAACCAGCGGGGTTTTATATGGCCCCGCCATCAGCGTGCCATGCAGGAAGGTGGGGGTAACGGTGGCGAAGTTGGAAAGATAAGCGCCCACATTGGCCAGGGTTTCGGTGCGAAGGGCCAGGAACGTGCCGTTCTTGTCCAGCGCCAGCTCAATCTTCGTCACATGGTCACGGCCATGCGCGTCTGAAAGGAACGACTCGGAGCGATCGGCCACCCATTTCACCGGGCGGTTGATGGCTTTGGATGCCGCCAGCACGGCGGCTTCTTCGCCATAGTGATAGATCTTCGAGCCAAAGCCACCACCCACATCGGGTGCTATCACGGTGAGCTTGTTTTCGGGAATGCCCATCACAAAGGCCGCGATGAGAAGGCGCGACAAATGCGGGTTCTGCGAGGTGGTATAGAGCTTGTAATCACCCGTGCCGGAATCATAGTCACCGATGGAAGCACGCGGCTCCATCGCATTGGGGGCCAAGCGATTATTCACCAGTTCCAAGGTCGTCACATGCGGTGCGGCCTTGAAGGCGGCGTCTACGGCGGCGCGATTGTCTTCAATCCAGCCCCAGTCGAAGCAGACATTGTTTTCAATTTCGTCATGCACGCGGTTGGCCGGGTTGGCCACGGCCTTGGCCATATCCACCACGGCGGGAAGCTCGGTGATGTCGGCTTCAATCGCGGTGGCGGCATCGCGCGCCTGTTCCAGCGTTTCGGCCACAACGATCGCATAGGCATCGCCCACATGGCGCACCTTGCCATGCGCCAGAACGGGGCGCTTGGGTTCTTTCATCGTTTCGCCACCCCGGCTCTGGATCAGCCAGCCTGCCGGGTTGCCACCCATCTTGGCGAAGTCCTCGCCGGTCATGATCGCCAGCACACCGGGCATCGCTTTGGCGGCGGTGGTGTTGATGCTGTTGATCTTGCCATGGGCCACTTCGCTGCGCAAAAACCAAGCATAGGTTTGGCCGCGCAGTGTGATGTCGGCCGTGTAACGGCCCTTGCCGGTCAGAAACCGAACGTCTTCGCGCCTTTTGGTGCTGGCGCCAATGCCACCGTCTTTGGGCATGTTGCTCTCCCTCAAAACTCTGTTCTTGTGCGAAATTATTCAGCAGAGACCGGCTGGCCGCTGGCGGCCATCACGGCTTTCACAATATTGTGATAGCCCGTGCAGCGGCAGATATTGCCTTCCAGCGCATGGCGGACCTCGTGTTCGGTGGGCTTTGGCGTTTCGGCCAGAAGGGCTGCTGCCGTCATCACCATGCCCGGCGTGCAGAAGCCGCATTGCAAGCCGTGATGATCCTGGAAGGCCTGCTGGACAACGCCCAAGCTGCCATCCGGGTTATGCATGGCTTCGATGGTTGTGACCGTGGAGCCGGCAACATCCATCGCCAACACGCTGCAAGCTTTTGCCGCAACGCCGTCCACATGCACAACACAAGCACCACATTGGCTGGTATCGCAGCCCACATGCGTGCCGGTAAGCCCCAGCCCTTCACGTAAGAAAGAGGACAGCAATGTGCGTCCTTCCACTTCCCCGGAAACGGACTTTCCGTTCACGGTCATCGTCACCTTGGCCATGCGTTTCTCCCTGTCCCGTTCATCAACAGCACCGCTGCCGTTTGAGGGATCATTCTTCTTTTGCGGGTGCTCGGCAATCAGTATTTGCTGCTGCAGCGCGTCATTCATCACCGCGTTGCAACATGGCTTTTGGCTGATTGACTTGGGCGTTGGGCGGTTCCTACATTCACGCAGTCTCGGACTTCAAAGGAGCGCGAAAATGGCGATGGAACTGAGCGACGACATCATGATCCAGGCTCCGCGCGCTGCGGTCTATGCCGCGTTGAACGACATTGCGATTTTACAGAAATGCATCCCCGGCTGCGAGGAATTGGAGCGAGTTTCGGAAGATGAGCTTGTGGCCAAGGTCGTGCTCAAGATCGGACCGGTGAAAGCGCGCTTTGCCGGCAAGGTCACGCTCGACCGTTCGGGTGCTCCCGATGTCATGTCCTTGCAGGGGGAAGGCAATGGCGGGGTGGCCGGCTTTGCCCGGGGCGGTGCCCGGGTAACGCTGGAAGACCTCGATGACGCAACCCTGCTGCATTACGAAGCCACCGCCGATGTCGGCGGCAAAATCGCCCAGCTTGGCAATCGGCTGATGGTGGGCACGGCGAGGAAACTGGCGGCGGCGTTTTTCACCAGCTTCGCGCAATCGCTGGGCGCTCCGGCACCGGAGGCGAGTGAGGCGGAAGAGAATTAAGTCTTCCGATACCGGAACGTGCAGCACGTTCATGACCTGAGATTGCAGCGGAGTCTGCTGTATGCGACCTTAAGCTCCATGGGCTTGATTCTTAAGGTAAGCGGACACTTCTAAATGTTGAAAGAAATTTCAGATTTTCTTGTTTCTGTTTTGGGCACCAATTCCATCGAGATCACTGCAACGCTGCTCGGCATTATAAACGTTGCACTCATCATCAGACGTTCCATTTGGAATTACCCGTTCGGAATCGCGATGGTTATCCTTTATGCTTGGATCTTCTTTGATTACAAGCTCTATGCCGAGGCTGGCCTTCAAGTTTATTTCCTCATGATCCAATTCGTCGGCTGGTACTGGTGGATGCATGGGCGCGGTCAAGATGGAAAAATCAATGTCCTGAGGGTTTCGCTTGGGGAAGCTGGGCTCTGCGCGGCGACTGGAGCAAGCCTTATCGCGGTTCTAGGTTTCACACTGAACCGTTACACGGACGCGTCATTACCCTATCTTGATTCCGCAGTTACTTCCCTCAGCATCATTGCCCAATTCTTGTTGGCACGGCAGCGTCTAGAAAGTTGGCTGGTCTGGATTGCTACGGACATACTGGCCATTGGCATCTACCTCTATAAAGGCATGCACCCAACGGCCTTCCTTTATGTCGTGTTTCTTTTCATGGCCGTTGCTGGCTTTAGAAGCTGGAGTCGCAACGCTGCCTCGACGAGGGCTGTATCGCCATGATTCGTGGCTTTGTCTTGGGCAAATTCATGCCGCCCCATTCGGGTCACATAGGCATGTGCCGTGCCGCACGTGAGCAATGCGATGTGCTTTCCGTACTGGTCTGCACGCGCGATGTAGAGCCTGTTCCTGGGCACCTTCGAGCTTCATGGATGAGGCAATTACTGCCAAATGCGAATATCATCCACTTGCACCGAGACATTCCACAAGCACCAGAAGAGCATCCAGAATTCTGGTCAATATGGATTGAAGCGATCCGTGAGCTTCATCCCGAACCCATCGACCGTGTATTCGGATCGGAAGAATACGTCTTAAGGCTAGCGAATGAATTGGGTGCCGAGCCAGTTTTGATCGATCCAGACAGGCTGGCATTTCCCATATCAGGAACAGCTGTACGTCTAGACCCTTATTCGAATTGGAATCATGTTCCACATGCCGTGCGGCCTTGGTACCAAAAAAGGGTCATTGTCTTTGGTCCGGAGAGTGTTGGAAAATCCACGCTAGCAAAGTTTCTGGCGCAGTATTTGAACAGCCCATATGTGCCAGAGTATGGAAGAACTTATGACCGGTACAAGCTCACCAGCGAATGGACTGCTGCGGACTTCACGCGAATTGCGCAAGGGCACTCGGCCCTACGGGCGGCAGTTTCACCATGCGCAGGCCCCATACTGATTGAAGATACCGATCCCTTGCTGACATCGGTTTGGGCAAGAATGCTCACAGGAGAAGCGCACAATCTCGAATCCACCACCGAATTGGGGGATCTATATCTTCTCTTGAAAACGGATGTACCTTGGGTGAACGACGGTACCCGCTATTTTGAAAGGGAACAACGCGATAGATTTTATGGGCTATGCCGCGAAGTCTTGCGCAGAAGGACTGCCAACTTTGTCGAGATTGGCGGGTCGTGGTCTGCGCGCGAAAAGATGGCGATTCTTGAGTTGGATAGGCTCCAAGCATTCCAGAAAAGAGCTTAAGCAACTAGCTCATCTGCCTCAGCCTTCGGCCACCTTCCGATACCGAAACGTGCAGCATCCATCCCCCGCCATGATTGTCTTCTCCCGCGTCAGCTTGATCGACGGGTCATAGCCTTCGCAGAATGTGCCGTCGCGGGCGCAGGAGAGGATGGGGCCGATTTTGGCGAGGCCCATTTCCAGATAGGTCTCGGCATATTTGCAGCGGGTTACGTTGAAGTCGAAGGTTTCGGCATCCGCTTTCAAGACCTCAATCTCCAAAGCCCCGTCCGCCGTCCACAATTCATAAAGCTTCACGAAATCGGCCATGGAGGTTTTGCCGCCCGCCTTGGCGGCGAAGGCGCGGCCTTCGGCGATGGCCGCCTTGCGGATGGCGCGTTCCAGCACTTCGGCGGCCTTATCCTCGCCCAGTTCGGCGGCCATTTCGGCAAAGATGGGGCCGATGACCTGGGCTTGCAGGCGGCGTTTGGTGAGGGTGGGGATTTCGGACATACGGTTCAACTCCTCAGTTTGAGACTTGCGCGCAGGGGCACCCCGCCGCTATAACCCGCGCCACGATCTGACGGAGTGTAGCGCAGCCTGGTAGCGCACCTGCTTCGGGAGCAGGGGGTCGGAGGTTCGAATCCTCTCACTCCGACCAATAAAAAGCGCGGGAACCGAGCCTTCAAGCTCGCTCCCGCGCTTTTCTTATTCGGACATCCGTTTAGCGGCGCAGAAGCGACCAGATGGCGGGGAAGATGGCAGCGGCAAGGGCTGCTTTCAGCGCGTCACCCACAAGGAAGGGCACAAAGCCCACCGCAACCGCCTTTTCCAGCCCCGTGAAGCCAGAAAGCCAAGCAATACCGGGCACATAGATGACAGCAGCCCCAGCCAGCATGGCCCCGAACATGGTGATGCTGCGCTTGTCGGCACCCTTTTCAGCCAAATAACCCACCAGCATGGCGGCGGCGAGGAAGCCCACGAGATAGCCACCTGTCGGGCCCATCATATAAGCCAAGCCCGAACCACCTGCGAAAACGGGCAGGCCAGCGGCACCTTCCAGCAGATAGGCAACGAGCGTCACCCCCGCCAAACGCCAGCCATAAGCAGCCCCCAGCGCCAGCACCACCAGCGACTGCAAAGTCACCGGCACGGGCCAGAAGGGCACCTGCACCTTGGCGGCTACCGCCAGCGCCAAAGTGCCGGCAGCCACCAGAATGGCGGCGCGCAGAGCGGAGTTTACGCCGGATGCGGGCCACAGGGTGCCCGCGACTGTCATATTGGCTTGGCTCATGCTAATCCTCATTGGGTTCAAGCGAATTTACTGACACCAGCTTTATGGCGTAAAGCCCCCCCATGCAAGCCTCCGCCCCCGCCTTTGACCGCGACTTTCCGCTGATCGCGGGGATGGCGGACCGCGTTTCAGACCGCGTTACCCGCGTGCTCGCCCCCAATCCTTCCGCTTATACTTTCACCGGCACGGTGAGCTATATTGTGGGCGCTCAAGATGTCACGGTGATCGACCCCGGCCCTGCCGATGAGGCCCATTTGGAGGCCCTGATGGCCGCGCTGGATGGGCGTCGGGTGGCCCATATTCTCGTCACCCATTCGCACCGCGACCATTACCCGCTGGCAACCCGCCTGAAAGAGCTGACGGGTGCCCCCGTCTGCGGCTTTGGCGCGGATGCCCATTTCACGCCGGATCGGCTTATTGCGGATGGGCAAATCCTTTCCGGCCCCGATTACACCCTTACCGGGCTGCACACGCCGGGCCATATGTGGAATCACCTGTGCTTGCGCTTGGCGGAAGAAAACGCGCTGTTTTCGGGTGACCATGTGATGACCTGGTCCACCAGCATCGTGGCACCGCCGGAAGGCGATATGGCGCATTTCATGGCTTCCTTACGCAAGGTCATGGCCCTGAAGCCTACCGTGCTTTACCCCGGCCACGGGCCGCAAAAATACGCCCCCCAAGGCTTCCTCAGGGCGCTGCTCACCCATCGTCGCCTGCGCGAGGCGGCGATTTTGGGGCAGGTTCAGGCGGGATTATCGGAATTGCAGGCGATCACGCGGGCTGTTTATGCAGGCCTTGCCCCAGAATTGTTCCCCGGTGCCTGCCTTTCCGCACAGGCTCATTTGGAACATTTGGCGGCCAAGGGCCAAATCATCCTTAAAACCGCCGCTTCCGGGGCTGCACTTTATCTGCCGCGTGCTATCGCGTAAAACCAAGCCAACAGCTTTCCAACCTTGAGGAGCCAGAACCTGCCATGAACGCACCCGCAAGCCCCAAATCCATCACGCAGAGCTGGCTGGACCGGCGCACCAAGGCCATTGCCCGTGGCATCGGCATGGCCGCCCCCGTCATTGCGGCACGCGCCGAAAATTCGGAAATGTGGGACATTGAAGGCAATCGCTATATTGATTTCGGCGGCGGTATTGCCGTTCTCAATTCCGGCCATCGTCATCCGGCGGTGATGCGGCGCGTGAAGGAGCAGCTGGATAAGTTCACCCACACCTGCTTCATGGTCGCCCCTTATGAGCCCTTCATTGAGCTGTGCGAAAAGCTCAATGAAATGGCGCCCATCTCCGGCGAAAAGAAATCCATCCTTGTCACCACCGGTGCTGAAGCAGTTGAAAACGCCATCAAGATCGCGCGCGCGCATACCGGCCGCACGGATGTGATTGCCTTTACCGGTTCCTTCCACGGTCGCACCTTGCTAACCATGGGCCTCACCGGCAAGACCGTTCCCTATAAGGCCAAGTTCGGCCCCTTCCCGGCCGGTCTGTGGCGCGTGCCTTACCCCATTGAATCCATCGGCATGAGCGTTGACCACACCATGTTGACGCTGGAATGGCTGTTCAAGACAGACGTAGAGCCCAACAAGGTTGCCGCTATCATCATCGAGCCCGTGCAGGGCGAAGGCGGCTTCTATGTCGCCCCCAAGGAATTGATGGTGCGCCTGCGCAAGCTGTGTGACGAGCATGGCATTGTGCTGATCGCCGATGAAATCCAATCTGGCTTTGGCCGCACGGGCAAGATGTTTGCCATGGAACATATGGGCGTTGAGCCTGACCTGATGACCACCGCCAAGAGCCTTGCCGGCGGTTTCCCGCTGGCCGGTGTTGTCGGCAAGGCCCACATCATGGACGCGCCCGATCCCGGCGGCCTCGGCGGCACCTATGCCGGCAATCCGGTTGCGTGTGCTGCGGCACTCGGTGTCATTGAAGCGTTTGAAGAAGATCAGCTTCTGCAGAAGGCCGTTGAACAGGGCGAGATGCTGACCAAGCGTCTCACGTCCATCAAGGCCAAGAAACAGGGCATGGCGATTGGCGATATTCGTGGGCTGGGTGCCATGGTGGCCTTCTCGCTCGTCACCGAACATGGCGGCAAAAAGCCCGATGCAGCCGCCGCCAAGGCCTTGGCGAATAAGTGCCTCGAACGCGGTCTGCTCATCCTCACCTGCGGCGTGTTTGGCGACACGGTGCGTTTGCTCGCACCGCTCTCCGCGTCGAAGGAATTGCTGAATGAGGGGATGGATATTCTCGAAGCGGCGATCCTCGGCAATTAAGCGAAAAGGTAAAAGACCACCGGGTCAAGCCCGGTGGTGACGAAAAAATAGATCGTCATGCCCGGGCTTGACCCGGGCATCCTTTTCCTCTTCGCTTTCTGGATCGTCATTCCCGCGAAAGCGGGAACCCGGCTTATCTTTTCACCGCCACCACGCGCTTGGATAAAAACACCGGCTCCTCACTCACCACCCGCAATCCCGCGCCCGCCAACAGAGCGCATAAATCTTCGCGCAGATAGCTCGGATAATAGGGTTCATGAAACCCGATCGGGAAGCGTTCCAGCAGGCCGTCGAAATCCGCGTCATCACCGGGCTGCAATGAATCCATGAGTACCAAAAGCCCACCCGGCTTCAGCACGCGCGCGAATTCAGCCGCAATGGCACGGCGCACGCTTGGGGGCACTTCGTGGAACAAATAAATGGATGTGACGATATCAAAGCTCGCATCGGCAAAAGGCAGCAACTCAGCCGCAGCGGGTTCAAACTTCGCAGCATAGGGTTTCAGATGGGCGGCGGCTTCTTCCAAGTAAGCCTCCGATAGATCCGTGCCCGTTACATCCAAGCGCGGGAAGGCCTCTTTCACGAAGCGCAAAAAGCGGCCCGTGCCGCAAGCCACATCGAGCAGCTTCAGCCCGCGCTGGTCATGGGCGCGCAAATGTTCGGCCATGGGAACAAGGCACTGGCGGCGCATCGCGTTGGCCGTGCCGGAGAAAAGTACCTCCACTTGAATGTCGTAAAGCTCTGCGGATTCAGCGGTCAAATAGCCGCCCGTCTGATAGTGGAAATTCTGCAAAAAATAGGCGGGATATTTCTCCGCTAATTTCGGATCATAAACCTCTGTACCCCGCCGCTCCGCACGGCGGGTTGCGGCTTGCGGCATATCGGCGAAAAAGCGGCGGCTGCGCTGAAAGATTTCAAGAGCCGTGCCATCCTGATCGCGCGGCACGGGATAAAGCCCCGCTTCGGCTTGCGCCAAATCGCGCGCGAATAATTGCGTGATGCGCTTCAAAATCGCGGCGCGCGGCGGAAGCTTGGTGGTGATGCGGTCAATGCGCGGATCGGTTTCATCCTGCGCGGTGCGAAAACGCTCGGTCGCCGCATAATGCCCCATGAACCACGCCACACGGGCACCTTGGCGAAGCAGGTAGGAAGCGCGTGTCATCAGGCCCATGTGGTGGCTCCTTT
>CAJBCQ010000026.1 GCA_903951595.1 uncultured Hyphomicrobiales bacterium | reverse complement strand
GGCCTTACCCACAAGGAAGACCTCGAAACCGGGGGCAGGGCGGCGGTTGCGGGCGGGGTGACGGGTGTTTTCGAAATGCCCAATACGGACCCGCTCACCACCACTGCCGAAACGCTGGCTGACAAGGTGGCCCGCGCCCACCATCGCATGCATTGCGATTTTGCCTTTTTCGTCGGCGGCACGCGCGACAATGTGAAGGACATCCCCGATTTGGAACGCCTTCCCGGTTCGGCCGGCATCAAAGTGTTCATGGGCTCCTCCACAGGCTCGCTGCTGGTGGAAGATGACGCTGGCGTGGCCGCCATTCTCGGTGCCACCCGCCGCCGCGCCTCCTTCCATTCGGAAGATGAATTCCGCCTCCATGCCCGAAAAGATTTGCGCGTGCCGGGCGATCCCGCAAGCCATCCTGTTTGGCGTGATGAGGAAGCTGCCCGTCTTTCCACTGAACGCCTCATCCGCATTGCGCGCGCCACTGGCAAGCGCATTCATGTGCTGCATATTTCCACCGCCATTGAACTGCCGCTACTGGCCGCCAACCGCGATGTAGCCACCGTGGAGATCACCCCCCATCATCTCACCTTGGGTGGGGCTGCCGATTACGCCCGCTTGGGCACCAAGCTGCAAATGAACCCGCCTGTGCGTGATGAAGCCACCCGTGCAGCATTGTGGGGTGCCATCACCTCCGGTCTTTGCGATGTGTTGGGTTCCGATCACGCGCCGCACACGCTGGAAGAAAAGGCCAAGCCCTATCCGTCATCGCCCTCCGGCATGCCCGGTGTGCAAACCTTTGTTCCGGTCATGCTTGATCATGTGAACGCAGGCCGCCTTACGCTCGAACGCTTTGTGGACCTGTCGAGCCACGGCCCGGGCCGCATTTTCGGCATCTCCCGAAAGGGGCGCATTGCCGAAGGCTATGACGCTGATTTCACCATTGTGGACATGAAAGCCCGCCGCACCATCACCAACGCCTGGATCGAGAGCCGCTGCGGCTGGACCCCCCATGATGGGCGTGAAGTTCAGGGCTGGCCGATTGGCACCCTTGTGCGCGGACGAATTGCCATGTGGAATGGCGAGATTCTGGGCAAGGCGGAAGGCGAGGCCATCCGCTTCCATGAAAACAATGTGGGAGATCAATAATGGCCGACACGTTCCGCGCCCTGCTCGTTGAAAAAACCGATACCGGCCAAGCCGTCCGCTTTGCCGATTGGACAGATGCCGATTTGATGGCGGGTGATGTGACGGTTGCTGTTTCGCACTCCACGGTCAATTACAAGGATGGTCTGGCGGTAACGGGCAAAGCCCCCATCATCCGCACCTTCCCACTTGTGCCCGGCATTGATTTTGCAGGCACCGTGACCGCTTCGGATCATTCCAACTGGAAACCGGGCGATCAAGTCATCCTCAATGGCTGGGGCGTTGGCGAAACCCACCATGGCGGCTTTGCTGGCCGCGCGCGCGTGAAAGGCGATTGGCTGGTGCGCTTGCCCCAAGGCATGAGCCAAGCCCAAGCCATGGCCATCGGCACGGCAGGCTATACGGCCATGCTCTGCGTGCTGGCGCTGGAAGATCAGGGTGTGAAGCCCGGTGATGGTGAAGTGCTGGTCACGGGTGCGGCAGGTGGCGTGGGCTCCATCGCCATCGCGGTGCTGTCAAAACTCGGCTATACGGTGGTAGCTTCCACGGGTAGGCCTGAAGAAGAAGCCTATCTGAAAGGCTTAGGCGCAACCCGCATTGTAGACCGCAATGAATTTTCTGGCCCCGTAAAGGCATTGGCGAAAATGCGCTGGGCGGGTGCGGTGGATGCAGTAGGCTCTACCACGCTTGCCAATGTGCTGTCCCAAATCAACTATGGTGGTGCCGTTGCCGCCTGCGGGCTTGCCCAAGGCGCTGATCTTCCCGCCAGCGTCATGCCCTTCATCTTGCGTAGCGTTAAACTCATCGGCTGCGATAGCGTCACCTGCCCCATGCCGCGCCGCGTGCAGGCCTGGGCGCGCTTGGCGACCGACTTGGACCGCAACAAACTCGCCGCCATGACCCATCACATCCGCTTGGCCGATGTGCCCAAAGCGGCTGAAGAAATCCTCGCCGGAAAAGTGCGCGGACGCTTGGTGGTGGACCTCGCCTAGCGATCATTCCCGCGCACGCGGGAAACTCGCTTTTTACTGCGTCACCTTATTGACCGTAAATTCGCCCATGCGAATTCGGTCAGAGAACCGTTCGGCCATTTTGGCCACCGGTTCTTCGCCATAGGCTGCGATCATGTCGGACAAGGCGGCGAAAATGGCGGCAGTGGCGATGGCATCAGGGTCCACGCCATCCATCACGGCTTCTTCCCACGCATCCAGAATATAGCGCAAAGCAATATGCTTGGCGGTTTGGCTGTCGAGGGGAGCCTCAGTGTTGCTGACAATGGCGGCGCGGTCGGTCATAGGTCCCCTTAAAGCGCCGTTTCTGGCAGCTTTGAAACTGATTACCGCCGCAAATTATCATTTCGTTCACACTTGGAAAGCAAAGCCCTTCCGAAAGGTTAACGCGTAAGCCTGCGCGCCTTTGCGATCACGGATTGCGTGCCGGGGGTCAACCCATAGGCGGCCAGCCCGTCTGGATGCACCCAAGCCACCGCCTCCACATCACTGGCAGCCACCGCTTCACCAGCAACCCAATGCCCGGTGAAACAGGCAATCACATAATGAGCATCCGCGCGGATGATTTCGGCCATTTCGATGAAATGCGAAAGCTCGGCCTCCACGCCGGTTTCCTCCAGCAATTCGCGCCCTGCCGCGACAATCAGCGTTTCCCCACGCTCCACATGCCCACCGGGCAGGCTCCACAGAAATGGCGGTTTGCCGCGCTTGGCGATGAGCACTTCCTCGCCCCGCCAAACACAGGCACTGGCACCCAGAACCGGGCGAGGTGGCATTGTCATGCGTTCAATTCCTGTTCGAAGGCGGGTTTGTATCGGCAAGCTCGCCCGCCATATTGCCCCATTGCGCGCCAGCCCGCCATTGCGTTCGATCAGGGTTGAACCCTCTTTACCGTTCGAAAGCCAATATGATTGCTGCCCAGATCGGTTTCACCCGGCTGGCGCGCACTGGGCCGATAGCGGCCGCAGAAAGTGGTGGAACACAGCCATGACCCGCCCTTGATGACCCGCTGTTCAGGAAGGCCGGGTGTGGGCAAGGGATTGGACGGCGCATCATGGCGGGGCTGATAAACATCCAGCGTCCACTCCCACACATTGCCAAGCATGTCGTGGAGCCCATAGGCATTGGGCTGAAAGCACCCCACCGGTGCCGTGCCGTGATAGCCATCTTCTGCCGTATCGAAATAGGGAAAGGCACCTTCCCACACATTCGCATCCGGTGCCTTTGGCTGCGTTGCGGCACTTGGCACATTGCCGCCGCCGCGCGCGGCCCATTCCCATTCTGCTTCTGACGGCAAGTCATGCCCGCGCCATGTGGCATAAGCCTTGGCATCCTGCCAGCTTACTTGGGTCACGGGTTCATTGTCACGGCCCAGAATATTGCTATCCGGCCCACTGGGCTGACGCCAATTCGCACCCGGCGTGAACCGCCACCATTCGGATGCAATGAATTGCTCAAGCACACCTCGCGGCATCACGAATACCATCGATCCCGGCACGCGATATTCATCTGGCAGTCCTGGATATTTGTCGGCTGGCAGCGGCAACTCCGCCGTCGTCACATATCCGGTTGCGGCCACGAAAGCCGCAAACTCCGCATTCGTCACTTCATGGCTGTCGATCTGAAAGGCCGCAACCGAAACCTTCTGCACCGGCCGTTCTTCCGGATAATCATGGTCAGACCCCATGAGGAAACTGCCAGCCGGAATGGCAAGCATCCTGGCATCACTTGCCGGAAAGCCTGAAGGCAAGCCTGAATAGGATTTACAAAGCGGGCCTGTGGGCAAAGCCACCGCAACGCTGGCCTGCCCAGCCAGCATCATCAAGCTGAACAGAACAATGGCGCGCGCCTGTCTCAATGGGTGGGACATGCCAAATCAGGGGCAGGCTGGTGTAAAATTCGTCGTGATGATGTACTTGTCGTCAGCATCGGTGTCTCCGTCGTGATCAAAATCGAATACGCTGGAGCCAGTCCACCGGCTTACCGTTCTTTCATATCCATCCACATCCTTGGCATCCACCGCGCCATCACCATTGCCGTCGCCAGGGCAGGCAGGCTCGGAGGCAAATTCGGCTTCGAGATAAGCCACAATCGCGGCATAGGATGCTGCGGCACCAGATGTCGTTGCGAGATTGTCAATCGTCTGACCCTCAACGACAACCCCATCCATCTTCACCTGCTTGTAGATTTCTGTGCCACGTCGATCGAGCAGAGGTGCGCCCTTGTTTTGATTGATCTCATAAAATTCCTCAACGCTTGTCTGGGTAGCTTCACCCGGATTTACCGGGTCATAATCAAGCCATGCGGTATTCACCAGCTTGAAGCGATCATTTCTGCCGGCGTAATAACGCTGGGGCGTTTGCCCAACCTTGGCTGTCGAGTAAGTGTTTTTATCGCCAAGCGCATTATAAATTGCCTCGTTCACTTGCCAGCAATCTTCCACCACCGCCTTCACACTTGGATCATCCGCACCAGTGCCCCACCAAACGCCACCATTATCTTCGCACACGCTTTTATTGACGGGCGTTTGCGAACAGCTTCCGGTCGATGTGTCGCTCGCACCCAACACGCAAGGTGGATTATGGCCATTGTCCTCTTGGATATTCAGGCCGCCTTGCGTGAAGTTGAAATTACGAATACTCGTCTGGCTGGTATTCTTGAGATAGGGCATCAAACTTTGTGAATCGATGGTGCGAGGAGAGGCGGCTTGGTGCGGATCAAGCCCCACCAATTCACCAAACAAGCCAAAGACATCAACCGTGTTTGTCATATGCTCCACCTCGCGCCCAGGGCTTGATACCTGCGGCCCGGCCACAATCAATGGAACCCATACACCCGTCTGATAGGGGGTAGCTTTCGAACGGGCAAAATCAAACGGCAACTTGACGGTGTTTACAAAGCTTCCATTGTCATCGACAATGACAATCATGGTATTGGTTGCCTTGGGATCATAGACGATCTGGCCGGCACGGTTTTTCTTGGCAAGGCCTGTCGATGTCAGAAGCCGTCCAATTTCAGTGTCCATCGCCTCAATCATCGCGTCGGAAACCACGCGCTGAACCTCAATCTGGCTGCAATCACTACCCGCATCGCCACCCATCACCGCGGCCAACTGCGCGCGCGTTGCGGCTGAAAGCAGATGCCCCGGCGGCGTTTGCAGCGGCGTATGATCTGCGGTGAATGAAACGGTCGCCATCCAAGGCGCGGACCTGTTTTTCTGCGCCTTGATCCACGAAATCGCGCCATCTACTTCAAGCGTTGAGCGATATTTGCGGCTTTGCGGATTGTTAGCGCTCACTTGGGTAACCACCTTGTTGATATTGGTTACCAGTGGCGACACATATTGCGAATTGAGCTTTGAAAAATTCACATTGTTAGGCGGCGTTTTCTGGCATGCCGCATTGGGAACAAGAACGCCGCCATTGCTCAAACAGGTAAGACCGGGTGAATTCCCCATGGAGTCGCCCCTAAGCACCTTGCACTTGGTTCCGCTGTAGGTTGGCGTATAGCAGGCACCAGTGTTTGCCCCTTCGTCGTCGATTTGTCGGGCCGTGCTGGGCACATAGCCGCACATATAGGTGCCCGGATCGCCCACCCCGCCGGCCGTGGTATCGATGGATGCTGGCAGGCCAGCGGTCCAACCGTAAAAATAATCCCAGCCCATGCTGCTGGGCGCGCCATCGCCCGCCTCGTTATTTTCCGGCCCACCCAGATGGTATTTCCCAAACAGGGAACTATTATAACCCATCTTTTTGAGCATTTTGGGAACGGTGATATCGTAAGGCGAGGCATGAGAATTGGCTAAATCGCGCTCGCCAATCGCTTGATAAATCTGCGTGCGGAAAGGGTAACGGCCCGTCATCAACGCCATGCGGCCATTGGAACATTCTGGCATCGACCACGTATTTCGAAACTTAATCCCCTTATCGGCAATCTGATTGATGACCGGAGTAAGCGGAGGATTAGGCCCGCCATATCCAAAGGTTGAAAACTGATCGATCCCAGCATCATCCATGATGATAAAAAGAATATTAGGTTTCCGAGCCGCTTCAGCATTTCCGATGAGAAGCTGCGCTGACAACGATACAGTCGCAACCGCGGCAAGGCTTCCCGACAGAATCTTCAACGCATTGCGCTTCAAGTTAAAAATACGGAACATGTCGGTGATCCCCAGCCCTGATTTGAGACAACTATATTTACATCTATATCTGACTTTTGAAACTTTTAATCAAAAACATAGGGCAGCAACTCTGGTGGCTGGGCAGCAAAGGCGATCAAATTGGAACTCACCCAGCCAAACTTACCGGCCGCAGTTATGAATTGGGGGCGGCGCGGGCTGGCCCATATTGGCCTGAACTCTTGGCTTGATTTTTTGCTCCCCAGGCCTGATCTGTTGGCGCATGTGTGGTCTTTATAGCTTGGCCAAGAGTGCTGACGAAGTGGCAAGCCTGTTCCGGCTGGGCAGCACACCCATGCTTGCCCCGCGCCAACACGTAACCCCCGGCGGCCCCATCGCCATTTTGCGGCCTGAAAATGGCGCGCTTGCATTGGTGCATGTGCGCTGGGGGTTGATCCCTTCATGGGTCAAGCAGGTGCAACCCGGCAAGCCCCTCACCAATGCGCGGGCCGAAACGGTGCTCGAAAAGGCCAGCTTCAAACACGCCATGAAACGCCGCCGCTGCCTCATTCCGGCTGATGGCTTTTACGAATGGCAAGGCGAGACGGGCCGCAAGCAGCCTTGGCTTTTCCGCCGCCCAGATTTCTCCTGCTTTGCTTTTGCCGGGCTTTGGGAAAGCTGGATGGGGGCGGATGGCAGCGAGATGGAAAGTGCCGCCATCATCACCATAGAGGCCAACCGGATGGTAGGCGAAATCCACAACCGCATGCCGGTGGTGATTTTGCCTGAAGATTACGCCCGCTGGCTTGATTGCACCAATGTGCCGGATGTTGAAGCGCACGCCATGCTGAAAACCGGTGCCGAAGACTTTTTCATCCGCGAAAAAGTGACGATCCCCAAACCTGCGCGCCCCGAGCCGAAACCCTCGCCACAGCAGAGCCTATTTTAACCAACCGGCAAAAGCCCAAGTAAATCGCCCATAGCCATTGCACACCGCGATGTTGGGAATTTTATCGTGCTTGCAAGGGCATAACTCCTTTGCCGACATCAAAAATACTTTACGCACCGGAGGATTATGTTAAAAACATATAATATTTTTGTATATTTCAAATGGAATGAAGTGATGACAAGTACAAAGCCAAATCAATTGGCTTCTGCAAAAAATGGTAAGCGCCATGCTTTTGCATGCATTGCGGTTCTCTCATCCACCTTGGGTTGCTTTCTGGCTCCTCCGGCGAGCGCCTTTGAAAGCTATGTTATTGCCGAACAATCTTCCCAAGCCCTCGGTACTCGGCTCATTGAAGAAGGTGGTCGGCAGGCAACTTCCTTGGAATGGCTCCTCCACAGCCTTGTCTCTGGCTATGCGCAAAATGGAGTGGACGGCGTTGTAGGCGGCATCAGTGCCCAGCTCGACGCGAGCGCGCAAGGTGCTGTTGGAGACATCGTCGACCAAACTGAAGGCACAAGCGAAATCTCGATCCACGATGTGCTCGGCGAGAATCCCAGTGGTAGCATCCTCTTGCTGAAACCGATCGCTGAAAGCGAGGATCTGTCCCAAACCCTTTTCATGCAGACAAGCGCGGCCTATGACGATTCACGCACAACGGTGAATGCCGGCCTTGGCATTCGCCAGTTGATCAGCGACAACAAAATCCTCTTAGGCCTCAACGCCTTTTATGACCATGAGTTTCCATATGACCATCAGCGCATGAGCATTGGCGGCGAAATCCGCACCACCGTCGGCGAAGTAAACGCCAATTATTATAAAGAGCTGAGCGGCTGGAAAGGCCCGGACAATAGCGAAAAGGCAGCCGGCGGCTATGACATCGAGCTGGGCATCGCTTTGCCTTACATGCCCTCCGCCATGCTCAGGGCCAAGACCTTCGCCTGGAATGGCGAGGATGGTGCGGATGATCTGAAGGGCAACACGTTCAGTCTCACCGGCTCGATTGTGCCCAATCTTACATTTGAGCTTGGCCACACGGACTTCAATTCCGTTGAGGACGAGCAATTCGTCAAGCTGAGCTATGCTCTGCCATTCGGTGGTAAGGGCACGACATCGGATGATGGCATTGTGATTTCAAGCAAGGCCTATGAGCTGACCAGCATGGTTGACAAACGTCTGGAAAAAGTTCGGCGGGAAAACAAGATCATCAAACAGAAGCTGAATATCGGCGTGACCTTCACTGGCTACTGATTAAACAGGATAAATCAAATGAATTCCTTTTCTGCCAGACAGCCGATTGCGCTCTTGGTCGCTTTCGTGGCGGGTTTGCTTTTTCTCGCCATTCAGACGGAAAGCGCCGCGGCCCAAACCAACACATCGTGTTCAGGTTGGTCGAGCCGGGGTTCGTCTGACGATACCAACAGCAGCTGTGCCTTCACGCCGAGCACACTGTCCTTCGGCATCTATCAGCTCGGACTATGCACAGAAGCGCCGACAAGCTATGTCGAAGCACAGACCAGCTGTTCCTTTTTCTTCAACAGCACGTCGTCGCAACTCACCATGGATGTGCAAAATGGCGTAAGCTCGCCATTGGTGAATGAGATCAACATCCCCGCCGATACATATACTCATGCCGTGATGTTGCTGGATGCGGGCTTCCAGATCACCGGCACCACCCAGATGTCTGAGAACCAGTATGGTGCCAATGGTACTGCAGGTTCCTATTGCTACACGAATGGAAACACCGCTCCCATCAATCAGACACCCGCGACAACACCCAAGAATGCCACCAGCCGCAACATCAGCTGTGCTGCTTCGCAAGGGGCGGCGACTGCCGCGGCTCAGGCGACGGATTTGCGCGTTTCGAACCTGAACGGATCAAACGAACTGACGTTCCCCAAGCCGAATGTTCCCGCTGAATTCACGGCGCAATTGTACGACAATGTCTCTTCTCTGGAAAACGGCATAAAGTCAGTCGTCACGCCCACCACATATGACGATGCGAGCTTCAATGATTCCGGGGCGCAGTTCATCTACGTCGTTCAAACCCTGAATGACCCGGTGGATTTCACAAGCGGAACCACTGGCATGGATATCGCCATCAAGGTTTCCAACGCCCTTAAGATTGACTCATATTACACCATCTCATCGGATGAAACCGACGGGGCGGGAGAATGGTGCAATGGTGGCATTGATACCGGCAGCGATAATTTCTCGTGCCTTGGAAATGCGACCCTGCAGTATTTCGAAATTGTGATCACCTCTCGCTAAGGGCAGCGTTGATCGGTTGAAAGGTGGCGCGTGCGGGCTAAATCACCTTGCCGGGGTTGAGTATGTTTTGCGGGTCGAGCATGCGTTTCAGCCCGCGCATCATCTCCATCTCAACGGGGCTTTTTACCTGCTCTAAAAGCTCCCGCTTCAGGCGTCCGATGCCGTGTTCAGCCGCGATGGAGCCGCCAAATTGACGTGTTAAACCATGCAAAATCGCGTTGATTT
>CAJBCQ010000025.1 GCA_903951595.1 uncultured Hyphomicrobiales bacterium | reverse complement strand
GGCTGGTTCACGGGCAAGGCGTTCGTTCATGATGTCCATCAGGAATTTGACGCCGCCCTTGTCCATTTGCAGTTGCTGAAAGACATGGGCTGCCCATATGTCGTTTATGCCGACACCTCTCACGGCACGCAGGGCGAGATCGACACGCCCATTTCCAAGGGCCCGCGATTGGCCGATGACGAGTGGAAGGCCTATGGCCGCAAGCTCACCAAGATTGCTGAGAAGATGGCCGATTTCGGGGTCGGCATGGCGGTGCATCATCACATGGCGACGATCATCCAGACGGATTCCGATATCGGGCATTTGATGAACCATACGGGTGAGGCCGTGGGGCTTGTTTATGACACCGGCCATTGCGCCTATTCGGGTGGAGATCCGCTGGCGCTTGTGAAAAAGCATGTCGCGCGCATCCAGCATGTGCATTGCAAGGATATCCGCCGCGATAAGCTAAGGGCCTGCATGACGGCGGATATAAGCTTCCTGCGTGCCATTTTGTCGGGCGTTTTCACAGTGCCCGGTGATGGCGCGGTTGACTATCCACCGATCCTTGAAGTGTTGGCGCGGCATGGCTATTCGGGTTGGCTTATTGTGGAAGCCGAGCAAGATCCGAAAGTAGCGCAGCCCTTGACCTATGCCAAAATGGGCTATGAAAATCTTGCGCGCATGGCGCGCGAAGCTGGTTTTACGGTGCTGTGATGGATACGGGTCTTCAAGGTGCCAAAGTCATCATTACTGGAGCCACGCGCGGCATTGGCCGGGCGATTGCTGAGGCGTTTATCGCAGAAGGGGCCGTGATCGGCTTTTGCGCGCGCCAAGCGGCAGAAGTGCAAAGCACGGCAGCGACGTTGAAGGCTGAAGGGCGTGTGGTGGATGTGGCGGATAAGGCGGCACTGGCGCATTTTGTGGCGGAGATGGGGCAGGTGCTGGGTGGTGTGGATGTGTTGGTCTGCAATGCCTCGGGCTTTGCCGATGGCACGGATGAGGCGACATTCCGCACGGCATTTGAGGTGGATATGCTGCATACGGTGGCTGCGTGTGATGCAGCCATGCCGTTTCTGGAACGCTCAGCCTATGGCTCCATCATCGCCATTTCGTCCATATCGGCCAGCGAGGATTACCGGCATGGCGATGTGGCCTATGGGGCGATGAAGGCGGCGATCAATTTCTATATCAAGAGCCTGTCGGGCCATTTGGCCCCCAAAGCCATCCGCGCCAATGGCGTAAGCCCGGGTACGACCTATTTCGAAGGCGGGTTCTGGCATCAGGTTGAAGTCAACCAACCGGAAAGCTTTGCTTCGGCCTTGGCCCATAATCCGATGGGCCGCATGGCGCGTCCGCAAGAGATTGCGGACGCTTGTGTTTTTCTCGCCAGCCGTCAGGCGAGCTTCATCACCGGCATCAATCTGGTGGTGGATGGTGGCTATACCAAGCGCGTGCAGAACTGAGCTTTAAGCTTCCTCCAAGGCGCGGCGCAGGCGGCGGATGATTTTCTGGCGTGTCTTTTCATCCGCGGCCTTGCGGATCTCCTCATTAAGGTCAAGCACAAGGCTTGCCAGATCATTGTTCCAATCGACACTGGCCACTTGGGCTGCGGCAAGGCGACGGGGGGCTGTGGTTTCCACAAGAACGGGTTCCGCACCGGTTAGCTCATAGGTATCATCGAGCGATGGGCGGAAAATGCGTTCGGCTGGAACGATCGCGTTCAGGCGCGCGGCAAGGCCGAGCTGGGCGGGGTCTTCGCCGTGGGTGAGGAAAATGCCGCGCGCGATGGGTAGGCGGGCTTTTACCCAGGCTTGCAGTTCCGGGCCATCGGCATGACCGGAATAGTCATCGATCTTGGTGATGTGAGCGCGCACACTGACTTCCTCGCCCATGAGGCGCACGCGCTTGGAACCATTTTCGAGCATCCGGCCCAGGGTGCCTTCGGCCTGATAGCCGGCAAGCATGACAGTGGTCTGGGCCATCCATAGCCGATTGCGTAAATGATGGCGGATACGGCCTGCCTCGCACATGCCGCTGGCGGCGATGATGATATAGGTGCCGGAAAGCTTGTTGATGGACTTTGAATCTTCCACCGTCTCCATGAAGCGCACATCTGCCGAGGCAAAGGCCTGACGCAAGAGCTTGCCATTGTCCATGTCGCCTGCGTGTTTTTCAAAGATACGGCTGGCGCGCATGGCCAGAGGTGAATCAATGAAGACAGGGATCGCAGGCAAGTCACCGCGCCCCATGAGGATGGCTAAATCCGTCATCAATTCCTGTGTGCGTTCGACTGCGAAAGATGGCACGAGCATGACGCCGCCGCGCGCGATTGC
>CAJBCQ010000024.1 GCA_903951595.1 uncultured Hyphomicrobiales bacterium | reverse complement strand
GTGACATGAGCGCAATTGCGGCCCTTGGCCCAGAACAGGAAAGGCCGCGGCCAGCCTGCACCCATCGCCTTGCGCTGCAATTTAAGCCCGGCTTCCAGCGGCCCAGCATAGACAAATCCATCAACCCCAGCACATTCAGCCAGAAGCACACCGGCTTCCTCGCCCCCCAGCATGTTGACAAGACCTTCCGGCAATTGCGCTTCACCCAGCGCTTCCATGAAAATGGCCGTAGCAAGACCTGCTTGCGCGGGCGCACGCAGCACAACGGCATTTCCGGCGGCAAGGGCCGCGGCCATCATGGCACCCAGAAGCCGCAAGGGCTCGCCTGCATAGGCCAGTAAAGCCACAACCCCTTGCGGGCGCGAACCTTCCTTTACGGCAACCACCTTCTCAGCAGCCGCCAGCAAATAACCTGCCGCAGCGTCAGCTTCCAAGAGTGCCTCACCGCGCGCCATGCCGCGTTCAAAAACCAAAGCCAGCGCCAAATCCAGCCGCCTTTCGGCAAGCTGTGCGCCAGAGCGCGAAAGGGCATCGGCTTTTTGCTTGCGTGAAAGCCCGGCCCAAACCACCTGTCCTTTGCGCGCGGCCAAGGCGGCAGCGCGCACCGCAACACCATCTGCCGCCACCAGGCGTGAGGTCACAAGACTGCGTTCAAACGGGCATTGCACCTCAAAAGCCCGCCCACTCACATCCTGCCTGCCGGCAATGATATTCGGCCAAGCGCGACCCAGCATGCCGGAACGGAAAGACGCCATGCGCTCACTGAGCGCATCTGTGATGGCAGGTGGGCGGGAAGATTTCAGCACCATGGAAAAACCTTTGAACAGACTGGCTCGACCAAATCATTGCCATGCTCTAGAAGGTGCGCGTGCGTCAACATAAAGGATCCACCATGCGCTTTGCTTCCATCACCCAGCGGCTCCAAGGCCTCGGTTCGGACAAATGGCATGTCCATATCGAAGGCAAGCGCCGCTTGGCCGCAGGCGAGCCCATGCTGATGCTGTCCATCGGGGAACCCGACTTCAAAACCCCACAAGCGATTGTGGATGTGGCAACCGAGCGCCTGCGCGCTGGGCGCACGCGCTATTCCAATGGCCGCGGTGAACCCGAAGTGCTCAAAGCCCTTGCCGCCCATTACACCGCCCGCTCCGGAAGGCCCATCACCACCGAGCAGATCATCTTCCTTCCCGGCACGCAAACCGCGCTTTTCGCCTGCATGATGGCACTTGCCGAAACCGGCGATGAAGTGCTGATGCCCGACCCGTTTTATGTCAGCTATGACGGCATTATTGCCGCCTCCGGTGCCAGCCCCGTGACCATTCCCGTAAGCCCCGAAAATGGCTTCCATTTGCAAGCCGAAGACGTTGAACGCGCCATCACCGCGCGCTCGCGCGTGCTATTGCTCAACACCCCGGGAAACCCCACAGGTGCCGTGATCAGCGCCAAATCGCTGGCCGAAATCGGCGAGGTTTGCCGCCAGCATGATTTGTGGATCCTGTGCGATGAGGTTTATTCAAGCCTCGTCTATCAAGGCAAATTCGCCTCTCCGCTCGACAATCCCGACCTGGCAGACCGTTCGGTCGTCGTCTCGTCAGTTTCCAAATCCCACGCCATGACGGGTTTCCGTTGCGGCTGGGCTGTAGGATCGGAAGAATTCAGCGCGCAGCTTCTGCCGCTTTCCGAAACCATGCTATTCGGCTCGCAACCCTTCCTCGAAGACGCCACCGCCTTTGCACTGTCCACCGATCTTGCCGAAACCAAAATCATGCGCGACACCTATGAAAGACGCGCCCGCATCGTGGTGGAACATCTAAGCCAAGCCCCCGGATTCACCTGCCACATGCCCGAAGGCGGCATGTTCATCATGGCCGACATCCGCCGCACGGGCCTTTCTGGGGAAGCGTTCGCTTTGCAACTCATGGAAGAAGAAAAGGTTGTGGCCATGCCAGGCGAAGCCTTTGGCCAGGCCGGTGCCGGGCATTTGCGGCTTTCCCTGACGCTGGAGGAGTCCGACTTGGCAGAAGCCTGCCGCCGGATTGTCAAATTCGCAGGCCGTCTGAAAACAGCCTAAGCCTTGCCGCCAAAGCCTCAAGCGGCTATGACGCCATCAGGGTTCAGGGCTAAATACAGGGAAAAATCCATGAAAACTGTCGCGACGATTGTGGCTGCGGGGCTGCTGCTGACCGGCTGCACCACCAGCAATCCGTTCACCGGCGAAAGCCAGCTTTCCAAAACCTCGATCGGCGTGGGGGCAGGTGCCCTGCTGGGTGCCGCCACAGGCGCGCTCGTCAGCAAAAACGACCGCAAGGGTGCTCTTATCGGTGCCGGCATCGGCGCATTGGCCGGTGGCGGCATCGGCAGTTATATGGACAATCAGGAAGCCCAGCTTCGCCAGCGTCTAGAGGCAACCGGCGTGAGTGTGACGCGCGTTGGCGATGACATTGTGCTCAACATGCCGGGCAATATCACTTTCGCTTCCGAAAGTGCCGCCATCAACCCCGCCTTCACCGAAGTGTTAGGCTCGGTCGCTCTGGTACTGAATGAATACAAGCAAACGCTCATTGATGTGAACGGTCACACCGACAGCACCGGCACCTTCGCCCTTAACCAACAGCTTTCACAACAGCGCGCGCGTTCGGTGGCCGATTATCTGGTGAGCCTACAGGTCAACCCGCAGCGCGTGGCTGTGCAAGGCTTTGCCGACACCCAGCCCATCGCCCCCAACAACACCGAAGCTGGAAAGGCGCAGAACCGCCGCGTCGAAATCCGTCTGGTTCCGATCAGCTAAACCACTTCAAGGCCGAAGCCTTCGGCCTGATGCAACAGCCATTCCCGGAAGCTCACCATGTAGCTTCTGGGAATGCTGACATCATATTCACCTTGAACCAGATGAACGATCTGGGCAGGCACATGCGCCAGCACCGTCATGGCCGATGATCCCGTTTCAAAAGCGACCGGATGAACATCCAGCGACGTGCCACCCTTGGCCAAAAGGGCTGTGACCTTTGCGCCTGAAAGCCGGAACGTAACGCGCGCATGGCTCTGGTCGGTGATGATCGCTTTCCCTTCCAGCAGTACACCAAGTTCTTGCGCCAATGCGCCTTCCACCATCACCCCAGACACGGCGTAAAACTGCCCCGGCCCACACCAGCTGACTTTCAGCTTTTTGGATTGCAACGCCTTGCCAGCTTGCGGCAACCCAACACCAAAGTCTTTTTGAAGCGCCGCCGATACAGCCTTCATCTTGGCAGCAGACACACTGATGAGCACGCTCGACAAGGGATGGACAAGTGCCAGCCGCACCCCCGGCCCTGAGAGACAATCCGCACCAAAGCAGCCTTGCGTCCATTCCGGTGCCCGCCGCGCGGGGATTGCCAATTTCCGAGAGCTTTTAGCCATGGAGCTTCACATTCTGTCTGTCGAAGAATACCGGATCACACAATAGCGCATTCAAATGCTGACCATGCAGCTCATCATAGACCCGCACCGTCTCGCCATGCCGCGCCCGCGCATTCTTCACCAGGGCCAAGCCAATCCATTGGCCCACCATAGGTGAGAAGCAAACCGATGTGATATGGCCCTGACTGGCTTTCAGGCTCGGCGTCTCACCAAGCTTCAACACATGGGCGCCAGCGCGGAAACGGTCGGACGCATCAACAGGCTTGATGCCGATAAGCTGCAAACGGTCCTCACGAAGCAGGCCCTCGCGCCCTGCCATCACCTTGCCGATATAATCCTTGGTCTGCGACATCATGCGGCCAAAGCCCAAATCACCCGCCGTGGTGGTGCCATCCAGTTCCGATCCGGTCACATGGCCTTTCTCAATACGCATGACATTGAGTGCTTCCACCCCATAAGGCGTGATGCCAAAAACCGAGCCTGCATGCATGAGGCAGCGCAGCGCAAAATCACCATGATCGGCAGCCACCGCAATTTCATAGGCATGTTCACCGGAGAAGGAAATGCGGAACAGACGCACCGGAATGCCACCGAAAGCAGTGGTTTCCACAACACCCATAAAGGGCAGGCTTTCATCACTCAGCACAAAACGATCCAGCACCCGGTTGAGTGTTGCGCGCGCATATGGCCCGGCCACAGACATCTGCGCCCATTGATCGGTGACGGAGGTATAATGTGCGTCCAATTCCGGCCAATGCGCCTGATGGCAGAACTCGATATGGGACATGACACGGGCAGCATTGGCCGTGGTGGTAGTGATGAAATAATGATTCTCGCCCAAGCGGCTCACCGTGCCGTCATCGAACAGGAAACCATCTTCCCGCAGCATCAGGCCATAGCGTGCGCGGCCTATTTTCAGTGTGGCGAAATTATTGCAGTAAAGCCGCTCGATCAGCTCCAGCGCATCCGGCCCGGCAATTTCGATTTTGCCGAGTGTAGACACATCACAAAGCCCAACCCCGGCGCGGGTTGCCTTCACCTCGCGCGTCACACTTTCCATCCAGCCCTTTTCACCGGGCTGGGGGAACCATTGCGTGCGGTGCCACAAGCCTGTCTCGACAAAAACAGCCCCCTGTTCGGCGGCCCATTCATGAAGCGGGGTTTGGCGCACGGGCATGAAATGCTGAGCCCGGTAAGGCCCCGCCAGCGCGCTGATGGCAACCGGCGTGTAGAAAGGCCGATAGGTGGTCGTGCCCGTCTGCTTCATGCTGCGGCCCGTCGCCGCCGAAAGAAGCGCCATGCCGTTCACATTGGAAAGCTTGCCCTGATCGGTTGCCATGCCGAGGGTGGTGTAACGCTTGGCAAGCTCAGCATCGCGATAGCCTTCCTGAGCTGCCAAGGGAATATCCTTGGC
>CAJBCQ010000023.1 GCA_903951595.1 uncultured Hyphomicrobiales bacterium | reverse complement strand
CAGCGGCGTTGGTTAGGTCTTTGGCTTGCCCATCAACATGGCGCTGATTTCCGCCTCTGCCATCAGCGCACCATCCACCCGCGCCTCGCACGAAAAGCGCCATACAGGCGCGCGCTTCTGGATGAGCTTCACCGGAAAATGCACCGTATGGCCGGGCAATACCGGCTTGCGGAAACGAGCCTTATCGATCGACATGAAATAGACGATCCGGCCTTCGTCATCTCCACCTAAGTTATTCATGACGAGCGCGCCTGCCGTCTGCGCCATCGCCTCCACCAGCAAGACGCCGGGCATCACGGGATTGCCGGGAAAATGACCGGGGAAGAAAGGCTCGTTATAGGTCACATTCTTGATGCCGGTTCCCGACTGCTCGCCATTCATCTCGATGATCCGGTCAATCAGCAGAAACGGATAGCGATGCGGCAAAAGCTGCATGATCCGGTTGATGTCAGCCTGCTGCAATGTCGCCGGGGCTTCAGTCGTCATCGTCCTATCCTTTTCAAAGAAAACGGACGGCGCGAAGGCCGTCCGTTTCCGTTTCGATCAAGCCGCTAGCCTTTAGAACTTGCTGCCGATGCTGAACCGGAAATACTCGGTCTCATCATAGTCAGCCTTGGCGAACGGATAAGCCACATCAAAGCGCAAGGGGCCGAAGGGCGATTCCCAAGTCACACCGGCACCAGCCGAGCCACGGAAAGCCGCCGTATCCCAAACACTGCATTCCGTGTTCAGGCCAGCATTGTTACACTTGCCCTTGCCTTCTTCTTCCGGCGCACCGAACAGCGTACCGAAATCAGAGAACACGGAACCCGATAGGCCGAATTCTTCCGGAAGACCCAGCGGGAAGATAACTTCCGCCGTACCAATGGCATAGGTCGTGCCACCAATAGAGCTGCGCTTGCCGCCATCTTCCTTTTCCTGACGCGGGCCAATGCCGCTGGAAGCGAAGCCGCGGAAACTGTCACCGCCCTTATAGAAGCGATCGAGCACCGGCACATCCTCGCCGCTGAACCCAGCCTGCTGGCCACCCGTACCCTTCAGCTTGAAGACGATACCCTCGGTTATCGGATGGAAATAGAAGGACGAGATTTCGCCACTCACATAGTTCACATCCCCACCAAGCCCGGCCAGTTCCACCGTCGGATTGATACGGAAGCCGGAGGTGGGGCTTGCCGGATTATCAATCGTGTCGAACGCATAGCCAAGTGTAACGGCAGACTTAACCGAAGTGCCTTCCGCTTCCTGAATGGCAACCGGCGCGCTGTCGGTTGTCTGCAAGTCACGATGGATCAGGCTGTAGCGCGTGGTCAAAGACTGGTCTTCGTCGAGCTTGAAACCGAAGCGGAAGCCGCCACCGAACTGCTCATTCGTGTAAGAGGCTTCATCCTTGAGGTCATTGCGCGAGATCACGGCATCCACACCGGCCGAAACGCGGCGACCGAGGAAATAAGGCTCCGTGAAGGCGAAGTTCACCGTCTGGCGCTTGAAGCTCAGCGTGGTGTTCAGATTGATGTTCTGGCCCCGACCCAGCAGGTTGCGTTCCTGAATACCGACCGAGGCAATCAGCGTTTCAGCCGAGGAGTAACCAGCCGAGACACTGAAAGCGCCGGTCGATTTTTCCTGAACCTCAAGAACCAGCACAAGCCGATCCGCCGAAGATCCAGCCTCTTCCCGGAAATCAACAGCCTGGAAGAAGTTGAGACCAATCAGGCGGCGGCGGGCACGATCCACCAACACGCGGTTATAAGCATCACCTTCCGCCAACTGCATTTCGCGGCGGATCACTTCATCCAGCGTGCGAATATTGCCACGGATATCAATGCGCTCAATGTAAACGCGCGGGCCTTCCTGCACATTGTAGACGATGTTGAGCTTACGGTTTTCCGCATCACGCTCGATTTGCGGATCCACCTTGGCGAAAGCAAAACCGCTCTTACCGGCTTCCACCGCAATGGCTTCCACCGTGCGATCAATGCGGCTGGCATCATATTGCGAGCCTGAAGGCGTGCGGATGGCCGCTTCCAACGACTTGGCATCCAGCGAAGTCTGGCCGGTATTCACCGACACATTGCCAATCTCATAGCGCGGACCTTCTTCCACCGTGAAGTTGATGTAGAAGCTCTCCGCATCCGGCGCTAGTTCAGCATTGGCCGAAACCACGCGGAAATCGGCATAGCCGTTCTTGAGGTAATAGCGGCGCAGCAATTCCTTGTCGTAGTTCAACCGATCCGGATCATAATTGTCGGAGGTCGAGAAAAACTTCCACCAGCTGCTTTGCGCCGTCGAGATGGACGAGCGCAACTGGCTGTCCGTGAAAGCTTTATTGCCGACGAAATTGATGCGCGCGATGCGCGTCGAAACACCTTCATCGATCTCGAATACGAGATTCACGCGATTCTGCGGCAGGCGGATAATCTTCGGCTCCACACGGGCAGCGAAATAGCCCGAGCGACGATAAAGAGAAATCACGCGCTGCACATCGGACTGGACCTTGGCGCGGGTGAACACCAGGCGCTCTTTCAGCTCCACTTCCTTGCTCAGCGCGTCTTGCTTGATCTCGCTATTGCCTTCGAAATCAACCTTATTGATGAGCGGATTTTCTTCAACAACAACAGTAAGTTGGCTGCCATTCTGGCTAATCTTTACATCCGCGAACAGCCCCGTCTGGAACAGCGCCTTCACCGAGGCGTCGATCTTGTCGGTTGTAACCGTTTCGCCGGGCTGGATCTGCATATAGGAGCGCACCGTATCGGCCTCAACGCGCTGATTGCCCTGCACAACGATGGCCGAAAGCCCCGCTGCCTGCGCCACGCCACTTGCCAACCCTACCGCTGAACTCAGCAGGCAGATACCGAACAAAAAGGCAGAAAACGCTTTAAAAACAGAGAGATGACGCATTAGTCCTCACTTCAGAATAGGACGCCCCGTCAAGAGCAGAATCCGAATACCAGAGCATCTTTTACGCTGTTTCGGCCAGGATGCAAACCCAAGAATCTGGTTGTATTCCTTCCCACCTTTACATTACGTAAACCACTAGAACCGCGTGATCCGCATGATGTCATTCCAAGTGGAAAACACCATCAGCGCCAGCACCATGGCAAAGCCGATGCGGAACCCGATTTCCTGCGCCTTCGCCCCCACGGGCTTACCCCGCAAGGCCTCAATTGCGTAATAGACCAGATGCCCGCCATCCAGCATGGGAATGGGGAACAGATTGATGAGGCCAATGCTTACCGACAGCAGGGCCGCCATGCGGAGCAACTCGTAAAAGCCTAGAGAAGCCGCCTGCCCGGAAATCTGGGCAATGGCGATGGGCCCACCCAGCTGGTCCGCCCCGCCATGTCCGGCGAAAATGCGGGCGATAAAATGCCCGGTTCCCTCCACCACCCGCCAGGTCTCCAGCGTGCCCAATTGCAGGGATTCGATGAGCCCCTTGCGCTCAAAACTGCGCGTCGTTTGGTCATTGCTGACGCCAATCAGGCCAATGCGAACCTTTCCGCCAAAACCATCATCCACTTCGGTTGCCTGCGGCGTCAGCGTCACGCGCACTTCCTCGCCCTTGCGCTCAATCACCACCGGCAAGGCTTCGCCAGCGCGCGGCATCACAATGCGCTGAATGTCGCTAAAGGTTTCAATGGCCTCGCCATTCACCGAAACAATGATGTCGCCGGGCTGAACGCCGGCTTTTTCGGCAGCACTCGCCTCTACAACCTTGTCTACCTGCGGCGAGGTGACAGGCACGCCAACAACCGCAAACACCATCGAAAACAAGGCGATTGCCAGAATGAAATTAGCAATCGGCCCCGCCGCCACCACCAGTGATCGCTGCCAAACCGCCTTACCGTGGAAATTCGTCGCTGAACGCTGCGCCTGCGCCTCCAATTCCGGCGTAGAAGGCATGCTGGCCGCATTGGCGTCGCCTTCAAACTTCACATAGCCGCCAAGCGGAATCCAACCCACTTTCCAGCGCGTGCCCTGCTTATCGCTCCAACCCACAATCTCGCGGCCAAAGCCGATGGAAAAGGTTTCCGCCTTCACGCCGCACCACCGCCCCACGATGAAATGGCCGTATTCGTGAACGAAAACAATGAGGGTGAGCACGAAGATGAAGGACACGGCATAAAAGCCGAAATTGTAAACATCTCCAGCAATGGCGGAAACAAAGCTCACGGGCAAACCTCCAATTCAGAACTTATCAACTATATAGGCATGCGCTCGCGATACGGTAGTGGCAAAGCGGATTACCAGTTGAGAAGTCCCATCATGTTTAACGCCCAAGCTGCCGTTGCGGCAGCCAGCAAGCCATCCACCCGGTCCAGCGCCCCACCATGACCGGGAATGAGCGTGCCGGAATCCTTCACCCCCGCCTGGCGCTTGAGCGCGGATTCATAAAGGTCGCCACCCTGCTCCACCACGGCCAGAACTGCCGCCATCACAATGAGCGAAAAGCTGAAGGAAAGCCCTGCGGCCAAAATCACCGCCACACTGGCCATCACCGCCCCTGCCATCGCTCCGAACAATCCAGCCCATGTCTTTTTCGGTGAAATGGCCGGCCAAAGCTTCGGCCCTCCAATCAGGCGACCGGCGAAATAGGCCATCGTGTCAGCCATCCAGATGACACAAAACAGCCAATAGATGGAAACGAGCCCCGCCTGCGGGTCCGCCCGCAGCACAACCAGCGAAAGGGCTGGAATGGAAACATAACCAAGCCCCAACAGCGCAAACAGATCATGCCGACGCCGTTGCAGCAGATAGGCACTCACACTGCAAACCCACAGGCTCGCGATCACCGCCAACGCCACCGCAACGCCCGCCGCAACCGGCAGCACAGCCCCAGCAATCGCACCCGCCGCATGCAGACTCAATTGCAACCGATCCCCGACCGCCGCCATCCGCACATATTCGCGCGCGCACAGAACCATCAGCACGGCCACAAAGGCCACAAACCACCACTCACCCAGCCACACATCCACCAGCACAACTGGAATGAGCACGGCCGCCGAAAGGCCGCGCACCCCAAGGTCACGCCAACGCCCGGATGAAGCCGTTTCAGATGTCATTGCAGGCCCATTCATGCGGTTTCCGCCTTGGCCTGCGGCAAGCCGCCAAAGCGGCGCTCGCGCGACATGTATTCGCCAATGGCGCGATCCATGATCTCACCGGTAAAATCAGGCCAAGCTTCCGGCACGAACACAAACTCCGTATAGGCACATTGCCACAGCAGAAAATTGGAAATCCGCTTCTCGCCGCTCGTGCGGATCAACAGATCAGGATCAGGGCTTCCGGCGGTATACATGAAATCCGAAAGCCTATCGGGCGTAATCTCCTCCGGCTTCAGCCTGCCCTCCAAAACCGCGCGCGCGGCCAACTGCGCCGCGTTGGCAATTTCCTGGCGACTTCCATAATTGAAGGCAACCGTAACCCGTAAACCCGTGTTCTGCGCGGTTTTAACTTCCGCATTATCAAACAGCTCGGAAAGCCCGCTTTCAAGATCATCACGACCGCCGATGAGGCGAATGCGTACATTGTCCTTGTGTAAAGCGACAACATCGCGGCGAATGAACGTCCGCAAAAGCCCCATCAGATAGCCCACCTCCGCCGGCGGCCGCGACCAGTTTTCCGACGAAAAAGCATAAAGCGTCAAATGCTCAAGCCCAATCTCGCGCGAATGGCGGATGATGCGCCGCACCGTCTCCACCCCCGCCAAATGCCCCGCTGAACGCGGCAACATCCGCGCCTTAGCCCAGCGACCATTGCCATCCATGATAATGGCAACATGTCGGGGAACAGCGCCGGCTGGCGGTTGGGATGTCATGGTCTGATTACCCCAGCCTCGCCTCAAACCTGCATGATTTCGGCTTCCTTGTGCGCCAAGGCCGCGTCGATTTCCTTCATGGTGTTGTCAGTCGACTTCTGCACCTCGTCAGACTTCTTGCGCTGATCGTCCTCGCTGATAAGGCTGTCCTTTTCGAGCTTCTTGAGAAGATCCATGCCATCCCGACGCACATTGCGCGCGGCTACTTTGGCTTTTTCGGCATAGGTATGGGCAACCTTGGTCAGCTCCTTGCGCCGATCCTGCGTTAATTCCGGCATGCGTAGGCGAATGATCTGGCCCTCTGTCTGCGGGTTCAGCCCAAGATTGGAAACGCGGATCGCCTTCTCAACCGCAATGGTAAGCCCGCGATCCCAAACCTGCACCGAAAGCATGCGCGGCTCAGGCACCGTCACCGTGGCACACTGGTTCAGCGGCATCATGGCCCCATAGGCATCCACCTGAATGGGATCGAGCAGGGATGCCGAAGCGCGCCCCGTACGCAGCCCGCCGAAATCATGTTTCAGCGCCTCAACAGCGCCATGCATGCGGCGCTGGATTTCCTTGATGTCAAAGCTGGATGCATCGGCCATGGGTTCAACTCCTCGTGAATTTGTTTTAGCCGTCAGTCACGATTGTGAAGCGGCCCTTGCCTTGCGCCACTTCCAACACCGCGCCTTCCTTGCGTATGGAGAACACGATTACCGGAATGTGGTTATCCCGCGCAAGCGCAACCGCTGAGGCATCCATTACCTTCAAATCGCGCGCGAGCACTTGCGAATAATGAACCCGCTCGAACCGCTCAGCCTTGGGGTCCTTCTTGGGATCAGCCGAGTATATGCCATCGACACTTGTGCCCTTGAGCAGCCCGTCACATCCCATCTCGGCAGCCCGCAACGCCGCGGTTGTGTCGGTGGTGAAGAAAGGGCTTCCCGTGCCTCCCGCAAACAGCAGGATGCGCCCCTGCTCCAAATGCCGCAATGCTTCCGCCCGCGAAAAGGATTCGCAAACCGTGGGCATGGGAATGGCCGACATGACCCGCGCATCCAGCCCCCGCGCCTTCAGCGCATCCTGCATCGCCAGCGCATTCATGACAGTGCCGAGCATGCCCATATAATCAGCATTCACCCGGTCCATGCCCTTGGCGGCCCCCGCAACACCGCGAAAGATATTGCCGGCACCAATCACGATGCAAAGCTGCGTGCCGAGCTTGGCGACAGACTCAATCTCGGCTGCCACGCGCTGAACCGTTGATAGATCAATGCCATAGGCTTGCTCGCCCATCAGCACTTCGCCCGAAACCTTCAGCAATATCCGTTTGAAATGAGGCTTTGTCATCTTTCCGCCAATAAAAAAGGGGCCCCACCGAAGGGGCCCCGATTTGCTCAATTCGTCAAGCCTTTTGAGGCTCAAGCGCCGGAAGCGGCCTTGGCAACTTCAGCGGCGAAGTCGTCAACCTGCTTTTCAATGCCATCACCCAGCTGGAAGCGCACAAAACCCTTCAAAGCCACGGGAGCGCCAACCTTGCCCTCCACTTCCTTCACGGCCTGCGCCACGGACTTTGCACCGTCATGCACATAGGCCTGTTCAAGCAAGCAGACTTCCTTGGCATAGCTCTTGAGACCCGAAGCGATGATCTTTTCCATCACATTCTCAGGCTTTCCGGCGTTCTTTTCAGCCAAAATGGCCTTTTCACGCTCCAGAACATCATGCGGCACACCGGCCAAATCCAAGGCAACGGGGTTGGCGGCAGCCACATGCATGGCCAGCAGACGGCCAAAGGCTTGCAGCTCATCGGTCTTGCCAGCCGATTCCAACGCCACCAGAACGCCGATTTTGCCAAGGCCGGGCGCAACCTGATTGTGGACGTAAGAAGCCACCACACCCTGCGAAACTGAAAGCGAAGCGGTACGACGCACGGTCATGTTTTCGCCGATGGTCGCCACCTGTTCGGCCACATAAGCCGCCACTTCATGCGACGAGCCGGGGAACGGCATGGTCTTGAGAATCTCCGTCGAACCATTGGCCTTCAGCGCCAGCTTAGCAATTTCGGCAACCATGTGCTGGAAGCTCTCATTGCGAGCCACGAAGTCGGTTTCGGAGTTCACTTCGACAACGGCTGCCGTGGTGCCGCTGGCAACCACACCGACCAAACCTTCAGCCGCCACGCGGCCCGACTTCTTGGCAGCCTTGGAAAGCCCCTTGGCGCGCAGCCAGTCAATGGCGGCTTCCATATCGCCACTGGTGGCGCCCAGCGCCTGCTTGCAATCCATCATGCCCGCGCCAGTCTTTTCGCGCAGGTCCTTCACCATCGCTGCGGTGATATCGGCCATAAACAATGCTCCTTTTTGCAGAAATGCCCGCCGGGCAGCCATTCAGGGCGCACAAGACGGGCTGGGGATGAAGGAACCGGCGCCACGGGGCACCGGTTCCGGTTCGTTGCGTCAGATTAGGCGTTCTTGCCGCGACGCGGCTTCTTTTCGGCGGCAGGTGCTGCGGCAACTTCTTCACCTTCCGGCAGAGCTTCGGCCATCGGGTTTTCCAATTCGCCCAAATCACGGCCCGAACGGCCCTGCGACATGCTGATGCCTTCAATGGCAGCGCGCGAGATCAGATCGCAATAAAGCGAAATGGCACGGCCAGCGTCGTCATTGCCGGGGATCGGATAGGTCACGCCCTGCGGATGGCAGTTGGAGTCGAGCACGGCCACAACCGGAATGCCAAGCCGATTGGCTTCCTTGATGGCCAGCTGTTCCTTATTGGTGTCGATCACGAACATGATGTCAGGCGTGCCGCCCATGTCCTTGATGCCACCCAAGGCTTCTTCCAGCTTGTCCTTTTCGCGCGTCAGGTTGAGCAATTCGCGCTTGGTCAGGCGAACATCTTCCTTGGCGAGAATTTCTTCCAACTGGCGCAGACGCTTGATCGAATTGGAGATGGTCTTCCAGTTCGTCAGCGTGCCACCGAGCCAGCGAGAATTGATGTAATACTGAGCTGCGCGCTTCGCACTTTCCGCGATCGGCTCGGAAGCCACGCGCTTGGTGCCAACAAACAGCACACGACCGCCACCGGCCACCACGTCACGCACGGCAACCAGTGCCTGATGCAGCAACGGAACGGTCTGGGCGAGGTCGAGAATATGGATGCCGTTACGGGCACCATAAATGTAGGACTGCATCTTCGGGTTCCAGCGATGTGTCTGGTGGCCGAAGTGGACGCCGGCTTCGAGAAGCTGACGCATTGAAAAATCGGGCAAAGCCATGCCTAGGATACTCCATTTTCCGGTTGAACCGCCGCGAGGGTGTGACCGGGATTCCGGCACCGGAAGGACAGGTTGCTATGTGGGAGACGCATCTCCATGCAGCCAATCCAAACCTCGCGTGAGGATTTAGTGAGGCGGGCTATAGGGGAAATTGGGTGCGGTGGCAAGCAAAACCGCTTGCCGCCAAGCCGATTTCCGGATACATTTCCGGAAATGAGCGAGCAGCGCAAAACACCCCTCCAAACCTACCGGAAACGCATTGCCGAACGCAAGTTGCGCCGGGTAGAAGTTGTCGTTCCCGAGGGCGATGCCCAACGAATCCGGGCACTTGCGCGCGAATTTTCAGAGAACGGACCAGAAGCGGAGCGGTTGCGGCGGGAGCTTGCCAAGGTCACCGAGAACAGCCCCAAGGGTGGCCTGCTCCGACTTTTGCTGGCATCGCCGCTGGCCGGCGCGGATATTGAATTTGTCCGCGAACGTCATCCGGGTCGTGAAGTTGACCTGTGAAATACCTGCTCGACACCAATATCATCAGCGCCATCACACGCCCGGAACGTTATCCAAAGCTTATCGGCTGGATGTCGGAACAGGCCGATGTCAACCTTTTCACATCGACCATGACGCTGGCCGAAGTCAGGCGCGGCATTCTTGCTCTCCCGCAGGGGCGCAAGAAGGAAACGCTCACCACTTGGTTCGACGGCCCCGGCGGGCTTGAGGCCATGTTCGCGGGCCGAATTCTGCCCTTCAATAGCGGGGCCGCGAAGATTTGGGCCGAACTTATGGTCGGCTCTCGCGCGAAGGGTCACAATCGCGACGCCGTAGACACCATCATCGCCGCCACCGCCCTCGCCCATGATTGCGTCGTCGTCACCGCCAACACGCGCGATTTCGATGGCGTGGAAACCTTGAACCCGATGTGAAAGAAAAATGCCCGGCTCATCACCGGGCATCTTCTATTCATCTGGCCTTTTGTGGTTTCTTCGCCACCTTCTTCGCCTTCACGGCTGGCTTCTTCACCGCCTTCTTGGCAGGCTTCTCCACCTTCACCTGCTTCGGCAGCGCCTTACGCACCACCGGCTTGGGCAGCGCCTTTTCGGCTTCGCGAGAAATGTAGATAAACCCGATAGACTTAGTTCCGTCCTTGGCCGTCTCCACAATCACCCGCACCGTGCCGCCATGGGCAAGTCTGCCGAACAGCAATTCATCCGCCAGCGGCTTCTTGATATATTCCTGGATGGTCCGGCCCATCGGCCTCGCCCCCATTTGCTGGTCGTAGCCCTTCTCCACCAGCCAATCCGCCGCCTCATCCGAAAGCTCGATATTGACCTGCCGTTCGGCAAGCTGGGCTTCCAACTGAAGCACGAATTTCTGCACCACCAGCTTGACCACTTCCGTCGGTAAATGGCCGAAGGCGATCACGGCATCCAAGCGGTTGCGGAATTCCGGCGAGAACATGCGGTTCACCGCCTCGGTATCCTCACCCTCACGCTTGGAGCGCGTGAAGCCGAAGGCCTCCTTGGCCATGTCCGCCGCCCCGGCATTCGTCGTCATGATAATGATGGCATTGCGGAAATCGACCGATTTGCCGTTGTTATCCGTCAATTTGCCGTGGTCCATCACCTGCAACAGAATATTGAACAGGTCCGGATGGGCCTTTTCGATTTCGTCGAGCAACAGCACGCAATGCGGATGCTGGTCCACGCCATCGGTAAGCAACCCGCCCTGATCAAACCCGACATAGCCCGGAGGCGCACCGATCAGCCGCGAAACCGAATGCCGCTCCATATATTCCGACATGTCGAAACGGATAAGCTTCACGCCCAGCGTATCGGCCAACTGCTTGGCAACTTCCGTCTTGCCGACACCTGTGGGGCCGGAAAACAGATAGCTACCAATCGGCTTTTCCGGCTCCCGCAAGCCAGCACGCGCCAGTTTGATGGCCGAAGCCAGCGCATCAATTGCCTGATCCTGCCCAAACACCACGCGCCGCAGCGAACGTGAAAGCTCGCGCATCACTTCGGCATCATTGCGCGACACGGTTTTGGGTGGGATGCGCGCCATGGTCGCGATGGTGGCTTCAATGTCCTCCACCTCAATCACGCTCTTGCGCTTGCCCGCCGGTAGCAGCATTTGCGAAGCACCCGTCTCGTCGATCACATCAATCGCCTTATCGGGCAATTTGCGGTCACTCATGTAACGCGCTGAAAGCTCCACCGCCGTTTTCACGGCTTCATCGGTGAAACGCACATTGTGGAAGTCTTCGTAATAGGGCTTCAAGCCTTTGAGAATCTCAATCGCATCCTCAACCGAAGGCTCGTTTACGTCGATCTTCTGGAATCGGCGAACCAGCGCACGGTCTTTCTCGAAATGCTGGCGATATTCCTTATAGGTGGTCGAGCCGATGCAACGCAGCTGGCCGCCCGAAAGCGCAGGCTTGAGCAGGTTAGAGGCATCCATCGCCCCGCCACTGGTGGCCCCCGCACCGATCACTGTATGGATTTCATCAATGAACATGATGGCACCGGGCATGCGCTCAATCTCTTTGACCACCGCCTTGATGCGCTCTTCAAAGTCTCCGCGATAGCGCGTACCGGCCAACAGCGTGCCCATATCCAGCTGGAAAATGGTGCAGCCCTTCAGCACATCCGGCACTTCGCCCTTGATGATCTTGCGCGCCAACCCTTCGGCAATGGCCGTCTTGCCTACACCCGGATCACCCACAAACAATGGGTTGTTCTTCGAACGCCGACACAGAATCTGGATGGTGCGGTCCACCTCCGTGGCGCGCCCGATCAACGGATCAATCTTGCCGCCCTCAGCCTTCTTGTTGAGGTTGATGCAATAAGCATCCAATGCGGATTCACCCTGTTTCTTGGACGTTTCCTGCTCCTGTTCGGTGCCTTGATCCTGATCCACACCACGCACGGGCCGCGGCTCTGAGGCACCGGGCCGCTTGGCAATGCCATGGGAAACATAATTCACCGCATCATAGCGCGTCATATCCTGCTCTTGCAGGAAATAGGCAGCATGGCTTTCGCGTTCGGCAAAAATGGCAATGAGCACATTGGCCCCGGTCACTTCCTCACGCCCCGAAGATTGCACATGAATGACCGCGCGCTGGATCACGCGCTGGAATCCGGCGGTCGGCTTGGAACCATCGCTGTCATCAACAACAAGGCTTGCCAAATCATTGTCGATATAGCCTTCAAGATTACGGCGTAGCACGTCAATATCCACACTGCATGCCTTCATGACGGCCGCCGCATCCGAATCGTCCAGCAACGCCAGCAGCAAATGCTCAAGCGTGGCATATTCATGGTGCCGCTCGCTCGCCAGTGACAGCGCGCGGTGCAAAGCCTGCTCAAGGCTGCGGGAAAATGTTGGCACGGGGGCTCCTATTCCTTTTCCATAGTGCATTGCAGCGGATGCTGGTTCTGCGCGGCAAAATCCATCACCTGCGTCACCTTTGTTTCCGCCACCTCGTAGGTGTAAACGCCGCAGATACCAACCCCCCTCTGATGGACATGCAGCATGATACGTGTGGCTTCTTCGCGTCCCTTGTTGAAAAACTTCTCGATCACCAGCACCACGAACTCCATGGGCGTGTAATCGTCGTTCAGCAGCAAGACCTTATACATGGAAGGCTTTTTGGTCTTCGGTGCCGTCTTGGTGATGACCCCGGACTGACCGTCGCGCCCGCCCCGGCTTTTCCCGGCCATCAATTCAATCCTCATTCGCAAACAATGCCCTATCCGGTCTTCACCGCCAACGGATTTGCATGGTGCCGTTATTATATGGGGCTTTCAACGAAGATTTCGAGTGGGCGTGCCATCCACAGCCCGCACAACGAAAAAGCCCGGCGAAATACATCGCCGGGCTAGAAGTTTGGCGCGAAAAGCGTGCGCCAGGGAGGAAACTTGAACTTGAAGAAGCCTTACTTGGCAGCCGTAAACTGAGCAAAGGTAGCTTCGAAGGGCTTGAAGGCTTCCTTAGCGGCAGCGGCGTAGATTTCGCCGATCTTGGTCACCTGGCCGACATAAGCTTCGTAGGCTTCCTTGGCAAAGCCGGACTGAACTTCAAAAGCCTTGTCGATCGACTTCACGGCAGCCACTTCTTCCAGCAGCTTGCTGTTCTTTTCGAACGACTTGCGCGAGAAATCAGCGGTTTCAGCGGCAATCGACTGAATGCCCTTGGTCATGGCAGCTGCGGAAGCCGTGTAGGCCTCAAAGCCTTCCTTGCTGAACTTCTGCACGTCTTCAAAGGACTTGATCATCTGATTTCTCCGATATGAGAGGCAGCCAAACGCTGCGTTCGGATTGGAATATATGCGCTGCACAATAAATTGCAAGCGGAATTATTGCGCTGCAATATAATTCTTTCGGAGGGGGCCGGAACGGGCCTGTCTTTACCATCTAGTAAGGAAGATTCTGAAATAATGAACGCCGAAGCGCGCCGGGTTCGCCAGCGCCGCACGATCATCCCGCACCCATGGAAAACCACACGTGTTAACCTTCGCCCTGACATCCTTGTCTTCGGTCCCGGATGGCATTCATACTTTGCCTGCCTTAGGCATAGCAGCGATGGTTGTTTTTGTGGCATTCAAGGTGAATAAGCGTTTCCGGTTACACCCGCCCCAGCGGAAATCATGAGGTACTGCATGTCGATCCAAGCTTTCATGCGTATCTGCCTGTCGCTGCTTCTGGTTGTGTCCATCATCGTCACCACCCCGATGCCCGCCTTTGCCGCCCAGCGCGGTTTCTCGGCCATTGCGGTGGACGCCCATACCGGCAAGGTGCTGGTGGCACGCAATGCCGATGCCGAACGTTTCCCCGCCTCCATCACCAAGGTGATGACGCTTTACGTGCTGTTTCAGGAGATGAAAGCCGGGAGACTGGACAAGAACAGCCGCCTAAAGGTTTCCGCCAAGGCCTCCAAACAACAACCCTCCAAGCTCGGCCTGAAGGCCGGATCGACCGTGACTGTCGATGTTGCCATCAAGGCGCTCGTCACGCGCTCGGCCAATGATGTGGCTGTGGTGATTGCCGAAAACGTCTCCGGCAGTGAAAAAGCCTTTGCCGCGCGCATGACCAAAGTTGCCAAGAGCCTCGGCATGACGCGCACCCGCTTTGTCAACGCATCCGGCCTGCCCAACAAAGCCCAGATATCAACCGCGCGCGACATCGCCACGCTATCGCTTCGCATCCAGCGCGATTTCCCGGAATATTACCCCTATTTCAAGATCAAGAGCTTTGTCTATCGCGGCAAAACCATCGCCACGCACAACAAGCTGTTGAACCAGCTTCAAGGCACCGATGGCATCAAGACTGGTTTCATCAATTCTTCCGGCTTCAACGTCACAACTTCCGTCGTGCGCGGTAACAAGCGGCTGATTGGCGTTGTCATCGGCGCGCCCTCTGGCGGTGCGCGCAATCGCTACATGATTTCCATGTTGGAGCCACTGTTCAAACAAGTTCCCGGCTCCAGCACCGGCAAGATCGCGACACTTGCGGGCAAGCCGCCGGGCCTAAAGGCCCAGCCTACCGATGTTGCAGAAGCAGAAGTGCCACCCGCAGTCAAACCCGTCGCCAAGCCCGCAACGCCGGTAAATATCGCCAAGGCCGTGCCCCTCCCGCGCGCCAAGCCGGAGGTCATCGAAGCCAAGGTCGATGAACCCGAAGCCCCCGAAGCACCTGAGGCATTGCCGGAAGACGTCACCGATTCCGAAGACGGCGCAGACTTAGACCAAGGCACCACTTTCACGGCCGTTGTCGTTGAGGAACAATCACCCGATGCTGCCAACTCCCTCGTGGCAATCGACGGCGAAAGTGAACAAACACGCGAGGACACCAAGGCCATTTTTGCCGAAGGCGAGATGGTTTGGCCCGTGGCAACCAGCGAGCACAAGGGCGATTACCGCGCCTTTGCACCGGTACAGACGGCAAGTGCGGCAGCTTTGCCATCCATGGCGGCACTGGTCGAAAAAACCACCCCCGCGCCCGCCCCTGCTGCTGTTGAAGAGCCGCAGGTGCTCGCAACCGCTTCCACTACCCCGCCCTCGGATAGTTGGCAGGTGCAGATTGGCGCGTGGAAAGCTGAAGCGGATGCGGCCAAGCGTTTGGCAAAAGCCGAAAAGCTCGATCTGCCCGGCCTGAGCGGCAAGGATGCGCTGACGTTGAAAACCGATCAGAAGGGCAAAACCGTCTACACCGCCCGCTTCGCCGGATTTGCTTCGCAAAAAGAAGCCCGCAGCGCCTGCCGCGCCCTTTCCAAGAAGGGCTTCGGTTGCCTGCCCATCGCCCCCGGCCAGTCCGGCTAACCGATCAGCATTTCCTTGGCGGCATTGATGCGCGCGGCATGCTCTGCGCTGCCACCGCGGTCTGGGTGATGCTGTTTCATCAATTTGCGGTGCGCGGCCTTGATCTCGCTTTCACCCGCCCCTGGTGCCAAGCCTAGGATGATGAATGCCTCCGTGCGGCTCATGCCATTGTGCTGAACTTCCGCGCGCGCTCCACCCGTCTGCTCCTGCCAATCTGGATGCACGCGGTCGAGATAGGCCTGCAACAAAGCCGAACTGCGGTCGCCCATCTGCTGTGCCAGCGGTGCCAGCGAAAGCACATCGCCAAGCGACATCGACGACAACCGCTCACCCTTGCGCGCGCCCGACAGCACCACGCCATCCATGCTGCCGCTATCGTGATCCAGCTCCATCGCAAAAAGCTTGGTATTCACACGCGACACCTGCCCCGGCGGCGGCTTGCGGCCACGACCGGGGAAATTCATGCCTGCCACATAGGGCATGCCCAACATGCCAAGCCCAAAGGCCACCAACGGCGCGCCAACCACCGCCAAACCGCGCAAGGTCAAGAACCCGCCAGCAGCGACCAAGGCCACACCCGCAATACGCCGCACCAGCTTGGCCATCGAGGCCGGATTGCTACGCGAAAATCGGCCCAAGGCCCAGAAGAAGGCCACTGCCACGATGAGGATACCCAAAAGATACATTATTAGCGCATCTGCCCAATGAGCTTTGCCGCAGCACCACCCTTGGCCGCTGCATGATCGGACAGCGCCTTCATGCCACCAGACGCATAAACCGCCACCGCCGACAAAAGCGCGCGCAGCTCCGCCGCCGAACCCGCTCCCAATCGGCAATAAGCCCCGCGCGTCAGCCGTGCAATCTGGCGGAAGGCCGCCTCAGCAGTCGGATCATTGCCATCCTGGAAAACGAAAACGGGCACCCCCAGCAAGCCAATCTCACCTGCCCTCAGCGTTATTTCTTCAATGCTTTCTTCCATCGCATCGCCCACAAAAACCGCCGCACTCACCCGCGCGGTACCCGCTTGCTTGGCGATATGACCGAGCAACTTGCCGATCTGTGTATACCCGCCCTCACACGCTATGCCCGTCATCAGGCGCGACAGGGCTTCCGGGTTAGAAACCCACTTCGAAGCCCGACATTCACGAATACCGCGAAAATAGACAAGCTGCACATCCAGCCCGCCAATGCGGGCCGTTTCGTTGAACATGTCGGCCTGAATGGAAAGCGCGCGATCCCAAGCGGGCTGGCGGCTCATGGTGGCATCCATACCAAAAATCAGCCGCCCACGCCCCGCCGCCCCCGCAGGCGGCACGGATTTGAGCTTCTCCAAAAAGGCATCCACCGAATCCGAGGCTGCCAGCTGCTTGTCGCGTGTCATGGCCCCAATATAGGGATGCAACTCACCCCTGCACAGGCTCCATAGACATCAACGCGGCATTACCGCCCGAAGCCGTCGTGTCCACCGAGCAAACCCGCTCGGTTGCAAAGCGGAACAGATAATGCGGCCCACCCGCCTTCGGCCCTGTGCCCGAAAGCCCTTCACCACCAAAGGGTTGCGCGCCAACCACCGCGCCAATCTGGTTGCGGTTCACATACATGTTACCCACCCGCATGCGCGCGCGAACCTCCTCCACCGTCCGCTCAATGCGGGTGTGAAGACCCAGCGTCAGACCAAAGCCCTTGGCGTTGATCTGATCGCAAACCTCACCAAGCTTGGCTCCCTTGAAGCGGATGACATGCAGAATGGGGCCGAAAACTTCACGACTGAGCAGCGACAGGTCGGAAAGCTCATAAGCCGCCGGCGCGACATAGGTTCCCTTGGCGCAGGAATCATCCAGCGGCACTTCGGCAATCAGCTTGGCATGGGCCTTCATATTGGCCTTGTACGCCTCAAGCCCTTGGCGGGCTTCCTCGTCAATCACCGGACCGACATCGGTTGCATAATCCATCGGATCAGCCACCTTCAATTCCCGCATGGCACCCGCGAGCATGGGGATCACCTTATCAGCCACATCTTCCTGCAAAAAGAACAGCCGCGCTGCCGAGCAACGCTGCCCGGCGCTATCAAAGGCAGACGCCACCACATCGCGCACCGCTTGTTCCGGCAAAGCCGAGGAATCCATCAGCATCGCATTCATGCCCCCCGTTTCCGCAATGAGCGGCAAAATCGGGCCAGACCGATTGGCAAGCGCGCGGTTGATGATCGAAGCGGTTTCATTCGACCCCGTGAAAGCTACTCCCGACAAGCGCGGATCCGCCAACAACTTCGCCCCAATGCGCGCGCCATCCCCCGGCAGCAACGCCAAGGCTTGCCCCGGAACACCAGCCTTATGCAGCAACTTCACCGCTTCAAAAGCAATCAGCGGCGTCTGCTCGGCAGGCTTGGCAATCACCGCATTACCCGCCGCCAAAGCCGCAGCGACTTGGCCCGTGAAGATTGCCAACGGAAAATTCCACGGCGCGATGCAAGCAAACACGCCGCGCCCATGCAAGCTCATCTCATTACGCTCACCCGTCGGGCCAGCCATCAGCACTGGCGCAGAAAAATGCTTGCGCGCTTCCGCGGCGTAATAGCGTAAGAAATCCACCGCCTCGCGCAAATCGGCCATGGCATTGTCCATGCTCTTGCCCGCTTCCCGCACCAGCAACGCCACGAATTTAGCTGTAGATTGCTCGTAAAGATCAGCCGCCTTTTCCAGAATATCGCCGCGCGCCGAACCACCCAGCCCATCCCAAGCAAAAGCCGCCTTGGCGGTGGATGCCAAAGCCGCCTCAACAGCCGCATCATCAGCTTCAATCACGCTACCAACCTTCACCGAACGATCATGCGGTGAGGTGATATCGATGGCCGAACCCTGCGCCTTATGCCCCGCAACAAGCGGCCCAGCCGTAAAGCCCGCCGCCAGTTCCTTCTTCATCGCAACCAGCAAATCAGCCCGCACGCTATCCTCCCACAAGGCCAGACCCTTGGAATTCAAGCGCGGCGCGAAAATGGCAGCAGGTTGCGGAATACGCGGATGGGGAATTTCCTTGAGTGACATGGCTTCCTCGACAGGATCGGCAATGATGGAATCAATGGGCAAATCGTCATCGGCAAGCCGATTGACGAACGATGTGTTGGCTCCGTTTTCCAGCAAACGGCGCACCAGATAAGCGAGCAGATCTTCATGGCTTCCCACTGGCGCATAAATGCGGCAGGGCAGGCTCATCTTGTCGGCCCCCACCACCTCATCATAAAGCGCCTCGCCCATGCCATGCAGGCGTTGAAATTCAAAGCTGCGATCATTGCCCGCCATCACGCTAATAGCCGCCAAGGTTTGGGCATTGTGGGTGGCAAATTGCGGATAAAACACATCTCGCCGCGCCAGCATGAGGCGCGCGCAAGCGAGATAAGAGACATCCGTTGAAACCTTCCGCGTGAACAGCGGATAGGCCGCATAGCCATTCTCCTGCGCCCGCTTTACTTCCGTATCCCAATAAGCGCCCTTCACAAGGCGCACCGGCAAGCGGCGACCCGTGCGCGTACCAAGTTCGGCCAGCCATTCAATGACCGCAAAGGCGCGCTTGGAATAAGCCTGCACCGCCAGCCCCAAACCATCCCAGCCCTGCAAAGCCGGATCCGCTGCAATCGAACCGAACAGCTCCAGCGAAAGATCAAGCCGGTTCACTTCCTCAGCATCAATCGTAATGCCAATGCCAGCGGCTTTCGCCGCCAGTGCCAATTCCATCACGCGCGGGCGAAGCTCGGCCATCACGCGGCCTTGTGTTTTCACTTCATAGCGGGGATGCAAAGCCGATAGCTTGACCGAGATGGAAGGCATGCCAAATACGCCAGCCTCATTCGGCCCCGCCGCCTTCGCCACCGCCTGCAAGGCGGCATGATAAGAAGCCAGATAACGATCGGCATCCTTCATCGTCATCGCCGCTTCACCCAGCATGTCATAGGAGAAGCGATAGCCTTGGCTCTCCAAAGGCTTGGCGACAGCAAGTGCTTCTTCAATGCTGCGGCCCAGCACGAATTGCTTGCCCATGATCCGCATGGCCTGCTTCATCGCCTGCCGGATCACCGGCTCGCCAGAACGGCTGACCAAACGCTTCAGAAACCCAGCCACATCCAGCTTGGCATTGCCCAACTCAATGAACTTGCCCGTCAGCATCAAGCCCCAGGCAGAGGCATTTACAAATAGCGAGTCCGATTGCCCGATATGGCTCTGCCAATCCTTGCCGCCGATCTTGTCCGCAATCAGCTTGTCGGCGGTGGCCCCGTCAGGAATACGCAGCAACGCCTCCGCCAGACACATCAGCACCACGCCTTCTTCCGACGAGAGCGAGTATTCCTGCATGAAGGCATCAATGCTGCCCTGCTTCTGCCGGTTCTTGCGAACCGCCTGCACGAGATGGGTGGCAAGCTCTGTCGTGCTGCGCCCCTCCTCAGCCGAAAGCCGCGCCTTGGCCGAAAGCTCGCGAACCACAGTGGCTTCATCAGCAAACAGTTTGGCGGCAATGGCCTGACGGCCCGGCAATGCGATATTCATGGTGAAACCCCCAGAAATCCTCACCACCCATTATGCCGCAAGCCGCAAAGGGCTTCCCGCCAAAATTCGTGTATTTTGTGAGAATTTCCTCTATCTTGTCACAAAAAATAGGGAAATACATATGTCAGAAGATGCAAAACCAGCGAATTTAGACCCAATCGATTTGGCCATGTTGGAAGCCCTGCAATCCGAAGCGCGCCTTCCTGTCGTGGAACTGGCCAAGCGGGTGAACCTTTCGGCCACCCCCTCCACCCTGCGGCTCAGGCGTCTGGAACAGGAAGGCGTGATCCAAGGCTACCACGCCCGCCTCAACCCAGCCGCCTTGGGCCAAGCCCTGCTCGTTTTTGTCACCGTGCAGCTTAAATCCACCGACGAAACTTCCCTCATCGCCTTCAACCGCGCCATCCGCCCTGTGCCGCAGGTGCTGGAATGCCATATGGTAGGGGGTGGATTCGATTATCTGTTGAAGGTGCGGGTGGGCAATATGCAGGAATATCGCGATTTGCTGGGCGGCGTCATCGGTGCGCTGCCGATGGTGGAGAACACCCATTCCTATTTCGTGATGGAGGAAGTGAAGGAAACCTCGCTCCTGCCCCTCACCCGGCCCGTATCGAAGCGGAAAAAGTCATGACCCTACAAATCGTCCGCACCATTGCCGAATTGCGAGATGTTACCGGCGGCTGGCGCAAGGCAGGGCTTACCTCCGCTGTGGTGCCAACCATGGGCGCATTGCACGAAGGCCACCTCACCCTCGTGCGCCAAGGCCTGCAAAACGCCGACCGGGCGGTAGCCACCCTATTCGTGAACCCCAAGCAATTCGCCGCCAATGAAGATTTGAGCCGCTATCCGCGCGATGAGGCGGGCGACGCCGCCAAGCTTGAAAGCGCAGGCGCCCATCTGCTTTATGCCCCCGCGCCCGAGGTTATGTATCCACCCAACTTCGCCACTACGGTCAGCCTATCCGGCCCCGCCACCGCTGGACTGGAAGACCGCTTCCGGCCTGATTTCTTCGCAGGCGTGGCAACCGTCGTCACCAAGCTGTTCAACCAATGCCAATGCGATTTTGCGATGTTTGGGCAGAAGGATTACCAGCAGCTTCAGGTCGTAACCCGCATGGCAGCGGATTTGGATATTCCGATCAAGGTGCTGCCAGTACCCACAATCCGCGAGGCCGACGGCTTGGCGATGTCCTCACGCAATGCCTATTTAAGTGCCGATGAACGCACCAAAGCGGTGGCGATTTACAAGGCGCTGACACAAGCCGCAGACGCCATCCGCAATGGCACCTCACCCAATGCAGCCACCACCAAGGCCGCCGCAAGCCTCACTGATTTCCGCGTGGACTATGTGGAAGCCCGCAGCGCGGAGAATTTGGCCCGCGTGGAAACATTCGACCAACCCTTACGCCTGCTCGCCGCCGCTTGGCTGGGCAAGACGCGGTTGATCGACAATATCGCGGTTTAGACCGCTTCTACAACAACCCCAACGCCGCCAATTCCGCGCGCAACGCTTCTGGCATATCGGCAGCACCCGCACCACTCTTCGCCAAATCTGGCGGCGCATCTGCTGCATCCAAATACCGCCAGCCTTGAAACGCCCTTCGGGGCGTTGGCCGCACAAGCACATAGTCACTGTCGAAAATCATCCGGCAGCGTTCAATGCCATCCGCCCCCGTCACCGCCTTCAAGCCCACAATGGGCTGGCGCACCAAGATCATGCTTTTGATGACCCAATAGATTGAGCCGCCATCCAGCACCTCATCGGCACGCTTGGGAAACATGCGGGTCACATGATCCATCTTGCGCCGTGCGGCTTTTTCATAAGCGCGCCATTCCTCGAATTCTTCAAGGCCCGAAACGCCCACGCATAATTTCACGATATGCAAAGTCATGGGGCCTTTTAGCCTGTCTATTCGCGGAAGTAATCCCCATCCAAATGATGCACCGCATAAGACCGCACCAGCCGCACCCCGATGCCATGGCGCAGCATCAACCGGGCCAGCTCCGCCCCATCCACCAGCGCAATGCGGGTTCGAACCTTTTCCACGAAATCCCGTGCCGTATCGGGAAAGTCGGCGGTCGTTACAAAAACACCGGCCTCTGCGCGTCGTGAATCCAGCGCCCCCGCGAAATCCCGCACCTCGGAAATCGGCACAAACGACCCCGGCGCATAGCGTTTGGCCTGCACATAAATGCGGTCAAGTCCCAGCTCATCGCGCATGATTTCACCATCAATGCCGCCATCCCCGGAACGCCCGAGCCGCTTTGCAATGCCAGCCCGCGTGGAACCGTAACCCATCGCCAACAGCAGATCGACAATGAGCTGCTCAAAAAACGCCGGACTCATGCCATGCACGCGCCGCAGCAATTCCACCGCAAGTTCCTGCCGATGCAGGCCATGATGCTCGCTGATGCGTTCAATATGGCTGACCTGACCTTCCGGCACCCCCGGCGCATCCGACCGTCTGAGGAAATCAAGCCCAGCAAGCGTTATGCGGATATTGCCATCGCCTGCATCCAGCAGCCCGGATTCCTCAAGATAGCTTCGCGCCCACTGCACCCTCACATCAAACAGCCGGGTGTCACCGCTCGGCAGCTTTTGGGCCGCTTCAATGGATGAAAGACCAATCTCCGCCGCCAAGGCCTGCGTAATTTCACGCGCAGCAATGCCGTTTTGCGCCTTCGCCGCACGCCGTAACATCGGCAACATCAAAGCAGCATAATCAGGAATTGGCATGACAGGCCCCGCTTATAAAAGCAGAAAGCCTATCATAAGCATTTGTAAAAATTTATTCGAAGGGATCCGGCTCCGGCCAGCTTTCTTTTGCGGCATCCGAAAACCATTCCCGCATGGCAGGCGTTGCCAACATGGCATCGCAATAGGCTTGCGTCACGGGCGACAGTTCACCGCCATAAGTGTGGAAGCGAGAGACAACAGGCGCATACATGGCATCCGCACACGTGAATTGACCGAACAGGAAAGGCCCGCCAGCACCATGCTTTGCGCGGCATTCTTCCCAAATTGCTTCAATACGCGCGCCTTGCGCGATGGCGGCATCAACCAAGGGCTTATGCGTGCGAGGCTTGCGTAAATTCATGCCCCATTGATTCCGCAAATCAGCAAAACCGCCATGCATTTCCGCAGCCACGGAACGCGCCAAGCCACGCGCGACCGGATCCGCTGGCCACAGCTTTGCCTGCGGAAAAGCATCCGCGATATAATCCAAAATGGCGAGGCTTTCCCAAACCTTCACCTCACCATGCACCAGCAGCGGCACCTTGCCATGCGGTGAAACTTTGAGAATCTTGGCTTTCGTATCCGGCTGGCGCAGGCGGATCACTTCCTCGACGAACGCAATTCCAGCCATTTTCAGCGCCATCCAGGGCCGCAAGGACCAAGAAGAAAAGCACTTATTGCCGATATAGAGCTTCAAATCAGCCATCACTCAATCCACTTCATCCGAAGGCACAATCCAAGTTTCCTGCAAGGCCGCTTCTTTCCAAGCCTTGAAAGAGGCGGTGTCCATCACAGCCTCCATATAATCCCGCGTCTGGGCTGAAACAGAAATGTCGTATGTGTCCAAGCGCGTCACGACAGGCGCGTACATGGCATCTGCATTACTGAAAGCACCGAACAGAAACGGCCCGTTTTGGCCATAAGTACTGCGGCAGTAGGCCCAAAGCGCCTCAATGCGCCGCACATCCGCAAGCACCTTGTTGTCCATCGCCACAGGCTTACGCGCCCGACGCAGATTCATCGGGCAGGCCCCGCGCAAAGCCATGAAACCGGCATGCATCTCATTGGCCGCACTGCGCGCAATCGCCCGCGCCTTCGGCCCCTCTGGCCAAAACCCACGATCGGGAAAAACATCGGCGGCATATTCCAGAATGGCCAACGACTCCCAAACCACCAGCCCCCCATGCTTCAACACCGGAACCCGACCGGCCGGGCTTTCCGCCACGATCATCTTGGCCGTATCCGGCATGTCGAGCGGGATCAATGTTTCGGTGAACTCAACACCCTTCTCCCTCAGCGCAATCCAAGGCCGCAGCGACCATGACGAATAATTCTTATTCCCGATAACCAGATGCAGACGATCCATAGTGCTTTTCCCTGTTTGCAGCGCAGGATTGTGAAACGATCACCGCCATCACGCAAGCGCGTGCATCGAAGTTGACTTCAGCACATTTTTGTGTATAAATACACATGCAAGTTAGTCGCGAGATGATTGCAGCGTTGGAAGCGAACGGCTGGCGGCAGGTGGCCCAAGTGGTCAGTCACGTGCAGTTCAAACATCCCGAAAAACCGGGGCGAGTAACGGTGCCTCACCCCAGAAAAGACATTCCACTTCGCACGCTACGCAGCATCGAGAAACAAGCCCGTATGAAACTGAGATAAGCCCCATGAGCAACTTTGTCGCCTTCATCCACAAAGACACCGACACAGGCTATGGCGTGAGCTTTCCCAACCTACCCGGCTGCATCACGGTTGGCCAAACATTGGAAGAAGCCCGTTCATTGGCCATAGAGGCCTTAGCACTCCACATAGCCGGCATGAATGAAGATGGCACACCGGTGCCAGCACCCTCCTCCATGGATCAGCTCGTGGCTGAATATGAGGCTGAAAAGCCAATCGCCATGCTGCTCATACCTGCCGGCGAAACTTCAAAATCCGTCCGCGTGAATATATCCATGCCCGAAGACATGCTCCGCAAGGTGGATCACTACGCCGAAAGCCACGGCTATACCCGTTCCGGCCTTTTGATCAGCGCGGTCCGCAAGGTGATTGAAGCCGCCTAGCTCGCTCACCCCGGCGCGCGGCGCGCGGTTACCTCAATTTCGATCTTCATGCTCTCATCCACGAAATCCGCCACCAAGGTCGTGTTGGCCGGTCGTGCCGCGTGCATATATTGGCCGATGATTGGTGCCACCGTCGCAAAGTCCTTGCGCCGCGCGAGGTAAACGCGGATTTGCACGACATTATTGAGGCTTGCGCCCACTTTCTCTAACGCCACTTGAATATTGTGGAAGCACTGATGGGTTTGCTTTTCCAGATCATCCTGAATGGTCATGGTGCGGTAGTCAAAACCAGTCGTGCCAGAGACGAACAGCCAATCCCCACCCGCATCCGGCACCACCGCCACGCGCGAATAGCTTGCCAGTGACTCAAAAGTCGAACCGGAAGAATGACGAGTGCCGATCATGATTTCTTCTCCTTGGGAGTAACAGTTTCAATAGGCCCACCAGCCGCCTTCCACGCACCAAAGCCGCCTGCAAGATTATAGGCAGGTGAAAGCCCCATGCGGGTGGCAATGTCGGTTGCCAATATGGAGCGCCAACCGCTGGCGCAATGGAAGATGAATTTACGCTCCTCACCGAAAACCGGTTTGAAATAGGGGCTGTCAGGATCAATCCAAAATTCCAGCATGCCGCGCGGCGCATGGAACGACCCCGGAATACGCCCCTCGCGCTCAATTTCGCGTATGTCGCGCAGATCAACGATCAGCACGGATGGATCATCCGCCTGCGCCATCACCTCGGCTGGTTCAACAGATTGAATCCGTTTCTCCGCTTCGGCCAGCAAGGCTTTGTATCCAGTGGTAATTTTGGATGCGCTCATGGCGGCAATCCTCCTCCAACAAACGCAATGATAGACCCTACAACTCGCCCAGCAAAGCGACTTACATGGAGCGTGGCAAATAACGCCAGGAAACCCAACCCGCCAGCGCCAGCCACACCGCCAGAATGATGAACACCCCGGCAATGGGCATCATCAACAATGCCACACTGAAAATCACATTCGGCAACAGCTCGGAAAAATCGAGATAGGTGCGATATACCCCAGACATTTCCGCCCGCTCATGCACGCGCACCGAACGCAAGAAAGGAATACCACCCACGCCATCCAGTGCCGAAGCGGCAATGGTCGCCACCCATAGCAGCACCGCCGCCAGCACGGGCATGGCGTAAAGCCCACTCAGCCCCGCAAACAGGCTCAGCACAGCCGAAACAATCATAGCACCGGCAATCACGCTGCGAACGCCCACCTTCTGCGCCAGTCTTCCGAAAAGGAGTGCCGTCACCAGCGTGACGTTGCCGAGCGAAACCAGCAAGCCCCCCGCCTTGGCACTCAATCCCGATGTCAGCAGCAACAAGGGCGAATAGACAAAAAACACCGTCCAAAAACACGAGCGCGAGAAAGCGACCATCCACGCCAAGCGCAACCGAGGTTGCGCCACAAAGCGGCTAACCGAGCGCAAGGGATGGGATGAGGAAGAACTCGCCCGCCGCGCACCAGCCTCAACCCCCAGATACCAGAACAGCCCCAGCAACACGATGCACCAGAAACCAGATACCGCATGCGGTGCCCACGGCCCGTAATCGGTATAGAGCCAGATGCCGAGATAAGGTCCAATCGTCCAGCTCGCGGTGGAAAGCGTAAGCCGCAGGGGCTCGGATTTCACCAGCTCCTGACGCTTAATGTGATCCATGATGTACAGGCTCAGCGTGATATTGAGACAGGCCGCCCCCACAACGCGCAGCAACATGCCCGCCATCTGCCCCGGCAGCGTGAAGCTGGCGAAAGCCAACGCACTCACCAGCATCAACATGGCACCCCCGGCATAAACCTGCCCACGCGGCACGTGCCGCAATGCCATCGGGATCATCAGAGAGGTGAAAAGTGCTACAATTCCCACACCCGTGAAGAGCATGGAAACCTTCTGCGCGTCCTGCACCAGATCAAAGGCCTGCACGGCCACCACGGTAGAAACGCTGGCCCGCGCCATCGACTCCACCAAAAACAAAAGCGCCAAAGCCATCGCCCCGGTACGGCGGGGAACAGCATTGCCAGCGGCTGAATCGGAGTGAACGACCATGGCCAGTCTTATGGCCCGACCGGCCCCAACAACCAAGGCTTGTCTGATGCCGCAATGCAGCATATCAACGACCTAGGAGAAGCCCATGATCAATGAAAAGCAACGTGTTGCCCTCATCTCTATTTTGGCAAGTACGGTTCTGGCTGGCAGCAAGATCGTCGCGGCCATTTTCACAGGAAGCCTGGGCATCCTGTCAGAAGCCGTCCACAGCACCATCGACATGGGTGCCACCGTGATCACATGGGTGGCGGTGCGCTATTCGGACCAGCCACCGGATGAAACCCATCATTTCGGCCATGAAAAGGTCGAAAGCGTATCAGCCCTCATCGCGACGGGCCTATTGTTCCTCACGACCGGCTGGGTGGCTTGGGAGGCGATCCACCGCCTTTACACCGGCCATGCGGAAGTGGAAGTGACCTGGTGGGCCGCCGCCATCATTGCCGCCACCATCCTCATCGATCTGAACCGCAGCCGTGCCCTGCGAAAAGTGGCGCGCAAGACGAACAGTGCGGCACTGGAAGCAGACGCCCTGCACTTCACCTCCGACATGTGGAGTTCGCTGGTGGTTCTGCTGGGCCTTGGCGCGGTTTGGCTCGGCTTTGCATGGGCCGATGCCGTGGCCGCCCTGATCGTTTCTCTGTTTATCGCAAAGGCGGGCTGGGAGCTGGGCAAGCGTACCCTCGACACGCTTCTGGATGCTGCCCCCCAAGGTGCCCTCGAAAGCATCACGGAACTGGCCCGGCAATCCGATGGCGTGATGGGCCTGACCCGCTGCCGCGTGCGCCCCGGCGGTGCCACCCTGTTCATCGACGTCGATATCAACGTGCGCCGCACCTTGCCGCTGGATGAAGTGGCCGTCATCAAGGCGAAATTCGCCGAAACCATCCGCAAGCACTATCCGAATGGCGATATTTCCGTCACCGCCAATGGCGTGGCCATTGATGACGAAACCCTTTTTGACAAGGTGTTGCTACAGGCCCGCCGCCGCGGTCTTGCCATTCATCACCTCACCGCCCAACACCTCGAAGGCCGCACCGCGCTGAGCTTCGATCTTGAGATGGATGGCGACATGGCCCTCAAGGATGCACATGAGGTGGCAACCGATCTGGAACGCGCCATTCATGACGAGCTGGGCGGCGATATTGAAATCGACAGCCATATCGAGCCGCTGCACCCCTCCGGCATCACAGGCACCGAGGCGGATGCAAAATCCGCCAAACTGGTGGAAACCCAGCTCAAGAAACTGGCCGCCACCCGCAAGCCATTGACCGATGTTCACAAAATCCGCGTGCGCGCCAATGAACACGGGCTGTTCGTGAGCTATCATTGCCGCTTCCCCGGCGCGCACACCGTGGAGGCCGTGCATGAGGCAGTGGATGCCTTGGAAGACGCGCTTCGCAAGAAACTGCCAAATGTGCGCCGCGTGATCGCCCATGCTGAACCCATCGGAAGAGCCCCGCATTGATCCGCCATATCCCCAAATCATCCTGCATCCTCATGCCATGGAAAAATGGCGGCGGCAGCACCGCCGAAATCGCCCGCCACCCGCAAGCCGAAGGCCCGTTCATCTGGCGTGTAAGCATTGCCGAAGTGGCCTCCTCCGGCCCTTTTTCACGTTTTGATGGCTATGATCGTCACATCCTCATGCTGAAAGGTAACGGCATGAAACTCCAAGCAGGCGCGCATGGCACGCTGCCGCTGGATACCGCCTTCACACCGCAAAGCTTCCCCGGCGAATGGCAGATCGAGGGCATTCTCACCAACGGCCCGGTTCAGGATTTCAACCTGATGATCGCGCGCGATGCAGCCACCGGAACCTTGCGGAGCCAAAAAGTTACCGCAGGCCATGCCTTCGCTTGCCCCAAAGCCAGCACGATGCTGGTTCACGATACGGCAAGCGGTGACAGCTGGCTTGCCGATGAGGCAATCACCGCTTCCACCGTTGGCACCTTCATCATCGCCACCATCACCCCGCGCTGAACCGCTCCAGTCCAAAGGGAGCCAGCAGCGCATCCCGCTCGCCGGTGAGAATTTCCTCGGCCACAAAGGCCCCCACCGCAGGCGCGTTCGTCACACCTGAGTGCATGACGGCGAGATAAAGCCCCGCCACATGGGCAGGCCGCCCGATGATCGGTAACCCATCCCCCGGCGTTGGCCTGTAACCCACGCTATAGCGATGCATCTGCGCGTTCTGCGCCCCGCGCACCATCTGGCGGATCAGCGCCATCATTTCCTCGGCAATCCTGTCCGGCCCCGCCTCAATTGGCGATCCACCAAAATCAGTACCCCCAACGATGCGCCCCTCTGCCGTCTGGCGCATATGGATGCGCGGCGACACGACAAGGCGCGACAGCACAGGCGGCAGAATATCAGTATGCACCAGCACCCCGCCCGGCGTTTCCAGCTTGATCTCCACACCCGCCGTTGCCATGAGGCGGGCCGATTGCGCGCCAGCCGCGACAATCACTTCATCGGCCGCAACGAAACCTTCGCCCGTCATAATGCCCGCAACGCGACCATTGCGAACGGAAACGCCATGCACCTCCGCCACCAAAACCTGCACCCCCGCATCCGCCAAAAGCGCATGGGTGGCCTGCACGGGTTCCACCACACCTTCAGCTTCCGCAAAGGCTGAAAGCGGCGGCGGGGTGACGAGCCCCGGCTCCAGCCGCGCGATTTCATCCGGCTCCACAAGCCTGACCGGATAGCCCCAGCGGGCATGTTCAGCCACAAAGCGGCGCAAGGCCGGTTCATCCAGATCATAGGTCAGGCTGCCGCAGGGATTGAAACCCAGCCCCGGCACTTCCTGCGCCAGCCGCTTCCAGCGGTTCATGCTTTCAAGGCGGAAACGGAAATAGGCTTCTGGATTGCCCCAACTGGCATTGATCCACGCCCAGCTATTGGCTGTCGCCACCGCGCCGGGCGGATTGGCCGTCACAACGCTGACTTGCGCCCCCTCCCGGCTCAAATGCCAAGCCAGTGACGCACCAAGGATGCCCGCCCCAATAATTAATACTTTTTTCTTGGTCATTCACTTGGCCCTTAACGACTCATTAACTTTCGGGTGTAATTGTCAAACGATACAACTTAGGTGACCCTGAATGTCCCGCTTTGTCGCAAATCTCCGCACGCTCCTGAACAAGCATTTCGTCATCCGTGAGGAGGAGATGGGCGAGCAGGTTATCTCCGTCTGGCAAGCAATCGGGCTTGATCTTTCCGTAGAACGACCGCTCACCATCCATCTTATGCTTCCCTCCGAAGAAAGCGCCATGGAACTGGCATTCCGCGCCGAAGGCCTGCCAGCCTTTTTCAGCGCCAATGTGGGCCAGACGGCGCAAATGAACGGCATGACCACGGAGCTGACCCTAACCTTCCTCATGCTGCCCGAAGCCGAAGCCCTCGACACGCTGGAACGCCTCATCAGCGCGATCGGCGCAGACTTGGGTGCTATGGCCGATGGCTGGTCGGCTGACACTGCCGTAACAGACGCAAGCCGCGCCGCCTAAGCTTTCAAGCGCTGAGCCACAGCGAAGCAAGCCCCAAAAACGCGAAGAACCCCACGCAATCGGTCACGGTCGTCACAAACACGCCGGATGAAATGGCTGGGTCAATATCAAACCTGTCCAGCGTCAGCGGAATAAGAATACCCGCCATAGCCGCGGCCACCAGATTGATAATCATGGCCGCACCGATAATAAGCCCTAGCCCATCGCTGCCAAACCACCAAACGGCAAACAGACCGATGATGACGGCAAATAACAAGCCGTTGATAAGCCCCACCGAAGCTTCACGTATGACAACCCGCACCGCATTGAGCGGTGTCAATTCGCGCGTCGCCAGCGAGCGCACGGCAACCGTCATGGTCTGCGTGCCGGCATTGCCGCCCTGAGAAGCCACAATCGGCATGAGAACCGCCAAAGCCACCATCTGCTCAATCGTGGCGTCAAACCACGAGATCACCCAGCTTGCCAGAACCGCCGTCAAAAGATTGAGGAACAACCACGAAAAGCGCGAGCGGGTGGCATCCATCACGGAATCTGAAATCCCGGCATCACTCACGCCACCCAGATGCAAGATGTCTTCTTCGGCTTCCTCACGGATCACATCCACGATGTCATCAACCGTCAACACACCCACAAGCCGATTGGTTTCATCCACCACGGCCGCCGAAACGAGATTGTACTGTTCAAATTTGTAGGCCACGTCACCTTGTTCATCCGTAACATTGAACACCGTTTGCTCGGTATCCATGATGTCAGCGATGCGCTTGTCACGCGGATTTCGCAAAAGCCGACTGACCGGCACCGTACCGATGAGGTGGAAGCCGACATCAATGACATAAACTTCGAGAAAATTCTCCGGCAGATCGCTTTCGGTGCGCGCATAGTCAATCGTGCGGCCAACCGTCCAACTTGCAGGCACCGCCACGAATTCGGTCTGCATCAGGCGGCCGGCGGAATCTTCTGCATAATCAAGGCCGCGCGACAGCGTGGAGCGGTCTTCGGCGGGCACCTTGGCTAGAATTTCCTGCTGGTCGGCACTGTCTAAGTCTTCGATCAGATAAAGCGCGTCGTCCGTATCGAGCTTGCGGATAGCCGACGCAATCACATCCGGCGGCAAGGCCTCCATCAGCTCATCGCGCACCGATTCATCCAGTTCGGCCAGCGCCTCGGCATCAAAACCCCGGCCCAGCATGGCAATAAGCTGCACGCGCTCTGGCGCTTCCAACGCCTCGATCAGGTCGGCCAAGTCGGCGGCATGCAGATCGCGCACCAGCCCGCGCAGGGGCTTGGCTTCGCCAGCCACCAGCGCGCCGGAAACCGCACCGACGAACTGGGCCGTCAGCGCGCCTTCTTCGTCATGCACCGGGGTGTCGGTAAGTAATTCCGCCATGCCGTTTCCAATTCGTGCGATGCAGCTACTTCAATGCCAAGGTGAAGCTAGTCTGGAACCGGGAAAAGGCAATGCAAAAAGCTCTCGCCAGCCGTGAACTTCTGGCCAGTCTCGGCTGCGCCTATGCTGGCGTGGTCTGGGGACTGTTCTGGCTGCCCCTGCGCGGCCTTTCCGGGCTCGGCATAAGCCCATCATGGGCCAGCACCCTATTCTTCCTCGCCCCAGCGATTCTCTGCCTGCCACTAGCGTTCTGGCGGGCAGGCCCGCTGATGCGGATGGGCTGGCAGGCGCATATGACCTGTGCGATCGCCATTTTCTCGATGGTTCTTTATGCCGAAGCCGTGCTGCGTACCGAAGTTATCCGCGCCATTCTGCTTTTCTACCTGACCCCCTTGTGGAGCACCCTACTCGGCCGCCTGTTGCTGGGCGAAACCATCACCACCGCCCGCTGGCTATCCATGGCACTGGCTTTTGCGGGCCTTCTGGTGATGTTCGGCGAAGGTGGCAGCATCGGCCTGCCGCATAATGTTGGCGATTGGATGGGGCTGGGTGCGGGCATGATCTGGGCCTATGCCGCCGTGCGCCTGCGCCGCTCGCATGACAAAGACCCCATCGACATGTCGCTCGGCTTCACCCTCTGGGGCGTGCCTGCCGCCCTGCTATTCGTGCTGAGCCCAAACATGTGGGCTGAAATGCCGGACATGGCCCAGATCACCCCTGCTTTGCCATGGCTCTTGCCCTTTGCCGCCTTCATCATGCTGCCGGGCTATTTCACCAGCATGTATGGTGCCCGCCATTTAAGCCCTGGCTTGGTCGGGCTGTTATTCATGACCGAAATCGTCGTCGGCACCCTCACCGCCGCCATCTGGGCAGGCGAGCCGATGGGAATGCGCGAATGGGCAGGTG
>CAJBCQ010000022.1 GCA_903951595.1 uncultured Hyphomicrobiales bacterium | reverse complement strand
GCCGCGACAGCGCATAAATGACCCCGCCCTCAAGCCCCGTCTGCGTCACCATCGCCTCGCCCACCGCTTTGGCCCCACAAGCCTCTGCCGTGATGCGCTTCAGGGGCGAGCCGGCATGGCGGCTTTGAAACGCCTGCGGCCAGCCCACGGTGACACCACAATTAACCGGCGCGAATGCATCCACCGCCACCCCGGCGTTTTGCAATGTCTGCGCCCACGCCCCGTCTGAGCCCAGACGCGGCCAACTGGCACCACCCAAAGCCAGCACCGTCACATCGGCTGAAAATCGTGGAATTTCGCTTTCAAAGATCAGTTCTTTGGCGTCATTCCACCCCGTCCAGCGTTGGTTCAACCGAAATTGCACGCCAAGCCCGTTGAGCCGATTGAGCCACGCCCGCAAGAGTGGCGAGGCTTTGAGACTCTTGGGGAAAATCCGCCCTGAAGAGCCTGTGAATAATTCCTGCCCCAAACCTTGCGCCCAAGCCTTCAGGTCTTCTGGCGTGAAGGCATCCACATGCTGCTTCACCCAGTCGCGTTCAGCCCCATAACGGTCCAGAAACGGGGCGAGGGGCTCGCTATGGGTGAGGTTCAAACCACCCCGCCCGGCCATCAGAAATTTGCGCGCCACACTCGGCATCCGGTCGAAAACGGTCACCTGAAGCCCCGCTTCCGCCAGCCTTTCGGCTACCATAAGACCCGAAGGCCCCGCACCGATGATTGCCGCTTTGCGCGCCATGGCTTCATCCCTCGTTCACTCTAACCTGCCCCATGCACAGGATTTTTGCCTACCTGGCAAGCGGCCCGTTGCTTGCATGGGGCTTTTTTCCCGCTATAACAGGCCATCCCATTCCGGCCATCAAAACAAGGAGCTTTCCCATGGCAGTTCGCATCGCAATCAACGGCTTTGGCCGCATCGGACGCAACATTCTGCGCGCCATTGTGGAATCTGGCCGCACCGATGTGGACGTTGTTGGCGTGAATGATTTAGGCCCCATCGAAACCAACGCCCATTTGCTGCGCTTTGACTCGGTGCATGGCCGCTTTCCCCATGAGGTGAAGGTGGATGGCGACCATCTCGTCATCGGCCGCCACCGCATCCGTGTGACCGCCGTGAAAGACCCCGCCACCCTGCCGTGGAAGGAACTGAACGTCGATATCGCGATGGAATGCACCGGCATTTTCACCAGCCGCGACAAGGCCGCCGCCCATCTCACCGCCGGGGCCAAGCGCGTGATCGTTTCCGCCCCCGCTGATAATGCCGATCTTACCGTTGTCTATGGCGTGAACCACGACAAGCTGACCAAAGACCATATCGTCATCTCAAACGCCTCCTGCACCACCAATTGCTTGGCTCCCGTGGCCCAGATCATCAACGACACGGTGGGCATCGAGAAAGGCTTCATGACAACGATCCACGCCTTCACGAATGATCAGCCCTCGCTCGACCAGATGCACAAGGATCTCTATCGCGCGCGCGCGGCTTCCGTTTCCATGATCCCCACCTCAACCGGTGCCGCCAAGGCCGTGGGCCTCGTGCTGCCGGAACTCAATGGCAAGCTGGATGGTGTGTCGATCCGCGTGCCCACACCCAATGTCTCGGTGGTGGATTTGAAGGTCATTACCAAGCGCAACACCACGGTTGCCGAAATCAACGATGCCATCAAGGCCGCCGCCAACGGCAAGCTCAAGGGCATTCTGGGCTATACGGATGCGCCCAATGTCTCGATCGACTTCAACCACGATCCGCATTCCTCCACCTTCGCCCTCGACCAGACCAAAGTGATGGACGGCAATCTGCTGCGTATCCTCACCTGGTATGACAATGAATGGGGCTTTTCGAACCGCATGTCTGACACAGCGGTTGCTTTGGCAAAGTTTATCTAAATGGCCCGCAACGTGCTTTTGTCCCCTTCCATTCTCTCAGCCGACTTCGCGCGGCTGGGGGAAGAAGTCCGCGCCCTTGATGAGCAGGGTGCCGATTGGATCCATGCCGATGTGATGGACGGCCATTTCGTGCCGAACATCTCCTTCGGCCCCGCCGTCATCGCCGCCATCCGGCCCTATACGAAAAAGGTCATGGATGTGCATTTGATGGTGGCCCCTGTCGATGCTTATCTGGAGGCTTTCGCCAAGGCCGGTTCGGATATCATCACGGTGCATGCCGAAGCTGGCCCGCACTTGGACCGCTCGCTGCAAGCCATTCGGAACTTGGGCAAAAAAGCAGGCGTGTCGCTCAATCCGGGAACGCCGGAAAGTGTCATCGAATATGTGCTGGATCGGCTGGATTTGATTCTCGTCATGTCGGTAAACCCCGGCTTTGGCGGCCAGAGCTATATCCATGCGATGACGGAAAAAATCGCGCGCGTGAAAAAGATGATCGGTGCGCGGCCGATTTTGATCGAAGTGGATGGCGGTGTGACAGCCGACAACGCTGGCGAAATCACTGCCGCTGGTGCCGATGTACTGGTGGCAGGCTCGGCGGTGTTCAAAGGTGGCACGCCAGAGCATTACGGGAAGAATATGCAGGCGATCAGGGCGGCGGTGCGTTAAGAAAGCGAAATGCGAACCGTCACCCTCGGGCTTGACCCGAGGGACCTTTTCCCCTTCGCTGCTGACCGCCCTTCAACCTAATATCCCGCGTTGAGGTGAAATGCCCCCATCCCCCAGCTGGCTCCACCCCAACCCCAACGGCCTGTTCTGTGAACCCGGCGGGTTCTATATCGACCCCGCTCGCCCCGTCTCCCGTGCCCTCATCACCCACGGCCATTCTGATCACGCTCGCTCCGGCCACGACGCCTATCTCGCCACCTCCGAAACCGTGGAGGTGATGAAGCTGCGGCTTGGGCCAAATCACAATTACCAATCCACCCGCTATCACGAGACACACAATATCAACGGCGTTACCGTGCGCTTTATCCCCGCAGGCCACATCCTTGGTTCCGCGCAAATCCTGCTCGAATGGCAAGGCCAACGCATCGTCGCTTCGGGTGATTATAAGCGCAGTCTCGACCCCACCTGCGCGCCCTTCGAACCCGTGGCTTGCGATGTGTTCATCACCGAAGCCACCTTCGCGCTGCCCGTGTTCTGCCATGAACCAGCCGACAAGGAAGTCGCCCGCCTCATCATTTCCATCGCGCAGAACCCAGATCGCAATCATCTGCTCGGCGTCTATGGCCTCGGCAAGGCGCAACGCATCATCGCGCTTTTGCGCCAGCAAGGCTTCACCCACACCATCTGGCTCCACGGCGCATTGGTGGAACTTTGCAAGCTCTATGAGCGCCTCGGCGTGAAATTGGGCGATGTGCGCCCCGTGAGTGAAGCGGATGCGAAAACCCTAAAGGGCGAACTCGTCCTCTGCCCGCCCTCGGCCACGCATGACCGCTGGGCCGCCAAGTTCGGCAATGCCATCACCAGCTTTGCTTCCGGCTGGATGCGCGTGCGCGCCCGCGCCCGCCAGCGCGGCGCTGAATTGCCGCTCATCATTTCCGATCACGCCGACTGGCCGCAATTGCTGCAAACCATTGAAGATGTTGAGGCCCCTGAAATCTGGGTCACCCATGGCCGCGAAGATGCCCTGGTGCATCAACTCGCCCTCATGGGCCGCAAAGCTCGCGCGCTGGCGCTCATCGGCTTTGAAGACGAGGCCGAGTGATGGATCGCTTTGCCGAGCTTCTCAATCGCCTTTCCACCTGCGCTGAACGCAATGGCAAGCTCAAATTGCTCAGCAGTTATTTCCGTGAAGCGCCCGATCCCGACCGTGGGCTTGCGCTGGCTGTCCTCACCGACAATCTTCCTGTTTCCTTCCCCATGCGCCGTGTCCTGGCCGATCTCATCCCCCGCCGCGCTGACCCCGTGCTTTATAAGCTCTCACGCGATTATGTGGGCGATACGGCTGAAACCGTGGCCCTCATCTGGAAGCCAGAACCGCGTGTGCGCTGGAATGATCTGTCGCTCAACGCCATCCTCACCCACTTCCAATCCGCCAAGCCGAAAGACATGGCCGATATTCTGGAAACAGCACTCGATAATCTGGACGCCAATGGCCGTTTCGCGCTGCTGAAATTTTTAGGCGGTGCCTTGCGCGTCGGCGTCTCTGCACGCCTTGCCAAAACAGCCTTGGCGCAAGCCTATGGCGTGGATGTGGGGATCATTGAAGAAGTCTGGCACGCTCTCACGCCACCTTATGCCGCCCTTTTCACATGGCTCGAAGGGGCAGGGCCGAAACCGGATGCCGGCGAGGCCCCCTTCTATCGCCCCGTTATGCTGGCCCATGCCATCGAAGATAATGACTGGCAAAATTTCGCGCCCCACGAAATCGCTGCCGAATGGAAGTGGGACGGCATCCGCGTGCAAATCGCTTCCACGGGAACGGAGGCTAAATTATTCTCTCGCCAAGGCGATGATATTTCCGCCACCTTCCCCGAAATCATCCAAGCCTTTGCCAAAACGCGCGGCGTGCTGGATGGGGAATTGCTGGTGAGGCGCGATGGTGCCATCCAGCCTTTCAACCAATTGCAGCAGCGGCTGAACCGCAAAACCGTGACGGCGAAAATGCGCGCGCAATATCCCGCCCATGTCCGCCTCTATGACATTCTGTATGATGACAAAACGGATGTCCGCGCGCTCACCTTCGACGCCCGCCGCCAGAGGCTCGAAAACTGGTTCACCCGCGAACAGCCCGCTTATGCCGATTTAAGCTCCCTCGTTCCGGTGGAAAGCTTCGAGGCACTCCGCGCCCTGTGGTCCACCACCCGCCACGAAGGCATCGAAGGCCTGATGCTGAAACGCCGCGCCAGCCCCTATCTGGCAGGTCGCCCCAAGGGCCATTGGTTCAAATGGAAACGCGCCCCCCTCACCATGGATTGCGTGCTGATCTATGCCCAAAGAGGGGCGGGCAGACGCGCCTCGCTGCATTCGGATTTCACCTTCGGTTGCTGGAAGGGTGCCGAATTGGTGCCGGTGGGCAAGGCCTATTTCGGCTTCACCGATGCCGAATTGAAGCAACTGGACAAATTCATCCGCGAAAACACCGTCGAACGCTTCGGCCCCGTGCGGGTGGTGAAGCCGGAATTGGTGCTGGAAGTGGCTTTTGACGCGGTAAATGCCTCCAATCGCCATAAATCCGGGGTTGCCATGCGCTTTCCGCGCATCCACCGCATCCGCTGGGACAAGCCCGCCCAAGAGGCCGACAAGCTGGAAACCCTCATCGGCCTTATTGACAAAAACTGAGACATTTTAAGCACTTGCCCAAAGTTGCCACGAATGCGAGCTTCTGGGCGTGATCCGCATGGCAGTCTCTGTCGTTATGTGTTCGAGCAACACAAATGGGATCACGGCAATGGCACTGGCGGCGCGGAGCATTATGACCCCCCCAAGCGGCACAAGATCCACCTTGGAGCAGGCCGAAATGGCAAGCCTCATCGCGCGCGTTTCCGAACGCCGCGACAGGCTGGCCTTCGCCGCCCTTTTCGACGCCTATAGCCCAAGGCTCAAAAGCTTCATGATGAAAAAAGGCGCAGGGGCGGAATTGGCCGAAGACCTCGTGCAAGACACCATGCTGGCGGTGTGGACCAAGGCGAGCTTCTATTCTGCCGAAAAAGGCTCCGTCACGACATGGATCTACACCATCGCCCGCAATTTACGCATTGACCGCCTGCGCCGGGAAAGCACGGTTCATTTCACCGAAATCGACGGATTTGATGCCCCCGACGAAGGCCCGGCCAGCGACCACATCATGATCCGCTCGCAGGAAGACCGCTTTGTTTCCGAGGCATTGGCCACCTTGCCGCCCGAGCAAAAGCAGATCCTCATGCTTTCCTATTCCGATGACCTCGCCCAGAGCGAAATATCCGAAAAGCTCGGCATTCCGCTGGGAACCGTCAAATCCCGCATGCGCTTGGCCTATCGCAAGCTCAAATCTGCCCTGGAGGACCGCACGTGACCATACGTCATCATCTCGACGAGGCGACCATCCTCGCTTACGCAGCCGGAACCCTGAATGAAGCCTTCAGCGTGGTTGTTGCCGCGCATGTGTCGGTCTGCCCTTCCTGCCGTGCGGCCGTGCGTCAGGCGGAAGCGGTGGGCGGAAATCTGTTGGAGCAAACCGACGCTGTTGCCGTCTCGGCCGACACCCGCGCCCGCATGATGGCCCAGCTGGATGTCGTGGCCCCGCTCAACACGCTCGAACGCTCTCGCTCCATCACTTCACCCATCACCTCGCGTGAATTGCCGCGCCCGCTTGCGCGCCTGCTTGGCGGGTCAAGCCTTGATGAAATACGCTGGCGCGCGCTTGCCCCTGGCATTGCCGTGCATGATCTGCCGCTATCCCCGCAGGCGCGCGGGCATTTGAAGCTCTTACGCATTGGTGCCGGCAAAGCCATGCCCGAACACGGCCATGGTGGCGAAGAAATCACCCTCATCCTCAAAGGCGCTTATCGCGATAAATTCGGTGAATTCCGTGCCGGCGATGTGGCCGATCTGGATGAAAGCATCGAGCACAGCCCGGTTGTCACCGAGGATGGCCCCTGCATCTGCCTTATCGCCACCGAAGCCCCCACCCGCATGAAGGGCCTGTTCGCCCGCATGCTGCAACCTTGGTTCGGCATCTGATGTGGAAAACCGCATGGATTACGGGTGCCGGAACCGGCATCGGCCGTGCGGTAGCCCTTGAGCTGGCCAAAAGCGGCGTGCGTGTGGCCGTCTCGGGCCGCTCGGCCGATAAGCTCGAACAGCTTGCCGCCGAACATGCCAATATCGAAGCCTTCCCGCTCGATGTGACCGACCGCGCCAAAACGGCCATGGTTGCCGAAGCCATTGAGGCCCGCTTTGGGCCGCTAGATCTCGTCGTCTTTGGTGCTGGCAACTACAAGCCCGTCACCGCCGCCGATTTTGTGGCCGCTGATTTCGATAACTTGATGGATGTGAATTATCGCGGCGTTATCAATGGCTTGGCTGCCATGCTGCCCCGCATGCGCGCCCGCCATGCCGGTCACATCGCCTGGATTGCATCTGTGGCGGGCTATCGTGGCCTTCCCAAAGCCGCCGCCTATGGCCCCACCAAGGCCGCCCTCATCAATCTGGCCGAATGTCTGCAGCCAGAACTGTCGCGCGATGGCGTGACGGTCAGCATCATCAATCCCGGCTTTGTCAAAACCCCGCTCACCGCGCAAAATGATTTCCCGATGCCCTTCCTGATGGAAGCCCAAGAGGCTGGCCGCCTGACAGTAAAGGGTCTCAAGGCGCGGAAGTTTGAGATCGCCTATCCTTGGCAATTCGTAACGATCCTCAAGATTATGCGGATGCTGCCTTATGCCCTATACTTGAAAATCATCCGACGCTAGGTGCTGGAATCATGAATATGCATGCTCAAGCCGGGGATATTTACTCCCGTTATGTCACCCTCATCGGCAGCCTCACGCCCGCCAATGTTGCTGACTTGGCCGATCTCGTCACCGATGACGTACATTTCCGCGATCCTTTCAACGAAACGCGCGGCAGGTCAGCCTATCTGCATGTGCTGGCCCACATGTTCACGATCCTTAGCGATGTCCGCTTCGACATTCACACACAGGCAGGCCAAGGCCCGCGCCGCTTCCTATATTGGACCTTCACCGCCACCCACGCCATGCTGGGCAAAATCAGCGTGGAAGGTGTGACGCGCGTGGAGCTGAACGAGCAGGGCCTCATCTGCGCCCATATCGACTATTGGGACAGCGACAGCGCCTTTATGGCGCGCATCCCGGTGGCAGGGGCTTTCATTCGCCTCTTGCGCAAGCAGATGGCAATTCGCATTGCCTGACCCCGCTTGCCGCGGCCAAGCCTTCAGCAGCTCAATTCAGAAAGAGCGCGCGCGATTTCAGCTCCGATGACGGCATGAGAATGTTGGCGTGACAGTAGCTTGAAACCCTCCAGCGCCTTCGCATTGGCCTCATCTGGATGCTCGTCGATCCGGCGCATGGCAGCCACAGCGGCATCCAAAGATGGCTCAGCCCAATGCTGGCCCTCACCCATCTTAAACTCGCCCGGCAGCACAGGACGTAGATTGTAAGCAACAGGATAGCCCGTCATCTCGTTGATGAAATCCGTACTACCGCCCCAGTCTGTCGCCACCACGGCCCTGCCATGGGCAAGGGCTTCGGCCGCGCCAAAGCCAAAACCTTCCGAACGGTGCAGTGAAACAAAAGCATCCGTTTGCGCCATCAGCGCGCTCATTTGCGAGCGGCTGAACGTGGCATCGATGACGCGGATGCGTGGATCACCGCTGACAGCACGTTGAAGCAAACGGCGCGCCCCGTCTCTATCCTTGCCGCGCGCTTTGATGACCAGTTCAACATCCTTGCGGCCTACAAAAGCGGCCTTGAAAGCCGCAATCACGCCGATCGGATTCTTGCGGTGCATATTGGAGCCAAAATCGAAAAATGTGAAGAGGCGCAGCTTGTCACCGCGAAGCTTCGGCGTTGGAGCTGTCGCCGGAATCATCACGGGTTGCCGGATAAGCCGCACGGGCCTTGAAATGGAGCGCTCCAGCGCAGCCGCGATAAAGCTTGAGGCAGCCCAGAATTCAGAAACCCCTTCAAGGCCTGTGCGATAGGCCGCGGGAACCTCTGGAAGTTCCCAGAAAGGATAGGCCACGCAAATTCGCCCATTGCCCGCCGCCGCCATCAGATTGCCTGTCTGTTTGATGCCGCTGACGATGACGCTCACGCGGCGGTCGGCAATTGGCTGACACAGCGTGGTGAAAGCGGGCTCATTGCCGTGTTGTTCAAGCGGTCTATCGACAAGACTTGCCGCGACCCGGCCGCTATCGCAGGCATAGGACATCTGGCGCGCCGCCTCGCCAAGCCCGGTC
>CAJBCQ010000021.1 GCA_903951595.1 uncultured Hyphomicrobiales bacterium | reverse complement strand
TGTCTTTGTCACATGATCCTCATACGGACTGATTAAACCTGCCGTCGTCAGTCCAATGAGACATCCTGGAGAAAAACAGTGAAAATCCGTTCCCTCATCCTCGCCACCACCATTCTGGCAGCAGCTTCTTCCCAAGCCTTCGCGCGTGACGAAATCCGCATTGTCGGCTCCTCCACCGTTTATCCCTTCACCACGGCCGTTGCCGAAACCTTCGGCAAGACCTCCGGCAAGACCCCGGTTGTGGAATCCACCGGCACCGGCGGCGGCTTCAAGCTGTTCTGCGCCGCGGCTGGCGTGGATAGCCCTGACTTCACCAACGCCTCGCGCGCCATCAAGAAGTCTGAATTTGAAGACTGTGCCAAGAACGGCATCAATGTCATCGAAATCAAGGTCGGCTTTGACGGCCTGACCGTTGCCACCGCTGGCGAGCCCATCAAGCTCACCAAGCAGCAAATCTTCATGGCGCTCGCCAAGCAGGTTCCGGATGCTTCCGGCAAGCTCGTCGATAACCCCTATAAGATGTGGAACGAGATCGACGCCTCGCTTCCCGCCACCAAGATCGAAGTCCTCGGCCCCCCGCCATCTTCCGGCACGCGCGACAGCTTTGTCGAACTCGTCATGGAAAAGGGCGCTGAAAAGTTCGAAAGCCTCGCGGCTATGAAGAAGGCAGACGCCAAGGCATTTGAAGGCGTGTGGAAGTCCATCCGCGAAGATGGCGCTTATGTGGAAGCAGGCGAGAACGACAATCTGATCGTTCAGAAGCTGGAAGCCAACAAGGCCGCCTTCGGCATCTTCGGCTTCTCTTTCCTCGAAGAAAACGCCGGCAAGATCAACGGCGTGGAAGTCGATGGCGTGTCGCCCTCTTACGAAACCATCGCGGGTGGCGAATACAAGGTTGCTCGTCCGCTCTATGTTTACGCCAAGAAAGAGCATATCGGCGTGATCCCCGGCATGGCCGAATTCATGGCTGAATATGTCTCCGAAGCTGCCATCGGCGCTGACGGTTACCTGGCCGACAAGGGCCTTGTTGCCCTTCCCGCCGATCAGGCCGAAGCCGTGCGTAAAGCGGTTGCCGACCAGGCCGCGCTGACCGCTGACCAAGTAAAGTAAGAACAAGAAAAAGCGGCAAGGCTCAAGACATGCTGATATTCATCGCCAGCCTACTCGTCCTGAGCCTTGCCGCCTATTTCGCAGGTGCCGCGCGCGCACGTGGACTTGCCACAAGCAACACACAGTTCCATTCAACTCCCGGCTATCATGGCCTTTACACCGCAAGCCTTGCCGGATTGGCCATGGCGGCGGCGGGCCTTGTGGGGTTGGGCCTTGTGCATTTCGGCCTGCCCTCTTTCGGCTCCGTCCTCATTCCCGGCGTGATCGCGGCCATTGCCGCTACCTTGTTTGCCCGCAATCGCATCGCGCAAGCCTTCCGCGCCCGTAATGCCTTTGAACGCATTGTCTATGCCATTCTGCTGGGCTGCTCGATGGTGGCCATTCTCACCACCGCAGGCATCATCTTCTCGGTGGCTTTTGAAACGCTGCGCTTTTTCGCGCGTATCTCTCCGCTTGATTTCCTGTTCGGCTTGCAATGGTCGCCGCAGATTGCGATGCGCTCAGATCAGGTCGGATCATCCGGTGCCTTTGGCCTCATTCCGCTTCTGTCGGGCACGCTTCTCATCACCACCATCGCCATGTCGGTCGCCACCCCGCTTGGCATTTTCTCGGCGATCTATATGGCCGAATATGCTTCCCCTCGCCTGCGCGCCACGCTGAAGCCGCTGCTTGAATTGCTGGCCGGCATTCCCACCGTTGTCTTGGGCTTCTTTGCCGCCCTCACCATGGCACCGCTGATCCGGCAAACCGGTGAGGCACTGGGGCTTTCGGTGGCTTCCGAATCCGCCCTCGCGGCAGGCCTTGTGATGGGCATGATGATCATTCCCTTCATCTCCTCGCTTTCTGACGACGTGATCAACGCCGTGCCGCAATCCCTGCGCGATGCTTCTTATGCGCTGGGGGCCACAAAATCCGAGACCGCGCGCCGTGTGGTGTTCCCCGCAGCCCTTCCCGGCATTGTTTCAGCGATCATGCTGGCCGCCTCGCGCGCCATTGGTGAGACGATGATCGTTGTCATGGCCGCAGGCCTTGCTGGTAATCTCAGCTTCAATCCGCTGGATGCCGTTACCACCATCACCGTGCAAATCGCCACGCTTCTGGTCGGCGACCAAGAATTCGACAGTGCCAAGACGCTTGCTGCTTTCGCGCTGGGCTTTGTGCTGTTCTTCTTCACACTCAGCCTCAACTATATAGCGCTCCGCGTTGTGAGCAGATACCGGGAAGCCTATGAGTAAGATCAGCCCCGAACTTATCGCCAAACGCTATCGTGCGGAAAAGCGTTTCCGTATCTATGGCATGGCCGCCATTGCGGTAACGGCAAGCTTCCTGCTGTTTTTGCTGGTGGACCTTACCCTCAAAGCCCATCCGGCCCTTTTCGAGCATCGCCTCAGCGTGACGGTAACCCCGGACCAGGTAGCTTTCGCCGATCCCGCCAAGGCCGATTACGCCAAGCTTGCCAAGCAAACCCTGTCTGATCTTATGCCGCAGGTGAAGGACCGCGCTGAGCGCAAGGCGTTGTTGAAGCTCTTGAGTTCCGGTGCCGCCGATGATCTGCGCGAAAAGCTCATGGCAAACCCAGCCCTTATCGGCACGGCGGTTGCAACCGATCTGTTGTTGTCGGATGGTGCGGACCAATATCTGAAAGGCTATGTCACGCAGGTTCGCCGGACCCCGGGCGATGCGTCACTTTCACTTGCCAAGTCGGGTGAGGAATGGACGGCCAATGCGGCAGGTCTTGCCGAGGGCACAATCATCAAGGCCGCAGGTGGTGCCTTGGTGATCGGTGCGGCTGGCACGGCAGAAGTGATCCTCTCGCCGCAAGGTGACGGCCCCTTCATGCTGCAAGCGGATGAATGGCAGCGTGTGGAATTTGCAGTGCCCGCTTCCGAGCGTGGCATGGATGACCGCCAGATCCTCTTGCTCGAAGCCTTGCAAGACAAGGGCGTTTTGGAAAAAGGCCTCGCCTGGCGCTTCTTCGCCCAAGGCGACTCGCGTGAAGCGGAATTGGCTGGCATCAAGGGTGCCCTGTTCGGTTCCATCATGACCGTGCTTTTGACACTCGTGACCTGCCTTCCCATTGGTGTGGGTGCGGCTGTTTATCTGGAAGAATTCGCACCCAAAAACCGGCTCACGGGCTTCATTGAAGTCAACATCAACAATCTGGCAGCGGTTCCCTCCATCATCTTCGGCCTTCTGGGGCTTGCAGTCTTTCTGGGAACCCTCGGCCTGCCACGATCAACGCCCATTGTTGGCGGCTTGGTGCTTGCCCTCTTGGTTCTGCCCACCATCATCATCGCCTCACGCGCGTCCTTGCGCTCGGTGCCGCCTTCGATCAAGGAAGCGGCCCTGGGGGTTGGCGCATCGCATCAGCAGGCTGTGTTTCATCACATATTGCCAATGGCGATTCCTGGCATTCTCACAGGCACCATTCTGGGGGTTGCGCGTGCCTTGGGTGAAACCGCCCCGCTTCTTATGATCGGCATGGTAGCCTTCATCGCGGATGTGCCAGAGAGCTTCTCGGATTCCGCAGCCGTTCTGCCGGTGCAGGTATTCCTCTGGTCGGATCTACCGGAAGCCGCCTTCCGCTCGAAAACCGCACTAGCCATTCTCGTTCTGCTTTCCGTTCTTTTCCTTCTCAATGCGACCGCCATCTATCTGCGCCGCCGCTTTGAACGTCGCTGGTAGGAGCCAGACAATATGGATACGAAACCAACCCTCATCACGCCAGCCAACCCCGCCATTATGCAAGCTCGCCCGGTCAAGGTGCGCGCGCGTCATGTGAATGTGTTCTATGGTGACAAGCACGCCATCAACGATCTTTCGATCGACATTCCCGACCGCGCTGTCTCGGCCTTCATCGGTCCATCTGGCTGCGGCAAATCCACCTTCCTGCGCTGCATCAACCGCATGAATGACACCATTCCCACCGCGCGCGTGGAAGGCGCTATCACGGTTGATGAGCAGGATATTTATGACCGCTCGCTCGATGTGGTGCAGCTGCGCGCCAATATTGGCATGGTGTTCCAGAAGCCCAATCCGTTTCCCAAATCCATCTATGAAAATGTGGCCTATGGCCCGCGCATTCACGGCCTTGCGGCAACGAAGGCGGATCTTGAAGGCATCGTTGAAAAATCCCTGCGCCGCGCTGGGCTTTGGGACGAGGTGAAGGACCGCCTGCAATCTCCCGGAACGGGCCTTTCCGGCGGCCAGCAGCAGCGGCTGTGCATCGCGCGCGCCATTGCGGTGGACCCAGAAGTGATTCTGATGGACGAGCCTTGCTCGGCATTGGACCCCATCGCCACCGCCCGCATTGAAGAACTGATTGATGAGCTGAAGCAGAATTACTGCATCGTCATCGTCACCCATTCCATGCAGCAGGCCGCTCGCGTGTCCCAGCTCACCGCTTTCTTCCATCTCGGCAATCTGGTGGAGGCAGGTGACACGGATGTGATCTTCACCAACCCGCAAGATCGCCGCACGCAGGACTACATCACCGGCCGCTTCGGCTGAAAGGGCGCATTGAAATGTCGGATCATATTGTCAAAGCCTTCGATGAAGAGCTTCAAACCCTCAAGAACATGCTGGCACGCATGGGCGGGCTGGCCGAAGAAGAACTGGCCCGCGCCATTGACGCCATTTCGCGCCGTGATGGTGCCTTGGCCGATCAGGTGATTGCATCGGACGCCCAAGTGGATGCGCTGGAGCGTGAGGTTGAGGAGCGCGCCATTCTCGTCATCGCCCGCCGCCAACCCATGGCGTCTGACTTGCGCGAGATCATGGTGGCTATTCGGGTGTCATCGGATTTGGAACGCATTGGCGATTTTGCCAAGAACATCGCCAAGCGCACCCATGCGGTGTCGGAAGATTATCCTCGCCGCGTGATGACGGGCATCACCCGCATGGGCTCGCTGGCCCTTGAGCAACTGAAAGATGTTCTCGACGCCTATGTGCAGCACAATGAGGCCAAAGCGCTGGAAGTGTGGCGCAAGGATGAGGAGCTGGACGCGCTGTACAACTCCATCTTCCGCGAGCTTCTAACCTATATGATGGAAGACCCGCGCACCATCGGGCTTTGCACGCATTTGCTGTTTGCCGCCAAGAACATTGAGCGCATTGGTGACCACTGCACGAACATTGCCGAAAATGTCTATTACCTCGTCCACGGCCACCCGCTCACCGCAGAGCGGCCCAAGGGCGATGTGACCAGCATAACCCCCATGGTAACACCGGAAAAATGAACCAATGACAGCCTCCATCCTGATCGTTGAAGATGAGGAGTCGATCCAGCTCCTGCTTACTTACAATCTGGAAAGCGAAGGCTACAAAGTGCGCGTTACCGCATCGGGCGAAGATGTGGCGGCCCTTTTGGATGAAGAACCCGCCGATCTCGTGCTGCTCGACTGGATGTTGCCAGACATATCCGGCATCGAAGTCTGCCGCGCCATGCGCGCCCGCCCCAAGACCCGCAATGTTCCTGTCATCATGTTGACCGCGCGCGGTGAAGAAAGTGAGCGCGTGCGTGGCCTTGCCACGGGTGCGGATGATTATGTGGTCAAGCCCTTCTCGGTTCCCGAATTGATGGCTCGCATCCGCTCGATCCTGCGCCGTTCCAACCCGGAAGCGATGAAGGATGTGCTGGCGATGGGGGATTTGTCACTCGACCGCGTGACAAGGCGCGTCATGCGCGGCCCGCGTTCGGTGAACCTATCGCCCACTGAATTCCGGTTGCTCGAATATTTTCTCACCTCGCCCGGCCGCGTCTATAGCCGCACACAATTGCTGGATAATGTCTGGGGCAGGGACAGCGACATTGATGAACGCACCGTCGATGTGCATGTAGGCCGCCTGCGCAAGGCCATCAGCCGAGGCAAAGAGCCAGACCCCATCCGCACAGTGCGCGGGATGGGGTATAGTTTTGATGAGCGGTTTGGCATGAAATAAAAAAGGCCCGGGAAAATTCAGGGCCTTTTTTTGAGTTGGGTTAGCGGATCAACCCGTCCGTATCCGCCGGCGATCCTGCGCGGGCTGATAGGCCATGCGCGCATGATATTCGCAATAGGGAACCCCGGCTTTCGGGGCATGGCCGCAGAAGCTGAAATCATCATGGCCCGGATCGCCCACCGGCCAGCGGCAGGTTTTGTCGGTCAGCATGAGAATGTTGACCCGCTCACCCTTGGGTGCCTGAATGATGGTCAGCGGTTCGGGTGCCGGGCGCGGGGCCGGTTCGGGCCGATGCGACGGCTTCAGCGCGGTAGCCCCTGCGGTTGGCAGAACCGTGGAACGGCCAGGATGCGAGGGTTCACGGGTTTTGCGGGTGCGCGGATGGGCCGTGCGCTGGGGGGTGACACGCCCGGAAAGCCCCAAACGATGGACTTTGCCGATCACCGCATTGCGGGTGACGCCATGGGCAAGCCGCCCGGCAATCTGGCTGGCACTCAAGCCTTCGCTCCAGAGCCGCTTCAAAAGTTCGACCCGCTCATCCGTCCATGCCAGCTTATCCGGCGATGGGGCTTGTTCTTGGTTCGTGGTCAATTTCGCGAATCCCTCTTGTCTCGCCGGGCAAATGTGCCCGCCCGTTAAACGCCTGACGCCTTACTGAAAACGCTACATATCGTGGTTCGTTGGGTGGACCCTACTATAGGCACCGACTCGCCCGCAAGAATCCGCCACGCTTTTCCCCAAGCTTCTCGCAAGCTTCCGGCAAATATTGATAAAAGGTTAACAGAACAAAGGATCGGCGTTGCTGCGACGAGTTGAATCAGGGGCCTCATGCAGGCCGTTTGCGCGTTCAATTGACCAAAAGCTGTGAAAATCCTAGAATATGTTGTATAAAACCACCCTCGGCGCCGCATTTCTGCGGCGCTTTTGATTTTGGAGCCCACCGATGATCGCCCCTGTTTTACCCACCTACAAGCGGACACCTTTCGCTTTTGAGCGGGGCGAGGGCGCGCGATTATTCACCACAACGGGCCAAGAATATCTCGATTTCGGCGGCGGCATTGCCGTGGCCAGCCTTGGCCATTGCCATCCGGCACTGGTGGAGGCACTCCAAAATCAGGCCGCAAAGCTATGGCATACGTCCAATCTCTATGAAATTCCCGGCCAAGAACGCTTGGCGCGGCGGCTGACGGACGCCAGTTTCGCCGACACCGTGTTTTTCACCAATTCGGGTGCAGAGGCCCTGGAATGCGCCATCAAAATGGCCCGCAAATTCCAATCCCACGCCGGAAAACCCGAACGCTACCGGATCATCACCTTTGAAGGTGCCTTCCACGGGCGCACCCTCGCCACGATTGCAGCCGGAGGCCAGGCGAAATATCTCGAAGGCTTCGGCCCCAAGGTCGATGGCTTTGATCAGGTGCCTTTTGCTGATCATGAGGCGCTGAAAGCCGCGATTACAGATGAAACCGCCGCCATCCTCATTGAACCCATCCAAGGCGAAGGCGGCATCCGCACCGTTCCGCCGCAATGCCTGCGCGGGCTTCGCGCGCTGGCGGATGAACATGGGCTTGTGCTGATATTCGACGAAGTGCAATGCGGTGTTGGCCGCATCGGCAAACTGTTTGCCCATGAATGGGCCGGTGTGGTCCCCGATATTATGGCGATTGCCAAGGGCATTGGCGGTGGCTTCCCCATGGGGGCTTGCCTTGCCACCGAACATGCCGCAGCCGGAATGACAGCAGGCACCCATGGCAGCACCTTTGGCGGCAATCCGCTGGCGATGGCGGTTGGCAATGCGGTGCTGGATGTGGTGCTGGCTGATGGCTTTCTCGATCACGTTACCGATGTCGCCCGTTATGCCGCGCAGAAATTCGCAAGCCTGAAAGACGCCCACCCCAACGTCATCGAACAAGTGCGCGGTGCGGGCCTCATGCTGGGCTTGAAAACCAAGCCGCTGAACAGCGATTTCGTGAACGCCGCTTACGCCGAACACCTGCTCACCGTGGGGGCAGGCGACAATGTTGTGCGCTTGCTACCACCGCTCATCATCACCAAAGCCGATATTGATGAGGCGGTGCAAAAACTTGAACGGGCCTGTCTCAGGCTGGAAACCAAGGAAAAGACCTAATGGCGACGCCCCGGCATTTCCTCGACCTCAGTGATTTTTCCGCCGATGTGCTGGCCGCACTGATCCAGCATGGCCGCGCCATGAAGGATGCCCGCAAGGGCAAGCCCAAAGGCATGGTGGAACCCGGCCGTCCGCTGGATGGGCGTCTGCTCGCCATGATTTTCGAACGCCCCTCCACCCGCACCCGCGTTTCTTTTGATGTGGCCATCCGCCAAATGGGCGGTGAACCGGTGCTCCTATCGGCAGGTGACATGCAGCTGGGCCGGGGTGAAACCATTGCTGATACCGCGCGCGTGCTGTCGCGCTATGTCGATGCCATCATGATCCGTGCTGCAAGCCACGCCACCTTGACCGAGCTTGCCGCTAATTCACAAGTGCCGGTGATCAACGGCCTCACTGATTTTTCGCATCCCTGCCAAGTCATGGCCGATCTCATCACGCTGGAAGAATATAAGGGCAAGCTGAAAGGCCTGACCGTGGCCTGGTCCGGTGATAGCTGCAACATGACGACAAGCTGGATCCACGCCGCAGCACGGCTTGGCTTCACCATGCGCGTGGCAAGCCCCAAGGGCTTCCAGCCCAGCGCGGATGTGATCGCCTGGTCAGCACAAAATGGCGGCAACCTGCTTGTGACCCAAAACCCGGATGAAGCCGCCACCGGTGCCGATTGCATTGTCACGGATACTTGGGCCTCCATGAATGTGACCGACAGTGCCGACCGCCACCAGCAGTTACAACCCTATCAAGTAACAGCAGCCCTGATGGCGCGTGCGAAACCGGATGCGATCTTCATGCATTGCCTGCCCGCCCACCGTGGCGAAGAAGTGACGGCACAAGTGATGGATGGTCCGCAATCTGTGGTCTTCGACGAAGCCGAAAACCGCGTGCATGCCCAGAAGGCGATTTTGGGATGGTGCCTGAAAGGCAAGTGACATGAGTGCGGCAATCGACATTCCCGATGATCTGGTGGAACCCTTTGAGGTGAAATCACTCGGCGTGCGCGGCCGCATTGTGCGGCTGGGCCCGATGGTGGATCAGATCTTGCGCCTGCATGATTACCCAGCTCCCGTTTCCCTGCTTTTGGCCGAAGCCGTGGCACTTACCGCCATGCTCGGCTCCTCGCTCAAATTCGAAGGCAAGTTCATCCTGCAATCGCGCACCGATGGGCCTGTGGATATGCTGGTGGCGCATTGGGAAACACCGGGCCGCATGCGCGCCTATGCCCGCTTTGACAAGGCGATGGTGGCCGAACTTGTCGCCAAGGGACACCCCACCCCGGCAGCCCTTCTGGGCAAGGGCTATCTGGCGATGACGGTGGACCAAGGGGCCGACATGGAACGCTATCAGGGCATCGTGCCGCTCGATGGCATATCGCTGGAAGAAGCCGCCCACACCTATTTCCGCCAGTCCGAACAAATCCCCACCAGCGTGCGGTTGGCCGCAGGCCCCCTCATCAGCCGGGGAATTGGCGAGCAATGGCGGGCAGGCGGGATTCTGATCCAGCATCTGCCTTCCGAAGGCGGCCCAAGCCCCATCCGTGAAGATCAGGGCGATGTGCCAGAGCATTTGGCCGGTGAACAGCCGCCAGAAGATGACCGTTGGGTGGAAGCCCGTTTCCTTCTGGAAACAGTGGAAGACCATGAATTGCTCGATCCGGCATTGGAGCCGGAACGCCTGCTCTACCGCCTGTTCCACGAACAGGGAGTAACGGCCTATCCGCCATCCGACCTTGAACGCCACTGCTCCTGCTCGCGCGAGCGGGTTTCCACCATGCTAAAAGGCTTCACCGCAGAGGAGCGCGCCGACATGGTGGAAAATGGACAGATTGGCGTAACGTGTGAGTTTTGCTCAGCTCATTATGAGTTCAAGCCGGACGAGATGGCTGGCTAATTAGCCATTTCAAGCATCTGTGATCTTCACAAGCTTTTCATATCCCAAGTTTTTGTAGAACTTGGCCACCTTTTTATATCGCAGATCATGCTGAGCTACTGCCTTGCGCGCCTTGTCTGAGTTGGACCCGACAGATCGCAAGAACAACCCGATGATAGGTGGCTTTGGCCAGGTGGGCTCTACGGGTTTCCAAGTTGCGGTCACCCGCAGCCGGCGTTTTCATTTGGTGGATCGAGCGAAAATTTGGAGCGGGTAGCGGGAATCGAACCCGCGCATTCAGCTTGGGAAGCTGACAGGCTACCATTACATCATACCCGCCTGTTGGGGCGAGACTTTTGGCGCAAGCGGCTGCAAAGTCAAGCTTTCACGCCTTGCCAGCCCGCATGCCCTTATGCGGCGTCTTGTTCCAGTGGAAGGGGTTGGTCGCAAACTGCCAAAGTGCCAGCCAAGCGGCAGCAGAGATCATCAGCCAGTAAAGCGGCATGCTCGCCACAATAAAGCGCGCGCGTGGCAGGCGGCGGCGCAGGCCTTCGGCCCCGGCGGCCAGCATGAAGCCGTGGCCCAGCACGAATACGCTGAGATTGGCGACGAAAGCGGCAAATTCAGCAGGCTGCGCGCTGTGCAGCAAAACGTCTCCCGACAGCACGCTCCACAAAAAGCTCATCGTGAACCACGGATAAAGCAGGGCGGCAAGAAAAGTGCCAATCATCAGGATTTGCGCCATCGCATATGGCACAAGCCCCATATCGCGGATCGATTCCAAAGGTGCCCGCGTGTGAACGGCCCATGTCTGTATCCAGCCTTTGAGCCAGCGCGCGCGCTGCGGCATCCAGGTTTTCAAATCGGATGGCGCTTCTTCCTGTGTCGTCGAGGCAAGGATGCGCGTGAAAAAACCATGCCGCGCAAGCCGCAAACCCAGATCAGCATCTTCAGTAACATTGAAAGGATCCCACCCGCCAAGGCTTCGCAGCACATGGGTGCGGAAATGGTTGGAAGTGCCACCCAGCGGCACAGGCATGCGCAGCCACGCCAGCAGCGGCAGCATGAGATCAAACAAGGTGGCATATTCAACCGCGAACTGGCGTGTGAGCCAATTTTCATGGGCATTATAGAAGGCAAGTCGTGCTTGCAGGCATCCGATATTGCTGGGAGAGGCAGCAAACAATTCTGCTGCTTGGCGCAATTGGCGCGGGTCGGGCATATCTTCGGCATCATAAATGGTGACAATTTCCCCACGCGCGAATGCCAGCGCATAATTCAAGGCCTTGGGCTTGGTGCGCGGTTGGGCGGCAGGCACCCGGATGACTTCGAAATGCGAAGGCAATTCCAGTTTGCGTAAAGCATCTGTCGTCTGCATGTCGTCGGCCTCGATGACAAGCTTCACATCCAGCCGCGCGGTTGGATAATCCAGCATCGATAAGGCACGCACAAGCTGCGGCATAACATCTGCCTCCCGGTGCAGCGCCACCATGACCGAGTAAATGGGCAAGGCATCATCTGAAAGCCGCGCCCGGTCATGCCGGGGGGCAGGCGAAAGCAGGCTTGCAAAGCGCAAAGCCGAAAGCGGCAGGAACAGGCACAGCGCCAGCAGGCTCAGCACCACGCCAGGCGTCAGCATCATCGCCACAAAGACGAGCGCCAGCATGGCGCATATCCGGCCAAATTGCCCGGGCCGGAAAGGCCGTGAGGCCGAAAGCTCTGGCTTTGCGCGCGCCAGACCAAAACAGGCCTTATCCAAAAACGCTTCTGCGAAACAGCGGGTCAGCGCCTTGCCGAAAACTTGCCCATCCATGCGCGCCACCACGCGCCCACCCAAGGCCCACGCCTGCCGCACGGCCAGAGAATCCGCCGCCGCAAAGGCAGGCACATCCTCCAGCGAGTTGATGGCAAGAAGGCGATGGGAGGCGGCAAGGGCCGCATCTTGATCGCTCAGGCTGGCGCACAGCATGGGAATAGCCCAGTCGGGAAGCTTTGGCACTTCGGCCAAAGCCCTGCGCTCCGCATGGTCAATTCTGGGCCTGCCAACGGGCAAAGCTGCGCCGTTGGGCGCGAGCCCCCCCGCGCGCCGCTCCATGGCCTCTCTCCCCGGCCTTTGCAATTCCAAGTAGCGATAAGATGCACAAATATTAAATCACGGGTACTGGTCCGTTCCAAGCAGATTCTCTAGAAATGCTAGCCATGAAGTTGAAATTCCGGTCATTGCCCGTCTTGGCATTGCTGTTGGCGGTGGCATGGGCTCCGGCCGTGCAGGCACAATCGGCCGGCGCTCCTTATGCGGTGCCACGATTCCGGCATGTGGACCCTTTGGCAAAGCCACCGGATTTGACGAATCTCGGCACCATCCGCCTGCTGGCGGACGAAGATTTTCCGCCCTTCAGCTATCGTGACAGTTCCGGTGCCCTCACCGGCTTTTCCATCGCCATGGCGAACGCGGTTTGCGATGAGTTGAAAATCACCTGCCAATTCAGCGCCAAGCCTTACGACGCCCTGCTGCCAGCCTTGCGGGCAGGCGAGGCGGATGCGTTGATTGTCGGCATGCGGCTCACACCGCCATTGCTCGAAAGCCTGGACGCGACAAGACCTTATTACAGAAGCCTTGGGCGTTTTGCCGTCAAACAGGAAAGCACACTGGCACTTGCCCATCAGCGTGCGCTGGAAGGTGCGCGGCTGGGTGCCGTTGCGGCAACTGTCCACGAAGCCTATCTCAAGGCTCATTTTAAAGATGCTACCCTCACGGCCTATCCAGATATGGCAGCGGCGGGCCAAGCCTTGCAGGCGGGCGAGATCGACGCCTTTTTCGCCGATGCCTCAGCCTTGATGTTCTGGACCTTGGCTCCGGCCAGTGGCAATTGTTGCAGGCTGGCCGAGGGCGCTTATGTGGATACAGACAGTCTAAGCCCCGGCATGTCTTTTCTCGTCAAACGCCAGGATGCGCGCCACAAGGCGGTTCTCGACCACGGCCTTGACCGGCTGGAGTCATCGGGCGTACAGGCGGTGATCTTCCGCCGCTTTTTCCCAGTGAGCCCATGGTGAACCTTCTCGATACCGGCCCGGCCGATGGCCCGTGCCTTTTATTCGCGCATGGCGCAGGTGCGCCCATGGACAGCGTATTCATGCACAAGATGGCCGAGCTTCTGGGCGAGCGTGGCGTGCGTGTTTTGCGCTTCGAATTCGCCTATATGGCCGCCCGCCGCCAAGGCGACAAACGCCCGCCGCCGCCCAATATGTCCAAGCTTCTGGCAGAGTTCAAAGCCATGATCGAAACCTTAGCCCCCGGCCCCTTGGCCATTGGCGGCAAAAGCATGGGTGGGCGCGCGGCAAGCCTCATCGCGCAGGAATTGTTCGATGCAGGCCGCATCCGCAAGCTCGTGCTGTTCGGCTATCCCTTCCATCCGCCCACCAAGCCCGAACATTTACGCACCACCCATCTGGAAAACCTCACCTGCCCGACGCTGCTGATGCAGGGCGAACGCGATCCTTTCGGCACGAAGGAGGAAGTGGAACTCTATCCCCTATCGCGCAAAATCCGCTTGGCTTGGATGACCGATGGCGACCACGATTTCAAACCCCGCGTGGCATCGGGCCATACGTGGAAGGAAAATCTGGCCCAAGCCGCCGATGACGCGGCGAATTTCATTTACGCTTGAGAAACGCCCCCGTCTGATCAATCGCATCCGCCAACCCCATCCGCTCGATTTTAACGGCGGATGGAAACGCGGTGGAAAAGCGGGAGGCGAGGCGGGAGTCGAGGATAACGAACAAGCCCTTGTCGGATGCCCGCCGGATCAGCCGCCCGAAAGCCTGCCGCAGGCGCAGGCGCACCACCATGTCTTGATAGGCATTGCCGCCAAAGGCTTTGCGCCGCGCGCGTTCCAATATGGTGGGTTGGCCCCATGGCACGCGGTCCAACACAATCAAGCGCAAGCTATCCCCCGGCACGTCCACACCGTCGCGCACCGCATCGGTGCCGAGGAGGCAGGCATCACGTTCCGCGCGGAACATGTCCACAAGCGTGCCCGTATCAATGGGGTCGATATGCTGGGCATAAAGCGGTAGACCCGCGCGTGCGAGCGGTTCACCCAGACGCCGGTGAACCTGCTTCAACCGGTTGATGGCAGTGAATAATCCAAGCGCACCCCCGCCCGCCGCAAGAAATAATTCGCGGTAAGCCGCCGCCACCTGATCCATATTCTCCCGGTTCACATCATTCACAACAATGACGCGCGATTGCGTGAGGTAGTCATAAGGACTGTCCTGGCTCATGCGCGAAACAGGCCATGGCAGATGCGCCACACCGGTACGCAATTCCGCATTGCGCCAATCATCCGGCAATTCTGGTGGGCGGTCTTTCAGCGTGGCCGATGTGATGATAACGCCATCCGCCTCACTCAAAACAGATGCCGCCAGCGGTACCGTGGGGTCGATCCAATGGCTATGAAAGCCCGCATCCTCACGCCCACCTTGCGCCTCCACCGAGAACCAATCGACAAACATCGGGTCTTGGCCTTCGACCAAGCGGCCCAGCATGACGATCCACGAACCGAGCATCAATTCCGCCCGCCTTTTCAGCGAGCGCGACAGGGCCTCAATGCGCGCCCGCTCGGTGCTATTGAGTTCAGCTGCCTCATCATCCAGCCTTTGCGCCAGCGCACGGGCCAGATTGAGCATGGGAAGTTTCAGA
>CAJBCQ010000020.1 GCA_903951595.1 uncultured Hyphomicrobiales bacterium | reverse complement strand
TCTGGCACCGGAAATCCATGCGCTCAGCACTGGCATTTGCGAGCCTTCAGACATGGCCGCACCCCAGCGGCATTTGCACATGCTGGCCAGTGCAATCACACATTCCGACAAGGCCTTTACCGGGCTTGCCGCCAACCGCCAGCAGGCTGAGGACAGCATCGCCATTGCGGGCTTGGTGTTTGGCGCGGAAGGCCTGCGCCAGCCGGTGCTGATGGCCAATGTCACATGCCGTTCGCCGCTTGTGTGGGACGGCCCTGCGCTTGAGGCGGTGAAGGTTTACGCTCGCCACGGTCAGCCCTGCATTCTGTCTCCTTCGGCACTTGCCGGGGCTTCCACAGCTGCATCGAGTGCGGGGGCGGTGGCCCAGGTGAATGCGGAAGCTCTCGCAGGCCTTGCCTTCACGCAGCTTGTGGCACCCGGATCACCGCAGATTTATGGCCAATTCATTGTGCCCGTGGATATGCGCTCAGGCGCGCCCATGGGTGGGGTGCCAGAAGCAGCACAGATGACGCTCATCTTCGGCCAGCTTGCGCGGCGCTATCATCTGGTCTGGCGGGCATCGGCCTTTCATGCCGGCTCCAAGCTTGCCGATGCACAGGCGGGTTATGAATCCAACATGCTCATGCATGCGGCCATTTTAGGTGGCGCGCATGTGATCAATCAGGCGGCAGGCTGGATTGAGGCGGGCCAGACGGTTTCCTATGCCAAATTCATGCTTGATGCCGATCAGCTGGGCAGCTGGTACAAATATGCTGAAGGTGTGCGGCTTGATGATCTGGCCGCCGCGATGGAAGCGGTGCGACAGGTGGGGCCGCAGGGGCATTTTCTGGGCACGGCACACACGCTCACAAACTTCCAAAAGGCGTTCTATACCCCGCCGCTCATGGATTTCTCACCCCTTGTGCAATGGGAGCATGAAGGCAGCCGTGATGCCGCCACACGCGGCGCGCAGCAGGCAGGCTGGACGTTGGAAACCTATGCTGAGCCCGCCCTTGGCGCGGATCGGCGCGAGGCGATTGCCGAATTTGTTACCCGGCGCGGGCGAGAGATTGAGGCTGGCTGACATCCGGCAACAGGGCACGAAGGGCGTCTGCGGTTTCGCCCAAGAGCTTTAAGAAAACATCCGCCTGCATGATGGCCTGATCGCCCGAGCCTTCAAGGCATTCGCGTTCGAGCGATTGGGCGAGATTTGCAAGTCGGGTTGCGCCAATGGTGGAAGCACTTCCTGAAACGGCATGCACCGCCTTGCGGAAAGCCTCATGTGCGCCGGCTTTGGCAGCGGCCTCGGCCTCCAGGCGACGCTCAAGGATCTCATCGACAAATTGCGCGAGAATCATCGGCATCATGTCCGCGCCCATATCAGCTTCCAGATTGCGCAATTCAGAACGGTCCACCAGCGCCAACTCCTCCGCCACCGGCGCATATTCAGCCCTGCCTGCCTCCTTATCTGCCGCTGCTGCGGCCAAGGCGGCGTGAAGCTGCGGGCGGCGGATGGGCTTGGTGAGGCAGGCATCCATGCCAGCGGCCAAGAACTTCTGGCGGTCCTCGCTAATGGCATGGGCCGTCATGGCAATGATGGGCACGTTGCAGGCAGGCTCGGCAAGGCTACGGATGATGCGGGTCGCTTCAATGCCATCCATTTCTGGCATGGAAATATCCATGAGAACGACATCGAAATGGTGCTGGCGTATGGCTTCCACCGCCTCGCAGCCATCGCAGGCGGTTGTGACCTGATGGCCGTCAGATACGAGAATACGGCTGGCCACCATCATATTGGTGGGATTATCTTCGACAAGCAGGATGGACATGGGGGCCAGCGGTTCCAAGGCAACGGGCGGGGCCATGCTTTCATCGGCAGCCTTTGCGACCGCCAGGGGAACTGTGAACCAGAAGCGGCTGCCAAGACCTTCCACGCTTTCCACGCCTGTGCGGCCATGCATCAGCGTGACGAGACGGCGCGAGATGGCAAGACCCAGGCCTGTGCCACCAACCTTGCGCTGGTAGCTGTCGTCGATCATCGAAAAATCTTGGAACAGATCGCCCAAGCGGCTGCGCGGGATGCCCATGCCGGTATCAATAACGGCAATCTCAACTTCCGGCACATCAGCGGTGCCACCCACAATTCGCGCGGTGATTTCAACGCGCCCGCGCGTAGTGAATTTGACCGCGTTGGAGCCGAAGTTCAAAAGCACCTGACGCAGGCGACCCAAATCTCCGGTCACAAATTCCGGCAAGGCGGGATCAATATTCACCTCAAAGCTATTGGCATGACGTTTGGCAGCCGGGGCCAAAATGCCGCGCACATCCTCCAGAAACTGGCGGAAGGGAAAGTCCACCGCATCCAATTCCAGCTTGCCGGCTTCCATTTTCGAAAGATCAAGAATGTCGCTGATCAGACTGAGCAGAGCCTCACCGGAACGGGTGGCGGTTGTCACATAGAGGCGCTGCTCGCTGGCAAGCTCAGTATCCTCCAGAAGCCCCAATGCGCCCAACACCCCATTGAGGGGGGTGCGAATTTCATGGCTCATCATGGCTAAAAAGCGCGCTTTGACTTGGCTGGCTTCCTCAGCACCCTCTAGGGCCGTGCGTAAGGCGGCGGCTTCTTGGCGGTGGCGGGTGATGTCGCGCAGATGAATGGCAAAGATTTTTCCCAGCGTGCCTTCCGTAGCACCCAGCGCCATATCGGCGGGAAAATTGCCGCCATGCGCGTGGCATACGTCAAGCTCAAGCCGCTGGCCGGTTCCCGCGTCAGCGGCGGCGGCAGCTATCGCGCGGGCATATTCATCATGCAAATCTGGCGGCAGCAAAAGCTCGGCAAAGGATTTGCCGATGGCGTTCAGGCGCGCGTGACCCGTGATGCGCTCAGCCGCCCCGTTGAATTCCATAATCAGCCCGGCCTGATCATGCACAATCACTGCATCATGTGTTGCGCGCACTGTGGCTGCCAAGCGGCCTTCGCTTTCGGCCAAGGCCTGTTCACGCTGACGTAGGCTGCGGGTCTGGTTCGCCAGAAACACCACCGCAGCCACCAAGGCGATCAGCATGACCGTGTTGAGTGCCGCCACCAACTGCAACAAGCTTGCCAGGCCTGACCTTTGGTGATCCGCTGTCAAAGCCAGTGCCTGAACGGATGCGCTGGCAAAGGCCTGCACCTGCGGGGCCATGCCATTCAGCATTTGGCCTACGGCCGGGTCGGCAGCTTTACCTTGGGAAATATGACGATCCAGCTGCGCATTGAGGCTGTTGAGAGCGATGATGGCTTTGGCAAACCAAGGCTCGCCACGAAAATTATTGAAAGAGGAGGCCGTCTGCAAAAGATTCACGCGGCTGGCGAAAACCTCCGCTCGGCGGTGGAAATCTGCCAAGGCTTGGCTGTCATTTGCCTGTGCGCGGTCATGGGCGAGTTGAAGGCGGAAGAACTCTGTCTGCACCTGCAGCACATTCCAGTTGGCATTGTCGCCCGCCGCCCCGCGTAGATCCGAAAGCTGCTGGTCAACGCGCACAACCATGGTGCTCATCGCGATGGCCAGCAATACAATGACAACCACAAAGGCCTTGCGCACATGCTCCAGACGCAGCGCTGCCATGGCCAGCCATGTTCTGGCACCTGCGGTAATGCGCAAGCTTTGGTTTGTATTATCGTCGTTCATCGATGCCCCAATACTGAGGCTCGCATCTTGGCACCCAGTTGCTTTCGATTTAGCTACAGGTGACTTGCAATTTCTTCGCGATTTACTTCATGGAAAACAAGCGATTGCCAATATTGGTCAACCAAACGTGAATCAATTTTTCCGACGGGCCTCGTCTACAGTTTTTTTCATTTAGAATGCGCTTGGGTTTATCTTTCCTTGGCGTTTTACCTCTCGTTTCGCTCCAGCCAATTTCCCAGCCGCTCGGCGGCCTCGGTAAGCTGGGCAGGATCACGGGCAAAACAAAGGCGCAGGAAGCCTTGGCCGGCTTGGCCGAAGGCGTTGCCGGGGGCTAAGCCCACACGGGCTTGATCGATGAGCGTGCGGGAAAGGGCGGCGGAATCGGTGGCACCTTCCACCTTGAAGAACAGGTAAAATGCACCCTCAGGCCAAGCAAAGCGGACACCCGGCGCTTTGGCCAGCCGTTCGCAGATGATGCGGCGGCCCTGTTCGGCTTGGCTGATTTGATCGGCCAGAAAGGCGTCCCCCTCATCGAGGGCTGCGATACAGCCGCGCTGTAGGAAGGTGGTGACGCCAGAGGTGTTGTATTGGACGAGATTTTCCAAGATCGGCCCCAGCGCCTTGGGTGCCATGCACCAGCCGACGCGCCAACCCGTCATGGCCCAGTTTTTCGAAAACGTATTGCAGAAGAAAATGCGTTCTTCGGTGTCGCAAATATCCAGAAAGCTAGGGGCAGGTTGGCCGGGCTTGTTGCCGCTGTAATAGAAGCGGCCATAGACCTCATCGGCGATGATCCACAGCCTGCGGCGGCGGCATTCATCCAGAATGGCTTGCAGCACCTGGTGGCTTAAAACATGGCCGAGCGGATTGCCCGGGGTGTTGATCAGAATGGCGCGCGTGCGCGGGGTGATGGCGGCAAATAAGCGGGCGGGATCGAGCGTCCATGATTTGCCGTCAAAATCGAGGGCCACTTCCACGGGCTTCATGCCTGCAAGCCGCAAGGTTGCGGCATAATTCGTCCAAGCCGGAACGGGCAGGATTACCTCATCACCGGGGCTGAGAATGGCCTGTAGCGCCAGTTGAATGGATTGCATGCCCGATTGGCAGACAGTGAAGTTCTCAGCATCAAAAGCCTTGCCATAAGCGCGGGCGTGATATTGAGCCAGCGATTGGCGCAATTCAGGCAAGCCGCGCTGATGTGTGTAAAAAGTTTCCCCTGCGGCAAGTGCGCGAGCCGCAGGTTCGGCGATGAAAGCCGGGGTGGGCAGGTGGCCCTGCCCGACCCAGAGCGGGATCACATCGGGCTTTCCCATCGCATAGATGTAGGTATCCACAATGCCAGACATGGGCTCCGTAGCCACGCCGGGCCTTAAGGACGACAACACTTTCTGATCTGCACTCATATTGCCGCCCTCAAGCCTTTGGCTGTTCTGTGAAACGCAGTGTCAGCCCTTGCGGGGCTTCTTGGCAAGCAGATCGCGGATTTCGGTGAGCAATTCTTCCGAACGCGGAACCGCGGCAACCGCTGCGGCTTCCTCAGCGGCAAAACGGGCACGGGCGGTGGAAATGGCCTTGACGACGAGAAACAGTACAAAGGCCACGATCAGGAAATTCACCACCACCGTGATGAAATTGCCATAAGCCAGAACCGCTCCCTGCTCACGCGCCTGCGCCAGCACCGTGGAGGACACATTTGACGACAGCGGGGCAAAATAATTGGAAAAATCGATGCCGCCAGTAATCGAACCGATCACCGGCATCAAGATGTCACCGACCAAAGATTCAACGATTTTGCCAAAAGCGGCGCCGATGATGACGCCGATGGCCAGATCAACAACATTGCCGCGAAGGGCGAATTGACGAAAGTCGTTCAGCATGGTTGCTCCTCAGCTTGATTTTATGGCCGAATGCGCCAGCATGGGCGCGGATCTTTCTACTTGCATCTGGAATGAGGTTACAACCGGATAATGCTTTCAAGCTGGATGCTCATCGCCATCGCGATTGCCTATGTCGGGCTGCTCTTTGCCGTAGCAAGCCATGGCGACCGCATCTCGCGTGGGCGAGCCTCGTCCGCACCACGGCCGCTGATTTATGCCCTCTCACTGGCCGTTTACTGCACAAGCTGGACTTTTTTCGGCAGTGTGGGGCTTTCCGCGCGTTCCGGCTTTGACTTTCTGCCGATCTATATCGGCCCCATCCTATTTATCGCCTTCGCGCCGCGCCTCATTCAGGCGGTGGTGCGTATATCAAAGCGCCAGAACATCACCTCCATCGCTGACTTCATTTCAGCCCGTTATGGCAAGAACCAGCTTTTAGGCGCGCTTGTGGCGGTGATCGCGATGATTGGCGTCGTGCCCTATATCGCCCTACAGTTAAAGGCGGTGTCGGGTGCCTTGCAGGTGATGATCGCGGTGCCCGGCGGCCAGCCCGGATTCACGGGATTGCAGACGAGCGATGAGTTGGCTCTGGCCGTGACCATCGCCATGGCCGCCTTCGCCTGGGCTTTCGGCACCCGCCACAGCGATGCGACAGAGCATCAGGACGGGATGATTCTGGCCGTTGCGGTTGAGTCCATCGTCAAGCTGGTGGCTTTCATGATCGTGGGCGCATTCGTGACCTTTGCCATGATGGGAGGGCCGGACCAGATCATCAGCCAGATCCGCAACATGCCAGATTTGGGCGGCGTTTTCACCCGCGCTATTGATCCGGCAAGCTGGATCACCATGACGCTTTTGTCGCTGTTCGCCATCATCCTCTTGCCACGCCAATTTCATGTGATGGTGGTGGAGAACCGCTCGCTTGCGGATGTACGCATGGCGCGCTGGTTATTTCCGGCTTATCTCGTTGCCATCAATCTGTTCGTGGTGCCGGTGGCGGCGGCGGGGCTCATCCTGTTTGGCACCGCTGAAGGCGGCGATGGGTTTGTGCTGGCGCTGCCGATCGCCAATAAGGCGTCCTCCATTGCCATCATCGCCTTTCTCGGCGGGCTTTCAGCGGCAACCGCCATGGTGATTGTGGAGACGGTCGCGCTGTCGATCATGATCTGCAACAATCTCGTGCTACCCTTGTTGCTGCGCCATGAGCGGCCGGGGCTGCTTGACATGGGAAGGCTTATTATCTGCATCCGGCGCGCGGTCATTGTGGCTGTGCTGGCGCTGGCCTTTGTCTATTTTGAACTGCTGGGCGCGCATGTGGCGCTGGCGCAGATTGGGCTCATTTCCTTTGCCGCCATCGCGCAATTTGCGCCCGCATTCTTTATGGGCCTCGTGTGGCGGCGCGGTACCGCAGCCGGTGCCATGGCTGGCATTTTGGCAGGCTTTGCGGTGTGGACCTATACGCTCATTCTGCCAACCTTGGCGCAAGCCGGGTTCGTGCCAGAGGGCTTTGTCTCGCAAGGGCCTTTCGGGCTTTCGTGGCTGCGGCCACAGCAGATGTTTGGCATTGAACTGGATGCCTTGAGCCATGGTGTGTTGTGGAGCCTTGCGGCTAATCTTGCTGGCTTCTTGCTGGTATCGGTGGCGCGCGCACCCGGTGTGCTGGAGCGCGCGCAAGCCAGCCAGTTCATCTCGCCGGACCTGCCATCCGGTGCGCCCAATTTCCGCCTATGGCGTACGTCGATCAGTGTCAGTCAAGTGCGCGCGGCGGTGGAACGCTATCTGGGTGCTGAACGCACCGCGCAGGCTTTTGATAGTTTCGTGCAAAGCCGTGGCCAAGAATATGACCCGCTTGCCGAAGCTGACGGCAAGACGCTGCGCTTTGCCGAGCATTTGCTCGCCAGTGCCGTGGGAGCTGCCTCGTCGCGCCTCATCATGGGATTGATGCTTGAGCGGCACACCAAGAATGCGCGCAGCGCCGTCAAGCTGCTCGACGAGGCATCCGCTGCCATCCAATATAACCGTGATCTTTTGCAATCGGCCATCGACAATGTGAGCCAGGGCATTGCGGTGTTTGACGCCAATCTCAGCCTCATCTGCTGGAACCGACAATATCGAACCTTGCTGGATCTGCCTGCGGAATTTGGCAGGGTGGGGGTGCCGCTGGATGAGGTTGTGCGCTTGATGCTGCTTTATTCATCCCTACCACCCAGCCAATATGAAGCTGCCGTGGCCGAGCGCGTTCGACGGATCGCTGTGACGCATGAGACTTGGCGGGAACGGCTCAATGACAGTGTCATCGAGGTGGGGGCGAGTGAAATGCCCGATGGTGGTGTTGTTGTGACCTTTGCCGACATCACGCAAGCCGCAGAGACAGCCGAAGCGTTGGAAAAGCGGGTAATGGCGCGGACCGCCGAGCTTACCGAACTCAACCACGAACTGGCACAGGCCAAGGTTGAGGCAGAAGAAGCCAATATCGGCAAAACCCGGTTCATTGCGGCTGCCAGCCACGATATTCTGCAACCGCTCAATGCGGCCCGGCTTTTCACCTCAAGCCTTGTGGAACGCTTACGCCATAAGGGTGAGGGGGAGCTTGCCCGCAATGTGGACCAGTCGCTGGAAAGCATGGAGGAAATCCTCAACGCGCTGCTCGATATGTCTCGGCTGGATGCAGGGGCCATGCGGCCAGACATTAGCGAGTTTCGGATTGATGAAGTGCTGTCACAACTTCATGCCGAAAATGAAACCGCCGCGCGTGCCAAGGGATTGAAGATACGGCTTGCCCATTGCAGTGCCAGCGTGCGCTCCGACCGGCGTATGCTCAGGCGCATATTGCAAAATCTTGTCTCCAACGCGGTCAAATATACCGATGAAGGCAGCGTGCTGATCGGCTGCCGCAGGCAGGGGCAGAGCTTGCGTATTGAGGTTCACGATACTGGCCACGGCATTCCGCAGGCCAAGCAACGCACGGTGTTCGTGGAATTTGAGCGTCTGGCGCAGGGTTCTGGTCAGCCGGGTCTGGGGCTTGGGCTTTCGATTGTCGATCGCATGGCGCAGGTTCTGGGCCATAAGCTTGATCTGAATTCACGCGAGCATGAAGGCTCGACTTTTGCCATCACGGTGCCGCTTGCGCGCATTCAGCCAATGAAAACAAAGCTTGCCCCGCGTGCCACGCAAACCATCCGGCCCTTGGGTCAATGGAAGCTTTTGGTCATCGATAATGAACCGGCCATTCTGGATGGCATGCGCCTATTGCTCGAAGGCTGGGGGCTTGAGGTGGTGACCGCAGCCAGTGCCGCGGATGCGGTGGAAGTCATGACAAGGCAGGCGCAAGAGATTTCGATTATTCTGGCCGATTATCACCTGCATCAGGATGATGGGATCATTCTGGTCGAAAGCCTGCGCCAGCGGGCGGGAAGGCATATTCCGGCCATGCTCATCACGGCAGACCGTAGTCTGTCTGTGCAGGAATTGGCCCAGCGGCAGGATATTGTCTATTTACGCAAGCCCGTGAAGCCCGCCGCCTTGCGCGCGGCCTTGTCGCACGCCATTGCGCGGCTGGAGGCGCCTGCGGCTTCAGTTCACTGACTGAACCGCATCTCCATCAATGCGGCTTGCCGCGATCACGGCCTGAGTTCGGCTTTCCACATTAAGCTTTTGCAGGATGGCCGAAACATGGGCCTTCACAGTGGCTTCGGAGACGGAAAGATTATAGGCGATCTGCTTGTTCAAAAGCCCCTCGCGCAGCATCATCAGCACGCGCACCTGTTGGGGGGTGAGCGTGGCGAGGCGAAGGGCGAGCTTGTCGGTTTCGGCGTCACCCGCACCACCAGCCGAAACACCCGGCGGCATCCAAACCGATCCATTCAGCACAGCGGCCACCGCATCGCGCATGGTTTGCACATGGGAGGATTTGGGGATGAAACCGGAAGCACCCAGTGCCACCGCGCGGCGCATCACATCGGTATCCTCATTGCCGGATACGACAACCACAGGAATGGCCGGATATTGCGCGCGCAGATAAACAAGGCCGGAAAAACCTTGCACGCCCGGCATTTTGAGATCGAGCAGGATGAGGTCGTGGGTGCCTTCGCCTGCTTCCAAAGTTGAAATCACCTTGTCGAGAGCGCCTGCCTCGTCGATTTCGAGCTGGAGATCGGCACCTTCCAGCGCCTGTTTCAGGGCATCCCGGAATAGGGGATGATCGTCTGCAATGATGATCTTGTGTCCAGTCATGCGAGAATAGTTCCTTATTTCCCCGGTTAACGCACGCTGCGATGACCAAAAGCCTAGCTTGGTCTGGCGCTTTCGCCAAGGGCTTGCGAGCGTTGACGGCCAGCAAGGCCCATGCGAGGAAAAGGCATGCATTTTTAGGGAGTTTACACCCATGAGTCGGCTTGCCGCTTTTCCCGAAATCCTTCCCTACCGGCAGGGCCGGCTTCAGGTTAGTGGCTTGCATGAGATCGCCTTTGAAGAATGCGGCAATCCGCAGGGCAAGCCCGTGGTGGTGCTGCATGGTGGGCCGGGGGCAGGCTCCAACCCCTATCTGCGCCGCCTACATGATCCGGCGCATTACCGCATCATCCAGTTTGACCAGCGCGGCTGCGGTGCCTCAACCCCACATGCCGAGCTTGAAGGCAATACGACGTGGGATCTTGTGGCCGACATGGAGAAGCTGCGTGAGCATTTGGGCATTGAACGCTGGCAGGTGATGGGTGGCAGCTGGGGCAGCACGCTGGCCTTGGCCTATGCACAAAGCCATACGCAGCGCGTGACCGAACTTATCGTGCGCGGCATCTTCACGCTGCGGCGCGCGGAGCTTTTGTGGTTTTATCAGGAAGGGGCGAATTGGATTTATCCAGATGCCTGGGAAGCTTATCTCGCTCCCATTCCCGAAGATGAACGCCATGATATGATGGCGGCCTATTACCGTCGGCTGACGGGAGCCGACCCGGCCATACGCCTTGCGGCAGCACGAGCGTGGAGCCAGTGGGAGGGGGCTACCCTGTCGCTTTATCCTGATAATGACCGCGTGCAGAAATTTGGTGAGGATGCCTATGCGCTCGCCTTTGCGCGCATCGAATGCCATTATTTTGTTAATCGCGGCTTCTTTGAACATGATGATGAGCTGTTGCGGAATGCTCATAAGCTTGCCGGCATTCCCGGCACCATTATTCATGGCCGTCATGATGTGGTGACGCCGCTTGCCACAGCGCATTTGCTGCACAAGGCTTGGCCGCAGGCGCATTATATCATCGTCACGGATGCTGGGCACGCTTCGACCGAGCCTGGCATTACGGCTGCCCTGATCGCGGCTAGCGAACGCTACAGATAAGCGCAAGCGGCGAAGGTTTAGCTGCCGTTGCGCGTTTGTGGTGGGCTGGTGGCGCGTGCTTTTCTTTGGGAGCGGGCGGGTTTCGGGACGCCCGGAGGCCTCAGCCAGTTTCGGCGAGTGTTCTTTCGCGCAGCATGCCATCCACGATTTCGCAGGTGCGTTCCAGATCGCCAATGGCTTCTTCCAATTCGCCGCGCTGGTGACGCAGCGCCTGCAAACGCTCGCGCATTTTGCTGGAGGCCACGGTGAGTTGCGTCATCTGGCCATCGCGCAGATTATACAGATCGAGCATTTCTTTGATTTCTTCGAGCGCGAAGCCGACCTTCTTGCCCCGCAGCACCAGCTTCAGGCGGGCGCGGTCGCGGTAGGAATAAAGCCGGGTCCAGCCGCGGCGGGCCGGCGAAATCAAGCCTTTTTGCTCATAAAAGCGCAAGGTGCGAGGGGTGACATCAAATTCACGGCACAGTTCCGTGATCGAATAAATCTTCTCACGGCTTTGCCGTTCTGGTTCTGCGCCTATGCTCATCGGTGCCGTCCCCCCTTGTGTCGTTATCTGGCGCGGTGTCGTCCAGCACCCATATGCTGACTTAGCGTCAACCTGGCGGGCGCACAACCAATCAGCGCAAGCGGCTAGTTACCAATACATCCGATTAAGCTGCAAGCTCTGATAGCGCGATTAACGAAAATTCCCGCTTTGGGTGAGACTTAACCGAATATTTACCGAAACAGTTAACTTTCGGGACCGAGCAATGTCGGCCGCAATGCCGGGTGTCAAGAAAAGTGAGAGTCCCATGAAGCCAGGCATCCCCTGGAGCGTCAAAGGCATCGAGCCTGAAGTCCGCGAGGCCGCAAAATATGCCGCCCGCCGATCTGGGCTTTCGCTCGGCGAATGGCTGAACGGTGTCATTCTCGAACAGGCCGAGACGGATGACGAGGACGAGGACGATCATTACGAGCCGCCGCGCCGGCAGCCTTCGCGTGGTGAACGGTTGGGGCGGGTTTCAGAACGGCTTGGCCGCATGGACCAGCAGAGCCAGCACACCGCTGCCAATCGCTTCATGGCCAGCCGCGAGCGCGGGCCTGATCCACGTCTGGTAAGCGATGTTCTGGAGCGGCTTGCGGCCAGCGAGCGACGCACGGAAACGGCCTTCGAGACCATTACCGAACGGCTGGAAGAACTGGCCCAGCAAATAACCGCTCCAAGGCCTCATGAGTCACGCGAGGATGATCCTGGCTTCCGGGCCGTTGAATCAGCCATCCGCAATATCGTGAGCCATATGGAGGTGAACGAGAAGCGCACCCGCGAGCAGTTGGGTGACATGCAGGGCAAGCTGGCGCGCGTTCAGGAAAATGACACCAGCGAAGCGGCCATCCGAAGGCTCGACCAGCGCATTCAGGAATTGACGCGCAGGCAAGACCGGGCTGACAGCGGCGAGCAGACACAAGAGCTTCTGGGCGTGATGGAAAGCCACATCGCCAGGGTGAATGAGCGTATTGATCTCATCCGCCAGCCTAGCGTTGCCGAAACGAGCCGCACGCGCGCTGACATCACGTTTTTGAAAGAGCGCATGGATGTGCTTCAGGAAAATGCGGTGGACACCGGTGCTATCACCATTCTGCAAGGTGATTTGCAGAACATGGGTAATGCTTTGCGCGCGGATCTGGCGCGTGTGTCAAAGCGCGCCGATCAGGCCGCTACCCAGAGCCTTTCGTTCGAGGCCGAGACAGAGCTTGCCAATCAGGTGGCGGATTTGCATGCCCGCCTGACGGTTGCCGAAGAACAGCTTGTTCAGATGAGCGTGCTTGAGCATTCCATCGCCGATATTATGAGCAGGCTTGACGAGACTTCCTCCGGCCAAGGTCCGTCACCGGAACTTGCGGCATTGGAAGCGGCCCTGAACTCGGTTGCCGAAAGCTCACGCAATGCCGATGAGCACACGCAGGCAACATTGCAGGCCGTGCATGAGACGCTGGAACAAATCGTCTCCAAGATTGCTGCGATGGAAGTTGAGCATGAGACACTCGAACACATCACCGCCAAGATGGCCACGATGGAAGCCGAGTATGCAACACTCGAACACATCACCACCAGGATTGCCGCGATAGAAGCCGAGCATCAAACACTCGGGCAGATTGCCGCTAAGATTGCCGCGATGGAAGGTGGGCATGAGACGCTCGAACACATCACCTCCAAGATTGCCGCGATAGAAGCCGAGCATGAAACGCTGGGGCAGATTGCCGCTAAGATTACCGCGATGGAAGGTGGGAATGACACGCTCGAACACATCACCTCCAAGATTGCCGCGATAGAAGCCGAGCATCAGACGCTGGGGCAGATTGCCGCTAAGATTGCCGCGATGGAG
>CAJBCQ010000019.1 GCA_903951595.1 uncultured Hyphomicrobiales bacterium | reverse complement strand
ATTGCAGAAGATCCGTCACGCTCACATGAATTTCATGTTGGGCGAGCAAAAGGCTCATGGCCTCAGCGGCAAGGCTTTCACTGTCCACCAGCACGCCATCGCAATCGAAAATCACCAGCATCAGCGTTGGGTCCGGCGGCGTTGGGCGACGGCCACTGTCAAGGTCGCAGCCAGGGTGAAGCTTGCGGCAAGCGAGCGGAAGCCTTCGAAATCGGCCTCCACCACCTCAAACCAGCCTTTGGCATTTTGCGCCACGGGCGAAAAGGGGCTGTCGGTAATGGCAATCAGCGGCACGCCGCGCGTGGCGGCTTCTGCTGCCAAATCAATGGTGGCAGGCGCATAGGGCGCGAAGCTGATGGCGATGATGGCATCTTTGGGACCGGCAAAGCCGATGAGTTCCGGCTCAAGCCCGCCTGCGGTTCCGGCCAGCACGGTTTTCACCCCTAATTTTCCAAAGGCATAGGCCATATAGGCGGCAATGGGGAAAGAGCGGCGCAGGCCGACAATATAGATCGTATCAGCACCCGCCAGAATGGCTGTGCTGCGTTCAAGCTCTCCTGGATCCATGCGTTCATGCAAAGATGCGGCTGAACGCATGGAGGCCTCTGCAAAGCCCTGCAATAGGCGTTCTTCGCGGCCCAGTTCGCGGGTGTGCTGGTTCACGAGATTGAGGCGTTCTTCGTAATTCAGCACGCGCTCCCGCAAGCGTTCGCGGAACACGCTTTGCAAGTCTGTAAAGCCCTCATAGCCCATGGCTTGGGCAAAGCGGATCAGTGTTGAGGGTTGCACATCGGCCTTTTTGGCAATGCTCACCGCCGTGCCCAAGGCGATTTCATCGGGCCTTTCGAGGGCAAAAGCCGCGATTTGGGCAAGCCGGCGCGGCAGGCTGGGATGTTCTGCGATAATGCGCGCGCGCAGCGCTTCAAAGTCGCGCGGCAGGTTTTTCGCCGATGTTTTCATTCGCGCAATGGTTCCGTCATCCTTATGATGAGCCAGAATAATGGAATACATATTCCATTAAAACCAAAAAATGATCTGTATTTTCCGTCAATGGAGCAAGCCCCATGTACCATCTCAACCGCCGTTCCTTGCTGGGTGCTGCCGCCGGGGCTTTGTTCGCGCCACGCTGGGCGATGGCGGCGGCATTGGATTGGCAAGCTGTCATCGGCCAAGCGCGCGGGCAGACGGTCTATTTTCACGCCTGGGGCGGGGAACAGCGCATCAATGATTTCATCGCTTGGGCGGGGGCTGAAACTGAAAAGCGTTATGGCGTGAAGGTCGTTCACGTGAAGCTTGCCGATACGGCCGATGCCGTTTCGCGCGTTCTGGCGGAAAGCCAAGCAGGTCTCACATCGGGCGGTAGTGTGGATCTCATCTGGATCAATGGTGCCAATTTCGCTTCGATGAAAGAAAAGGGGCTGCTCTATGGTCCTTGGGCGCAAAGCCTGCCGAGCTTTGCCTTTGTTGATCCTGTGGCAAGCCCTGTGACGGTGAGTGATTTCACTATTCCGGTGGAAGGCTATGAATCGCCCTGGGGGCTGGCGCAGTTGGTATTTTATGCCGATAGCACGCGCGTTCCCACGCCGCCAAAATCAGCCATCGGTTTGTTGGCATATGCCAAGGCCCATAGGGGGCGTGTGACCTATCCTGATCCAACGAATTTTCTGGGCGCAAGCTTCCTCAAGCAAATCCTAACAGGCTTCACAGTCGATCGCGCCTTGTTGGCCAAGCCCGTGGCGGATTTTGCAAAAGTTACAGAGCCTTTGTGGCAGTGGCTTGATGAATTACACGCGGTGGCTTGGCGGCAGGGCCGGGCGTTCCCGCAAAATGGCGCGGAATTGCGTCAGCTTGTGGCGGATGGTGAGACCGATATCGGCATCTCTTTTGATCCCGCGGAGGTGAGTGCCTCGATCGCGCAAAAGGATTTGCCTGAAAGCGTGCGTAGCTTCGTGTTTGATGGCGGCATGATTGGCAACGCCCATTTCGTGGCCATTCCTTTCAATGCCGCACATCGGGAAGGGGCGATGGTTTTTGCTGATTTCCTGCTCTCGCCGGAGGGCCAAGCCCGCAAGCAAGATCCGGCCGTGTGGGGAAGTTTTACGGTGCTTTCGATGAACAAGCTCTCTGCGGTGGACCGAGAT
>CAJBCQ010000018.1 GCA_903951595.1 uncultured Hyphomicrobiales bacterium | reverse complement strand
GTTCTGGGATCATATCGACATGGGAGGCCGCGCGCGCAAGGATCGCTTCGTTGACCTTATCCATGTCCTTGGCGGTCAACGCCAGCAGCGCATCCAAACTCGCCCCGCGCTCGCCGCTGCCTTCAAAAGGAACCACTACTCCCACACGAACCTCACATATCCCCAAAAAACTTGACGTGGACTGCAAGATAGAAGGCGGGCAGGGGGGGTTGCAAGCGTGACAGATTGACCAAGACACACAAGCCCCGCCTGTGGCACCGTGCCTGCATGATCACAACGGATGATGCCTTTCTGGGCGGTAAGCTACGGATATTGCAGCCGAAAAAGGGTTTTCGGGCGGGCGTGGATTCGGTGTTTCTCGCCGCCAGCCTTGCCCCCAAACCCGGTGACAAAATTGTGGAAGCCGGAACCGGGCCGGGGGTCGCGGCACTCTGCCTGCTCGCCCGTGTGCCGGACATCCATTTGACCGGCATTGAGCGCGAACCCACCACCGCCAAGCTCGCGCGCGAAAATGCCCTCCGCAATGGGCTAAAGCTTGCGGTGATCGAAGCCGACATCACCGGGGATCATCTGCCCCCATCCGAAAGCTTCGCACATGGCTTTGCCAATCCGCCTTGGTTTGAAAACCATGCCGCCACCCATTCCCCCCATGCGCTGAAAGCGCGCGCACATGCGCTGGAGGCGGGGGGGGTGGCGCTCTGGGTTGCCAATCTGGGCAGGCTCATCGCGCCAGATGGCAGCCTCACCTTCATTCACCGCTGGCAGGAAGCGCGCGCCATCGCGGCCCTCATGCAAGCCAACGGTTTTAATGCCATCCGCATCAAGCCCATGGCCGCGCGTGCCCATGAAACGCCCATCCGCGCCATTGTACGCGCGCGCAAGGTCAAAGCGGGGCAGGTGGAAATATTGGAAAGCTTTGTTCTGCACGAAGGCCCGTCAAACGCCTTCACCAAGCAAGCCGAAGCCATTTTACGCCACGGCGAAAGCTTCTTGTTTTAGCCTTCGTAGAAAATATGCCGCCCGATCTTCATGATGCGGCGCAGCGAGTGTGACCATTTCGGCGTCACATAATCGGCGTGATAATGGGTGGCGGCGGCAACGATGGTCATTTCATTCTTGCCCGCCAAAGCCTGCTTGGCGATCTTTTGCGCCGTCGCCCATTGTTTACGTGTTTTGGGCTCATCGGAAAGCCCGTCACAGGCGAAGGAGAACTGGCAACTATTCGGCCGCTCGGCACCCTGATAGATCACGCCGCACACCGTATTGGGATAAGCGGGGTCTTTGGAGCGGTTGATGATGACTTGTGCCACGGCGCGCTGGCCCAATTCGCTCTCCGAACGCGCTTCAAAGTAAATGGCGCGCGCCAAGCATTGCTGCTCAGCCATCTGTTGCTTGCGCTGCGAGGTGGCACCGCGCTTGGTTTCATCCGCGCGGCGGAACAGCTGTTCCAACATGGCGATGGACGGCGCGTCGGTAAGCTCTGGCGGCTGGGGCGCGTCTTTTTCAATCGATTTGTCTGGGCTGTAGGTGGCCTGGAGCACCCGCGGCCGGATGTGCAGATAGTCACCCTTCAGCGCGGTCATAACCTGTTGCTCACTCTGGGGCCTGACGAAAATCTCCCCACCTTCCGGCAAGTTAAGCAGCGCGCCGCGCGTCAAAATGGCGGCTTGCGAAAGCTCTGAGGTAGAAACGACCTCCGTAAAGTCCGCCGGAAGTGCCCCATTGGCTGAATGATGCCCAAAATAGGCACCCAGCAGCGCAAAACAGGCAACCACCGCGGCCCCGGCCAGCGCGTGGGGAACGAAATCGATAACACGTACCGGCGGCTCGTCCATATCGGACAACCAGTCCAGCCCATCATCAAAAGTCGATTTTGCCTGCTTTGCCAGCACTTGCCCTCGATAAGCTGTGGAGCAACCCATGAGGGCCAGCCCCGTACCGCCACCTTATGCCCCTCCGTTTAGCATAAGTTAACCATTGCCAGCAACAAAACGAGCCCGACCGCAGGTTGTGTTGTGTGGCTATGATTAATCAGCCAGTTACGTCAACTTATTACGCAAGGCTGCCTGTGCGGCAGATAAACGGGCAATCGGTACCCGGAACGGCGAGCAGGACACATAATCCAGCCCCACAGTCTCGCAAAAGTGAATGGAAGCAGGGTCCCCGCCATGCTCACCACAAATACCAAGCTTGATGTCAGGCCGGGTGGCGCGCCCCCGTTCGGCCGCGATTCGCACCAATTCACCCACACCTTCCGTGTCGATGGAGATGAACGGATCGGCCTTGAAAATCCCCTTGGCGGTATATTCGCCGATGAACCGGGCTGAATCATCCCGGCTGATGCCGAAGGTGGTCTGGGTCAGGTCATTGGTGCCGAAGGAGAAGAATTCCGCTGATTCGGCAATTTCGCCAGCCCGCAGCGCCGCGCGCGGCAATTCGATCATCGTTCCAACGGAATATTCCAATGTGGCATTGCGCTCGGCCTTCACCGCTTCGGCAACGGCCACGATGCGTGCTTTCACCATGTCCAGCTCCGCTTTTGCTGCCACCAAAGGCACCATCACTTCCGGAATGATCGGACGCCCCGTCTTGGCACCCGCTTCGATCGCGGCCTCAAAAATCGCCCGTGCCTGCATTTCGGCGATCTCGGGATAGGAAACCGCAAGACGCACCCCGCGATGGCCGAGCATGGGGTTGAACTCATGCAATTCCGCCACCCGCGCCCTCAGCTTCTCCACATCCGCCCCGATGGCATCGGCAACTTCGCCGATATCCTCATCGCTATGCGGCAAGAATTCATGCAAAGGCGGATCGAGCAGGCGGATGGTCACCGGCAAGCCGGACATGATGACAAATAGTTCAACAAAATCATTGCGCTGCATGGGTAAAATCTTGGCAAGTGCGGCCCGACGGCCCTTTTCATTGTCCGCCAAAATCATCTCGCGCATGGCCACAAGCCGCTCCGCATCAAAGAACATATGTTCCGTGCGGCAAAGCCCAATGCCTTCGGCACCAAATTCGCGCGCCACGCGCGCATCCATAGGTGTTTCGGCATTGGCACGCACCTTCATGCGCCGGGCCGCATCCGCCCAGACCATGAGATTGGCAAAATCACCAGACAATTCAGGCTTCACCGTGGGCACCGCACCACGCATCACGCTGCCGGTGGAACCATCAATGGTGATGACCTCGCCCTTGGTGAGCTTCACGCCACCCTGTGCCGTCAATTCCTGGCGCTCATAATCAACGCGCAAGCTGCCCGCCCCCGAAACACAAGGCTTGCCCATGCCGCGCGCCACCACAGCCGCATGGCTCGTCATGCCGCCGCGCGTGGTCAAAATGCCTTCAGCGGCATGCATGCCGTGAATATCTTCTGGGCTGGTTTCCGCCCGCACCAGAATGACCGCGCGCCCTTGCCCTTTCAGCTTCTCGGCCTCACCGGAATCAAACACAATTTCCCCACAGGCCGCACCCGGAGAAGCCGGAAGCCCCATGCCAATCACATCGCGCTTGGCTTTCGGGTCCAAAGTCGGATGCAGCAACTGGTCGAGCGCCATCGGATCAATCCGCAGCACAGCTTCCTCGCGCGTAATCAGGCCCTCATGGGCCATGTCCGTGGCAATCTTCAGGGCAGCCTTGGTGGTGCGCTTGCCGGAACGGGTTTGCAGCATCCACAATTTGCCGTCTTCAATGGTGAATTCCAAATCCTGCATATCGCGGTAATGGCGTTCAAGCTTGTCGAACACGCCGACAAGCTGCTTGAACGTCTCCGGCATGATGGCTTCCAGCGACGGCGCGTCCGATCCTGCTGCAAGGCGCGCCGCCTCGGTGATGTTCTGCGGCGTGCGAATGCCTGCGACAACATCCTCACCCTGGGCATTCACCAGAAATTCGCCGTAAAGCTCATTCTCGCCCGTTGAAGGATTGCGCGTGAAGGCAACCCCCGTGGCCGAAGTATCGCCCATATTGCCGAACACCATCGCCTGCACATTCACAGCCGTGCCCCAATCTTCGGGAATATTGTTCAAACGCCGATAGGTGATGGCGCGTGCGGCATGCCAGGAAAGAAACACCGCACGGATGGCCCCCCAAAGCTGCTCATGCACATCCTGCGGGAATTCCGCACCTGTGTTTTCCAGCACACACGCCTTGTAACGTGCGATCACCAGCCGCCAATCATCAGCTTTGAGCGAGGTGTCGAGTGCTGCCCCATGCACTTCCTTATATTCTTCCAGAATATCCTCAAACAGATGATGCTCCACCCCCAGCACCACATCCGCATACATCTGGATAAAGCGGCGATAGCTATCGAGCGCGAAGCGCGCGTCACCGGAGCGTTTTGCCAAGCCCTCAACCGTCACATCATTCAGGCCCAGATTAAGCACCGTATCCATCATGCCGGGCATGGAAACGCGCGCACCCGAACGCACCGAGACAAGCAACGGGCGCAAAGCATCGCCGAATGTGGCACCAACCCGATCGCCGATGAAGGCAACCGCATCCGCCACTTGGGCTTGCACCCCGTCGGGCATCTTTTGGCCGTTGGTATAGAAGGCCGTGCAAACTTCCGTGGTCAGCGTGAAACCGGGAGGAACCGGAAGCCCCAGATTGGCCATCTCGGCCAGATTGGCCCCCTTGCCGCCAAGCAGATTACGCATGGCCGAAGTGCCATCCGAACTGCCCCCGCCGAACCTGTAAACCCAACGCGTCTCTGACATGTCTAACATCTGCTTCCACTGGAGGTTCATGGCGCTTCTCTTTGCTTGCAACTGAAGGGGCCACAGGCCGATGCAAAGCTTAGGCCAGCACGTGAGAAGCCGCCCGGAAACTGTTCTAGAGGCGTGCAGCGCGCCAAATCAAGCACCGAACGCCGGAACTCTCGCAATTTGCGACGCAGGATGCAGAAAAGGCTCGGAAAGCTGGAAACCAGCTTTAACCCTCAATCCGTGAAAAATCCGCCACTGCCAAGGTCGCTTCCCGGATCCGGTTCAAGAGCTTCAATCGGTTTTCCCGGAAACTCGGATCATCGGCATTCACCGTCACCTTGTCGAAGAACCCATCCACCGGCAGGCGCAATTTGGCCATGACGCGCATGGCGCCCTCAAAATCTTCCGCCTCAATCGCCCGGCGCGCCTGTGCCAAGGCCGTCGAGACAGCCGTATGCAGCGTCTTTTCCTCACCTTGAATGAGCAGAGCGATATTCACATCCGAATGATAGGCCCGCCCGTCCTTCTTTTCCTCAATGCGAAGAATATTCGAAGCCCGCTTCACGCCTGCCAGCAGATTGCGCCCGTCATCACTGTCGAGGAAAGCGGACAACGCATTCACGCGCTTGACCACCAGCAAAAGATCATCTTGGCCGGGCAGCGCGAACACCGCATCAATCAAATCATGCCGCGCGCCTTTTTCCTTCAGATACACTTTCAGGCGATCGGCAAAGAAGCTGAGCAAATCACGCGCATGTTCCGCGCTGGCACCTGCCAAGGTGAACAGCTTGGTGAGATTGAGCTGCAATTCCTGCTCAAGTATCAACCGCACCACACCCAACGCCGCCCGCCTGAGCGCGTAAGGGTCTTTCGAGCCTGTGGGCTTTTCATCAATCGACCAGAAGCCGGTGAGAATGTCGATCTTGTCGGCCAACGCCACCGCTATACCCGTTTTGGAGACGGGCAAGCCATCCGAAGGCCCCTGCGGCTTGTAATGATCGCGGATGGCATCCGCGACATCTGGCTCCATGCCTTCCGCAGTCGCATAATAGCGCCCCATCAAGCCCTGCAATTCGGGAAACTCACCCACCATGCCGGAAACCAGATCCGCCTTGGAAAAGATGGCTGCCTTTTCGGCCAAGGCCGGATCACTGCCGATGAGCTTGGCGACATGACGCGATAAGACGGCAATTCGGTTCACGCGCGCCCCTTGCGTGCCAAGCTTGGCGTGGAAGGTAATGCCGTCAAGCTGCGGCAGACGCGCTTCCAGCTTCACCTTGCGGTCCTGATCCCAGAAGAACTTGGCATCCGACAACCGCGCGGCAATCACCTTGTTATTGCCCGCAATGATCTGCTTGCCACCATCGCTTGCCACGATATTGGCAACCAGAATGTAATGATGCGACAGCTTGCCCGTGGAGGCATCGCGCAAGGCAAAGCATTTCTGGTGCGTCTTGATGGCGGTGATGATCACCTCTGGCGGCACATCCAGAAAGCTTTTCTCAAAATCACCCATCAGCACCACGGGCCATTCGACAAGCCCCGCCACTTCTTTGAGCAACGCCTCATCTTCCACAAGCTCCAGCCCGCGCGCAAAGGCCAGCGTTTTGGCTTCGTTCAAAATCGTAAGCTGGCGCTCCTCAGCGCGCACCATCACGCACGCGTTCAGAAGGCTTGCCGCATAATCCTCAAACCGGCGCGCGGTAATCTCCGCAGGTGCCATAAAACGGTGCCCGCGTGTGGCATGGCCCGAATGGATGCCCGCCACGTCAAACCGCACGACTTCACCATCAAAGGTGCAAAGAATACTATGCAGCGGACGCACCCAGCGCATCGAGCCTGAACCCCAGCGCATGGATTTCGGCCACGGAAATTTGGCAATGATGGCTGGCACGATTTGCGCGATCAGCTCCGGCGTGGGCCGACCCTGTTTATGGATATGCGCGATATAGGAAGAACCCTTCTTGTCCTCCTGCACCTGCAACTGATCCAGCGTCAGCCCGGTGGATTTGAGAAAGCCTTGAATAGCCGCCTCTGGCGCATCGACACGCGGTCCTTTGCGCTCTTCCTTCACATCGGGCGTGGCCGCCCCTAAGCCTTCCACCGAAAGCACCAGCCTGCGCGGTGTGGCATGGGCCTGCGCGCCCTCATACAAAAGCCCCGCCTCCACCAACGCATCCGTCACCATCTGGCGCAGATCATCAGCCGCTTTGGCTTGCATACGCGCCGGGATTTCCTCGGAGAAAAGCTCAAGCAAAAGTTCAGGCATGGGTCATTTCACTGTTCGTTGGCAGGCTTTGGATACACAGGCCATGCCGCACTCCGGCATGGGCGTCAAATGCAGGTTCAATGATGTCGAAGAACTCACTATCCCCCTTTTCGAACTTGCGCCAGAGCGCATAGGCTACCATGTCGGCATATTGGATGGCACGGGTGGCCCGGCTGTCCACGAAGAACGGCACATCCACCAGATTGCGAAGCTGGCCCCAGCGGTGCCCGTTCAAGCGGAAATCCCGCGCCAACTGTTGCAGGCGGGTTTCCATGGTTGATTTGTCGAGGATCAGCAGCCCGCGCTGGGTGTTTCCATGGAAGTGAAGCCGCGTCAGAAACTGTTCAAAACGGCTACATAGCTGTTCAAACGCGAATTCCAGCGGATCATCGGGAAAAACCGCCGCTTTTTCAACCACCGCGCCAAATAATGCCCATTTGCCTTGAAGGCGGTTTGGCGAAGCAAGCCCAGCCGCCAAATGCTGCCGCCGAACAAGCTTGGGTAGGCTGCGCCAGAAGCCTTTGCCCGCCAGAATATGGCTGGCGTGAAACTCGATTTCGAATGAATTGGCCGGTGCAATGGCGCGCGCCGCCTCATTCAGGGCTTTGTCGAGAAAGTGGATTTGCCGCTCAAAAAGAGCAATTCCGGCAAGCACAATATGCTTGTCGGAAGCATTTCCGACCGATCCTGCATCATCAAGATAAAGCAGGTACACGTCGTTCTTCCCCCAATGAAAAAAGAAGACAGCCGGGAGAGCTTTCGCTCAGCGAACCGCATTGGGCGGCCCTTCCCGACTGTTATAGCTTTTCTAACCCAAAGGAGCGCGCGTGTCAACCCTTACGTGCAATCACAACGCCTTATGCGCGCCATCGCAGAAAGGTTGGCCGTTGGTGGCCTTGCAGGCGCAGAAGAATTTGCGGCCTGTGGTTTCTGCCGTCCACTGCACGGGCGTGAAGCTCGTGCCCTTGTGGCTGCCATCGCAGAAAGGTTGGCGCTTGGATTGGCCGCAAGAGCACCACCAATAATCCTTGCCCGCTTCCACTTCCACCGGGATGGGGCTTTTCTGGGCAATAACAGCTTTATCGGACATGGATATTTCCTCCAAACTCAGATGATTAAATCAACCCCACCGCCAGCCGTGCGGGCCCAGGCCTCGCAGCAGCCCTTGGCCAGTTCACGCACGCGCAAAATATAAGCCTGCCGTTCCGTCACTGAAATGACCCCGCGCGCATCGAGCAGATTGAACGCATGGCTTGCCTTAATGCACTGATCATAAGCCGGAAGCGCCATTTCATGCCGCGCGGTTTTAGCCCCTGCGGCCAGAATGGCTTGGCATTCCTTCTCTGCATCCGCAAAATGCTGCAACAGGATCGCGGTATCGGCATGTTCGAAATTGAAGCGCGAATATTCCTGCTCGGCTTGCAGGAACACATCGCCATAGGTGATCTTTTCCGCACCCTCGCGGCCATTGAAATTCAGGTCATAAACATTGTCCACGCCCTGCACATACATGGCCAAGCGTTCCAACCCATAAGTCAGCTCGCCCGAAACCGGCACGCAATCAAGCCCGCCAACTTGCTGAAAGTAAGTGAACTGCGAGACTTCCATCCCATCACACCACACTTCCCAGCCAAGCCCCCAGGCGCCCAAAGTCGGGCTTTCCCAGTCATCTTCCACAAAGCGGATGTCATGCACGCCCATGTCGATGCCGATGGCGGCAAGCGAGCCTAAATATAGTTCCTGCAAATCTGGCGGCGAAGGCTTTAAGATCACCTGATACTGGTAATAATGCTGCATCCGGTTGGGGTTTTCGCCATAGCGCCCATCCTTGGGCCGCCGTGATGGCTGCACATAAGCCGCTCGCCAAGGCCTGGGGCCAACCGAGCGCAAAGTGGTGGCCGGATGAAAGGTGCCCGCGCCCACTTCCATGTCATAGGGTTGCAGCACCACGCAGCCTTGCGCTGCCCAATATTGATGCAGTGTGAGAATGAGGTCCTGGAAGGAACCCTTGGGATTGAGGCTGGCCAAATCATTACCCCGCAAATCGGCACGAATTTTCCGCACCCTATGGGCGGGGGGCCGAAGGGTCAAGCAAGCCTTGGGTCTCAGCGTTCGGGCAAATACACACCCGAACGCGGATCGCGCCGCAGATTGGTAGGCCGATTGGCCCGCACCGCCACCCGCTTGGCGGCCATGAATTCGCCCATGCGACGGATGAGGCTTACCATCAGCACAACAGCCAGAAGGCCGATCAAGAGCTTGGTTGCCATAATGTCATTCCTTCTCTCACAGACCGTAACGAGACCACAATGCGCGATGTTCCATGCCCTGTGCAAGCCCCTCGGCCATTTCGCCGCCCAAGCTCCCGGCATCCACCTTAAAACGCCGCGTTAGCCAGTTTCCCTGAACAGAAGGCATCAAGATGTTCACATCCGGGCCAAATCGAGACTTCAGATGCGAATTCATCTCGGCAATCCCGTCGATAAGGCCCATTTCTAGGGCTTTGTCGCCTGTCCAGAAGGCCCCTGTGAAAACCTCATCATCAGCAGCCTTCAGCCGCGCACCCCGGCGCAAGCGCACCTGAGCCTTGAAAATCTCGTGGATTCCCGCCTGCAATTCCAGCACACGCGCCACATCTTCGGGCTTTTCCGGCTGGAACGGGTCGAGCATCACCTTGTTTTTGCCCGCCGTATAAACCCGCCGCTCAACCCCCAGCTTTTCAATGGCCTTGGTGAAGCCAAACCCAGCCGCCACCACCCCGATGGAGCCCACAATCGAGGTCGCATCGGCATAAATCTCATCTGCCGCTGAGGCCAGCCAATAGCCGCCAGATGCCGCCACATCCTCAACATAGGCCAAAACGGGCAGTTTTTTCTCCTCCGCCAACTGCCTGATGCGCTGGCCAATGAGCGAGCTTTGCGCCGCCGACCCCCCCGGACAATTGATGACAAGCGCCACCGCCGCCAGCCCTTTGCGCGAAAAAGCCCGCGTCAGGGTGTCTTCCAACCCCGCCGCACTCAAACCGGGCCGAAAGGCCGAACCCATGCCAATGGCCCCGGCCAGCCGGATCACGGCGACCTTGGGGCCTTTTTTGAAAAATCGGTCGAGAAACTTCATGGGCTTCAACTTAAGCACGATCGGCGCAATTGCAACCTCAGCGCAATTTCCACCGTACCACGCGGCCTTCCATGCAATCAGCACCGCGCCCCAAGGCGGCAATCGCTTCCACCATGCGGCCCTTGCGCCCCAAGATCGCATCCGCATGCGCGATAAGGCGCGGATTGGGGGTGGCTTCGGGGGACGCCGCGCGCAATTCCGCCGCCAACGCAAATTCATCCGCTTTCGGGTGCAATAAGCACATGGCGGCATAGGCGGATGCGGTGGAACGGCTAACCCCCGCCCAGCAGTGGATCAGCATGGCCCCTTGGCGGTCCCAATCACCCACAAACCGTAAAATGCTTTCCATCTGCGCCAAGCTGGGGGCCTGATAGCCCTCGCGTTCTTCCGATATATCATGGAACTGAAGCCGCAAATGCTGCGCGTCAGCCAGTGCCAATTCAGGAAACACCGACCCCGGCGAAAGCAGGCTCATCGCATGGGTAACACAAGCCTCGCTGAGCAAGTCAGCCGTCTTCGAAAGCGGTGCAATCAGGATCATGTGAGCTTGCCAAACCGATCGAGATAAAGTGCTGCCGCCTCATTGGCACCAAGTGGGGTCAAATCCAACTTGCGGGCTTTCTCAATCCCCTTCGGCACCCCAAAAATCTGGCGCGCTTCCTCCTCGCTAAACCCCGCAAGGCCCACCGCTTCCAGATAGGCCGACGCCTTGTCCGCCCGCTTGATCAAGGCGGTGATTTCATCAGGAATTTGCTTGGGCAATCCAAACCGCACATGCACGGCTTCCAGAATCCGGTTCTCAAATTCCTTGTAATCCAAGCCCATCGCGGCCTTGAACGGGCTGATCATATCGCCCACCACATATTCCGGCCCATCATGCAGCAAAGCCGCCAGCCGCCATTGACGCGGCAAGGTTGGTTCGAAATGCAGCGCCAACGCCTCCACCAGCACGCAATGCTGGGCCACCGAAAAAGCATGGTCGCCATGCGTCTGCCCATTCCAGCGCGCCACCCGCGCCAGCCCATGCGCGATGTCGGAAATTTCAATATCGAGTGGCGATGGATTGAGCAAATCCAGCCTGCGCCCAGATAGCATGCGCTGCCAGGCGCGCGGTGCCTTGATATTCATGTCAAACTCCGGTGGCAGCCCTTGATGTGATCATCAATCATGCCGGTTGCCTGCATGAAGGCATAGATAATCGTTGGCCCCACAAATTTGAACCCGCGCTTGAGCAAATCCTTCGACATGGCGCGCGCGGCATCCGATTGTGTTGGATAGTCTGATCCTGGCACCAACCCGCCATGCAGCGGCTTGCCACCCACAAAACCCCATAAATGCGCCGAGAAATCTGGAATTTCCAGAAAAGCCCGCGCATTGGTGACACTGGCTTCGATCTTTGCCCGATTTCGCACAATGCCTGCATCATTCATCAGCTTATCGAGTTTTTTCGGCGTATATCGCGCCATCTTTTCGGCATCAAACCCGTCAAAGGCCGCGCGAAAATGATCGCGCTTTTTCAAAATGGTGATCCACGAAAGCCCGGCTTGAAATCCATCCAGCATGAGCTTCTCAAACAGCGCCCTACTGTCAAATTCAGGCACCCCCCATTCCGCATCGTGATAGGCCATGTAAACCGGATCTTGCCCACACCACGCGCAGCGCGTGATGCCATCCACATGGGTATGAATGCGCGCCTCAGCCATGCAGCGAATACCGCGCCCACGGGGCCACTGCAAACGCCACACCCGCAGGCTTAACCGAAGCTTCAGCCAACCGATCCAAACGCACCAACGCCAACGCCACAGAGCCGGAATGCGACAGCACACTACCCAGCGGCTTGTCATCCGCCGTCAACACCGTTCCTGCCTGCGGTGCTTGGCCTTCAAAGCGGGCGATGAGGATGCGACTGCGCGCAAGCCCGCGATGCTCCGTGCGCGACACCACCTCTTGGCCCACATAGCAGCCCTTGGTGAAGCTCACGCCATTCAGCTGATCGAGATTGGCCTCATGCGGAAACAAGGTGCCGGAACCTATGTCGGCTGCACTGTCCGCCACCCCAAGCCCAATCCGGTGCGCCTCATAAGCGGCATCCGATATATCCCCGCGCGTCGAGCCATAATGCCGCCAGCCCAGAAGGGGTGTGCGCGGGTCCACCACCGCACCCGCTGGGGCATCCCCCACACCTGCCACAATGCCGCCATCCACGGGGCCAAAATCCACCTTGGAGCGCAATTTGTAGAATTGTAGCCGCTGCAACAGGCCATCCCGCTGCATCCCGGCGCAATCTATCAAATAGCCGTGATCGAGTTTCAGCAGAATCAGGTCAAAAAGGATCTTGCCCTGCGGCGTCAAAATGGCGCCATAGCGCGCCTCTCCCGGCTTCATTCCGACGATTTCACAGGTCAAAAGCCCGTTGAGGAAGCTTTCGGCATCTGCTCCGGAAACCTGGGCCAGGCTGCGGCCTGCTAATCTCACATTGAATGGCGTCATGGGTTCCTGCCGCTTGCTGTTGGCGACTGTTTTACGTTAAGCCGGGTGAGTGCAGCAAGGAGCCTTCCATGAGCGAAATTTTTGACCTGATTCTCAAATCCGGCACCGTGGTCAACCACGATGGCTTGGGTGTGCGCGATGTCGCCATCCGCGCGGGCCGCATTGTGGGGCTAGGCTCCTTCCACCCTTCGCAGGCAGGCAAAACCATCGATTGCACGGGGCTTCACATCCTACCCGGCGTCATTGACAGTCAAGTTCATCTGCGCGAACCAGGCCTTACCCACAAGGAAGACCTCGAAACCGGGGGCAGGGCGGCGGTTGCGGGCGGGGTGACGGGTGTTTTCGAAATGCCCAATACGGACCCGCTCACC
>CAJBCQ010000017.1 GCA_903951595.1 uncultured Hyphomicrobiales bacterium | reverse complement strand
CGCAGGCCGCCAATATGAAAGCGCGGGCGGGGTTGATGATGGCTTTGCGTGATGTGTTGGAGGGTTGGAACCTAACACAGGTGGAGGCGGCCAAGCGGCTTGGGGTTACACAGCCGCGGTTGAATGATCTTCTGCGCGGGCGGATTGATAAGTTCAGCTTGGATGCGCTGACGATTCTTGCGGCAGATGCGGGGTTGAAGGTGGAGTTGAGCATCAGCCAGACGGCGGCGTGAAGGTTAGCTGGTTTCCCGCTTGCGCGGGAATGACATTCGATCGAGATCATCTATTCTTTATTGTCATTCCCGCGAACGCGGGAAACCAGCTTGAGAAAGCGAAAAGAAAAAGGACCCACGGGTCAAGCCCGTGGGTGACGGCTGTGGGGCGTGTGGAGTGTTACCTCACTCCGCCGCTTCAATACTCTCATCATCCAGCTTCGGGCGCAGGGCCTGTTCTTCCTTCAGCTCCTGCGCCACGAGGAACGCAAGTTCCAGTGCCTGATCGGCATTCAAGCGCGGGTCGCAGAAGGTGTGGTAGCGGTCTTTCAGATCGGCGTCTGAAACAGCCTGCAAACCGCCGGTGCATTCGGTTACGTTCTTGCCGGTCATTTCCACATGCACGCCACCTGCATGTGTGCCTTCGGCCTGGTGGATGTCCATGAAGCGGCGGACTTCGGTCATGATCATGTCGAACGGGCGCGTTTTGTAGCCGGACGAGGCTTTGATCGTATTGCCGTGCATGGGATCGCACGACCACACCACGCTGCGGCCTTCGGCCTTCACCTTGCGGATCAAGGCGGGCAAATGGTCTTCCACCTTGTCATGGCCGAAGCGGGCGATGAGCGTCAGGCGGCCGGCTTCATTTTCGGGGTTCAGAAGGTCGATGAGCTGGATGAGTTCATCTGCCTTCAGCGATGGGCCGCATTTCAGGCCGATGGGGTTTTTGACGCCACGGCAGAATTCGATATGCGCGCCATCGGGCTGGCGGGTGCGGTCGCCGATCCAGATCATGTGGCCGGAAGTGGCGTACCAATCGCCGGAGGTTGAATCCACCCGCGTCAGGGCCTGTTCATAGCCCAAGAGCAAAGCCTCGTGGCTGGTGAAGAATTCGGTCGAGCGCAGTTGCGGGGCGGTATCGGCATTGATGCCGCAGGCGCGCATGAAGCCCATGGCTTCGGAGATGCGATCGGCCAGTGCCTGATATTTGGCACCTGCTGCTGAATCCTTCAGGAAACCGAGCGTCCATTTGTGAACGTGTTCGAGATTGGCATAGCCGCCCATCGCAAAGGCGCGCAGCAGGTTGAGCGTGGCCGCTGATTGGCGGTAGGCCATGATCTGGCGTTCGGGGTCCGGAATGCGGCTTTCGGGATTGAAGTTGATGTCGTTGATGATGTCGCCGCGATAGCTGGGCAGTTCCACATCGCCGATCTTTTCGGTGCCGGAAGAACGCGGCTTGGCGAACTGGCCGGCGATGCGGCCCACTTTCACAACCGGTTGACCGCCGGCGAATGTCAGCACCACGGCCATTTGCAGGAACACGCGGAAGAAATCGCGGATATTGTCAGCTGAATGTTCTTGGAAGCTTTCGGCGCAATCGCCGCCCTGCAACAGGAAGCCCTTGCCTTCGGAAACGCGGGCGAGCTTGCGCTTGAGTTTGCGCGCTTCACCGGCGAAAACCAGCGGGGGATAGCCTGCAAGTTGGGCTTCCACATCCTTCAGGCGCGCGGCATCGGGATAATCCGGCACCTGCGTGATGGGTTTGTTGCGCCAGCTATCCGGTGTCCAAGCGGTCGTCATTGTTCTCTCCCTACGCCCCAGTGATGGGCGCCAATTAAGCCAGAAATGTTGAATGGGCCTTAAACCAGCACAATAGAGGCTTTGGGGCCGGGCGGGAAAGGTGAGCGGGCTTATACACTCCGCTTGCTGCCCCGACAAGTGACGTTCAACTGACCTGTGGCTCGGTTTCCTGCTGGCGCTTGAAGGCCATTTCCGCCGTGGCATAGGCCTCCTGCCGGGCTACATTCCAGTATTTCAGCTCATCGAGTTTTATGGGCTGGTGGGAAACAGCGCAGCGCACGAAGTCGCCCTGCACCAGAATGCTAAAGTCGCCATCGCCAAAGCGCAGCTTGGCTTCGCGGGTACCGGAAAAACTGTTTTCAAAGCGGTTCATGGGGCTTTCATAGCGGGGCGCGGTTCAGGCTTCAATCATAAGAGCGAACCTTGGCCGGAAGTTCCGTCCGGCGGCGAGCCGCGTTTGGGTTTCGGCGTGCCGTCGGTGATGAGGGCGGCGCGCTTGCCGTCGTGGAATTCCAGGGTCACGGGGCCGGAAGTGGCAGCAGCGGCCGAACCGATAAGGCCCGCTTCCCCGCGCACCAGCGCAAAGCCGCGTTGCAGGACGGACTGGTAGCTCAATGAAATCAAGAACTTGGCTGTTTGGGTGAGGCGATCGCGGCGGCGTTCGAGAATTTGCGCCAGCCCGCGCTGCATGCGGCTTTGCGCGCGGGTGAGGCGTTCATTTTCCAACCCGATGCGCTGGCGCACGGGGCGCAGCGACAGGCGGGCGGTGAACTGCATCAGGTCTGCGGCATGGTGGCTTGTATTGGCGCGCAGGGCTTGGCCCAAGCGACTTGCCGCAGCGTCATGCCGTTGGCGGGCCAGTGCCAGAATATCATCCGGGCGGGGAAGCCCGCGGGCAGCGGCGCGCAAGGCTTGGGCGCGTTCCTCCAGCCCCCGGCGCTTGGCGCGGGTGAGGCGGGCTTTGAGGTCGGCGACTTCAGAAATCAGATCATCGCGCACGGGCACGGCCATTTCGGCGGCGGCGGTGGGGGTGGGGCAGCGTTTGTCGGCGGCGTAGTCGATCAGCGTGGTGTCGGTTTCATGGCCCACGGCGGAAATGAGCGGGATCACGCTTTCAGCGGCTGCCCGCACCACGATTTCCTCGTTGAAGCTCCACAAATCCTCGATGGAACCGCCACCGCGCGCCACGATGATGACATCGGGCCTTGGAATGGGGCCGCCCGGCTCCATGGCGTTGAAGCCTCGGATGGCGCGGGCCACTTCGGCGGCGGATTGCTCGCCCTGCACGCGCACGGGCCAGACGATGACATGGCGGGGGAAGCGGTCGGACAGGCGGTGGAGAATGTCGCGGATGACGGCACCCGTGGGCGAGGTTACCACACCAATCACATGGGGAAGGTAGGGAATGGCTTGTTTGCGATCTTCATCAAACAGCCCTTCGGCGGCGAGCTTCTTCTTGCGCGCATCGAGCAGCGCCATGAGGGCACCCGCGCCGGCAGGCTCCATTCTTTCCACAACGATTTGGTATTTTGACTGGCCGGGGAAGGTGGTGACTTTGCCCGTGACGATGACTTCGAGGCCCTGTTCGGGGGCCACGGCCAAGCGGGAAAGATTGCCTTTCCAGACCACCGCCGAAATCACGGATTTGTCGTCTTTCAGGTCAAAATAGCAGTGGCCGGAGGCTGGGCGGGAAACGCGCGAAAGCTCGCCCCTCACGCGCACATGGGAAAAGCCTTCCTCCAGCGTGCGTTTGAGCGCGAAGGAAAGCTCTGAGACAGAAATTTCCGTCACATTGCTGGGCGCGGCTTCCATAAGCTCGCCAGTTTCGGGGTCAAAAGGCCAGTCGGTGGACAAGGGGCGTGATTCCTGTTTTGTGAGCGCATCTAGAGGCCACTCCACCCAGAATCGCAAGGACAAGCCCCATGCCCCGGATGAATGTGCTTTTGATCGGCTCGGGCGGGCGGGAACATGCGTTGGCTTGGGGGCTTGCTGCAAGTCCGCTTCTGGGCACGCTTTTTGCGGCCCCCGGCAATCCGGGGATCGGCCAGCATGCCAAGCTGGTGGGGCTGGATGTGGCCGATCACGCGGCGGTGATTGCCTTTTGCAAGGCGGAGAATATCGGGCTTGTGGTGGTGGGGCCGGAGGGGCCGCTGGTGGCCGGGTTGGTGGATGATTTGGCGGCGGCGGGCGTGAAGGCGTTTGGACCTTCCAAGGCGGCGGCGCAGCTTGAGGGTTCCAAGGGGTTCACCAAGGATTTCTGCGCCGAATTTGGTATTCCGACCGGGGCTTATGGGCGGTTTACGTCACTGGCTGATGCGAAGGCTTATTTGGCCGCGCAGCCTGTTCCTATCGTCATCAAGGCGGATGGTTTGGCTGCTGGCAAGGGTGTCACCGTTGCGTTGACACGCGCGGAGGCGCAAGCGGCCTTGGAGGATATTTTCTCTGGTAAATTCGGGGCGGCGGAAGCGGTGATCGAGGCCTATCTCGATGGCGAGGAAGTGAGCTTTTTTGCGCTGTGCGATGGCGAGCATGCGGTGGCCTTTGGCGGCGCGCAGGATCACAAGCGGGTGGGTGATGGCGATACGGGGCCGAATACGGGCGGCATGGGGGCTTATTCGCCTGCACCCGTTTTCACAGCCGCGCTGGAAGCGCGCACGATGGCTGAGATCATTCTGCCGACTTTGCGCGGCATGAAGGCGCGCGGCATACCGTTTCGGGGCGTGCTGTTTGCCGGGTTAATGATTACGGCCAAGGGGCCGGAATTGATCGAATATAACGTGCGGTTTGGTGATCCTGAAACGCAGGTTCTGATGATGCGTTTGAAGGATGATCTGCTCACCCTGCTTCTGGCGGCGGCGGATGGCGCGCTCGACAAGGTTTCGGTGCGCTGGTGGCCGGGAGTGGCTTTGACGGTGGTGATGGCAGCACAGGGCTATCCGGGCGATGTATTGAAAGGCAGCGAAATTCGCGGGCTGGCGGCGGCGGAGTCTTGTGAGGATGTGGAGATTTTCCATGCCGGAACCAAGCTTTCTGGCGAAAAGCTTGTCGCCAATGGCGGGCGCGTTTTGAATGTGACGGCGCTGGGGCCGACGGTGGGCGACGCGCAAAAGCGCGCCTATGCAGCGGTCGATCAGCTCGATTGGCCTGAAGGCTTCTGCCGGCGCGATATTGGTTGGCGGGCGGTGGCGCGGGAGAGCAAATGAGCCCCCGGATCGGCCTAGCCCTTGGCGGCGGTGCGGCGCGTGGGTTTGGGCATATTCCCATGCTCGAAGTGCTGGATGAGATGGGCCTTCAGGGTCACCGG
>CAJBCQ010000016.1 GCA_903951595.1 uncultured Hyphomicrobiales bacterium | reverse complement strand
GGCGGGTCTGGCAGCGGTCAACTTGGCCCGTTCGGAGGGTAGTGACCTTTCATCCGTCGATAGTTTTGAGAGCACCGTGGGCGTCTTCATTGTGACCAATCTGGAAGCAGCATTGGCCGAAAGCGCGCCTTTGAAAATGTCTGCCGAATATACAGTCACCATCGTGAATGGCGAACTCGTAATCACGGCAAAGGCTCCTGTTACCACCAGTTTCGCGCGCCTTCTGGGTGTGCTGGAGATTGATATCGGGGTGAGGACCGTGGTGAGCATTCCGCCCGCATCCGAACCCCCTGACCCTGAGCGGCGCGCGGTGCTGAAGGGGTAGGCCTTTCAGCGTTGACCTGATTGGCCCTTGGGTAGACAGTTCTGCCCATGACACAAATCACCCCCCAAATAAGCGCCATTGACCCCGTCTGCGGCATGAGTGTGAACCCGGCCACCTCGCCGCATCACGCCACGCACCAAGGTGCGGAGTATCATTTCTGCGCCGCCTCCTGCCGCGCGAAGTTCATCGCCACGCCGGAGAAATATCTGGGCGCACGCGCGCCGGAGCCGGTGATTGAGGGTGCTGTCTATATTTGCCCGATGGACCCGGAAATCCGTGAGCCTCACCCCGGCACCTGCCCCATTTGCGGCATGGCGCTGGAGCCGGAGATGATGACGGCGCAAGTGCCACCCAACCCGGAACTGGCCGATATGCAGCGCCGTTTCTGGATTGGCCTTGCCTTCACAGCCCCCCTGTTTGCGCTGGAAATGGGCGGCCATGCGCTGGGCCTGCATCTGCTCATGCCGCCCACATCCGGATATGTGCAATTGGCACTTGCAGCGCCCGTGGTGCTATGGGCGGGCTTGCCGTTTTTGGCCCGCGGCTGGCAATCCATCATCACGCGCCATCTCAACATGTTCACGCTCATCGCCATGGGCACGGGTGTCGCCTTTGCCTACAGCCTCACCGCCGTTCTGATGCCAGATGCCTTCCCGCAAGCCTTCCGTAATGCGGATGGATCGGTGCCTTTGTATTTCGAAGCCGCCGCCGTTATCACCGTGCTGGTGGCGTTGGGGCAAGTGCTGGAGTTGCGCGCGCGCGAGCGCACATCAGGTGCCATCCGCGCTCTGCTCAATCTGGCACCTAAAAGCGCTAAGCGCGTGAGGGCGGATGGGGCGGAGGAGGAGGTGGAGATCGAGGCCATCCATGTGGGCGACATTTTGCGCGTGCGCCCCGGTGAAAAAGTTCCCGTCGATGGTGAGCTTGTGGAAGGCCATGTTTCCATTGATGAAAGTCTCGTAACGGGCGAAAGCCTGCCGGTGAGCAAGCAGCCAGGATCGAAAGTCATCGGCGGCACGCTGAATGCTTCGGGCAGTTTCCTCATGAAGGCGCAAAAGGTGGGGCGTGATACGATGCTATCGCGCATCGTGCAGATGGTGGCCCAAGCCCAACGCAGCCGCGCACCCATCCAGCGGCTGGCGGATCAGGTTTCCGGCTGGTTTGTGCAATTGGTTATGCTGGCCGCTGTCATTGCCTTTGCCGCTTGGGCCATATTCGGGCCGGAACCGCGCTTTTCCTATGCGCTTGTTGCTGCTGTCACCGTGCTCATCATCGCCTGCCCCTGCGCGCTGGGCTTGGCGACGCCCATGTCCATTATGGTGGGCGTGGGGCGCGGGGCGCAGGAAGGCGTGTTGATCCGTGAAGCTGCCGCTTTGGAGCGGATGGAGAAAGTGGACACCATCGTCATCGACAAGACCGGCACACTTACGCAAGGCCGCCCGGAAGTGACGGCAATTGTCGTCGCGGATGGATTTGACGCTGCCGAAGCCTTGCGCTTGGCGGCGAGCTTGGAACAAGGCAGCGAGCATCCACTCGCCGCTGCCATTTTGCGTAAAGCCAAGGCCGATGGCGCGGCACTGGCAAGGGTCATGGGCTTCGATGCGCCTGCGGGCAAGGGAGCCATCGGCATGGTGGAGCGCAAGCGGTTGGCCATCGGCAATGCGGGGTTCTTGCGCGAATTGAACATCAGCGCGGATGGGCTGGCGAACCAAGCCGAGGCCCTGCGGCGCGAGGGTGCAACGGCCGTATTCTTGGCGGTGAATGGGCAAGCGGTGGCGGTGTTCGGCATTGCCGATCCCGTGAAGGATTCCACCCCGGCCGCATTGGCGGCTTTGCGTGCCGAGAAAATCCGCATTGTGATGCTGACGGGCGACAACCGCACCACCGCCATGGCAATTGCCGCGCGCCTTGGCATTGATGAGGTAGAGGCCGACATGCTGCCGGAAATGAAGGCGCAAGTGGTGGCACGGTTGAAGGCCGAAGGCCGCGTGGTAGCCATGGCAGGCGATGGCGTGAATGACGCGCCGGGACTTGCCGCCGCCGATATCGGCATCGCCATGGGCACGGGAACCGATGTGGCGATGGAGAGCGCAGGCATCACACTTCTGCGCGGCGATCTCATGGGCATTGTGAAGGCGCGTCGGCTGTCGCGCGCGGTGATGCGGAATATAAGGCAAAACCTGTTTTTCGCGTTTTTGTATAATGCCGCTGGGGTTCCGATTGCTGGCGGGCTGCTCTATCCGGCTTTTGGATTGCTGCTGTCACCCGCGATTGGTGCTGCGGCGATGGCGCTGAGTTCGGTGAGCGTGATCGGCAATGCGTTGCGCTTGCGGGGGGTGAGGTTGAAATAGCCCTATATTGTCATTCCCGCGAAAGCGGGAACCCGGCTATTCCAAGGCTCAGCGCAAACCAGCTGGTTTCCCGCTGTAGCGGGAATGACAGAAGGGGGAAGAGAGCTTGAGGTTACCCCCTCCGCATCACCGCCACGAAAAACCCATCCGTCTGATGGTTCTTGGGTGTCAGCAGCAGCGTGTCCGTCTTTCCATCCGCCGACTCCGGCGCGGCCCCATTAAGCCCCGCTGCGGTCCAGGCCTCCGCCGTGGGCACCAGCTTGAAGCCCTCCGTGCGGGCCAAGAACGCAGCCACCTGATCGGTGTTCTCTTCCGCTAGCACCGAGCAGGTGATGTAGACCAACCGCCCACCGGGTTTTACAAATTTGGCCGCGCGGTCTAGCACCGCTTTCTGTTCCTCCATGCGGATGGCGAGCTGGTCCGGTTTCAAACGCCACTTGGCATCCGGCTTGCGCCGCCACGAACCGGAGCCAGAGCAAGGCGCGTCCACCAGTGCCAGATCCATCTTGCCGTCCAGCGCGTCGAGCTTTTTGGGCTCATCGGCTGGGATGACCTGCACATTATGCGCGCCTGCGCGTTTCAGGCGGTCGAAGATCGGTTTCAGGCGGTGGCGGTCATTATCGGTGGCGTGGATTTGGCCCTTGTTCTGCATGATGGCGGCCAGTGCCAGTGATTTGCCACCAGCGCCCGCGCATAAATCCACCACCTGCTCACCCGCCTTGGCACCGGAAAGAAAAGCGGCAAGCTGCGAGCCTGCGTCCTGCACTTCAAACCAGCCTTTGGCATAGCCGGCCTCGGCTTCCACATTGGGGTTGCGGCCTTCCGAAGGTGGCGGCGCGATACGCAGAGCCACGGGCGACAAAGGGCCAGCCACGGGGCCGAATTTCTCCAGCGCGTTGACGACCTTGGAATATTTCGATTTGAGCGTGTTCACGCGCAAATCCACCGGCGCACGCTGGGCCAAGGCTGCCCCCTGCTCTGGTGCTTTTGAACCGAACACGCGCTCGAAGGATGCACTCAACCATTCGGGATAATCGCCTGCAATATGGGCCGGTATATCGGTTTTGGGCGCAAGGGCGATGGCGGCGGTTTCAGCATCGTTAAGCGCGCCGGGGCTGTGTTCGCCTTGCATCAATTCGGCGATGGAATCCGGCGTCATCTGCCACAGCAGGCGCAAGGTGCCGATCAGCAGCGCGCGGGGGCTGTCTGCACCCATATAGAAGGCCAGCGATGCCTTGTGGCGCAGGGCGTCATAGATGAGGTTTCCGATATAGCTTCTGTCGCCCGAGCCTGCAAAACGATGCGCGCGGCCCCATTCTTTCAAGGCTTCGGAAGCCGGGGAATGGCGCTCGGTTATCATGGTCAAAACTTCAACGGCACCAGCGATGCGGCCTGCGGGTCTCATGGGGAAATCACCAAACGTAAGCCAAACCAGAGCCACAACAGCACCAGAAAGGCATTGGACAAAAGGAACAAGCGGAAGCGCGGCATCACCGCATTGCTGCCCGTATGCACATAGGCATGGGCATAGCGGGCGGCCATGTAGAGGCTTGCTAGGGCAAGGCTCACCATATCGGCAAGCCCGAAAATAAGTATGAACGCCACGGCAGCGAGGAATAGCAAAGGCTGCTCAAACTGGTTGGCGTAAGCATTGGCGATTTTACGCACATTGTCGGGCCAGCCAGAACTGTCGATGGCAATATTGGCAAGCTTCACGGCACCGGATTTTGCCGCCCGCACCCGCGCGCGGCCCAAGGCAATCGCGATGAGACCGACAAGCAGCACATGGGCAAAAACCGGCAGCAGCAGAAGCCTATCCATGTGTCAGCCTTGGCGCTGATAATTGGGGGCTTCGCGAGTGATCATCACATCATGCGCGTGGCTTTCGCGAAGACCGGCACCGGAAATACGGATGAACTGGGCCTTTTCCTGCAATTCCAGAATGGTCGCTGCCCCCGTATAGCCCATCGCGGCGCGCAAGCCGCCGACAAGCTGGTGGATGACAGAGGTGACGGAACCCTTATAAGGCACCTGGCCCTCAATGCCTTCCGGCACCAGCTTCAAGCTGTCCTTGATATCCTGCTGGAAATAGCGATCTGCCGAGCCCAGCGCCATTGCACCCACCGAGCCCATGCCGCGATAGGATTTATAGGAACGGCCCTGATAGAGGAATACTTCGCCGGGGCTTTCATCGGTGCCTGCCAGCAGGGAACCGATCATGGCGGTGGCCGCACCTGCGGCAATGGCTTTCGCCAAATCACCAGAGAATTTGATGCCGCCATCAGCAATGATTGGCACGCCGTGCTTGGCACCGGCATCGGCGCATTCCATGATGGCCGAAAGCTGCGGCACGCCCACACCCGCCACAATGCGCGTGGTGCAGATGGAGCCGGGGCCGATGCCCACCTTCACGGCATCCGCACCCGCATCAATCAGAGCCTCCACCGCTTCACCGGTTGCCACATTGCCGGCAATCACCTGCACGCGGTTGGACAATTTCTTGATGCGGGTGACTTGATTGAGAACATGGATGGAATGGCCGTGGGCGGTATCCACCACCACAATATCCACGCCTGCATCGATAATGGCTTCCGCACGCGCATAGCCCTTATCGCCCGTGCCGGTGGCGGCGGCCACCAGAAGGCGGCCTTGCGCGTCTTTCGAAGCATTGGGGTGGTGGGCGGCCTTTTCCATGTCATTGACGGTGATGAGGCCCGTGCAGCGGAAATCATCATCCACCACGACAAGCTTTTCGATGCGGTGCTTGTGCAGCAGGCGGCGGGCTTCCGCACGGTCCACATCTTCTTTCACTGTCACCAGCTGGCGCGTCATCAGGTCGCCGACCTTCTGGTTCATGTCGGTGGCAAAGCGCACATCGCGGTTGGTGATGATGCCGATAAGTTTGCCCGCATCATCCACTACGGGAATGCCGGAAATGCGGTACTGCTCTTTCAGGCGCATAAGATCAGCCAAGCTGGCGTTGGGGCCGATGGTGATGGGGTTCACCACCATGCCGCTTTCGAACTTCTTCACCTGGCGCACATTGTCGGCTTGCGCTTCCGGTTCCAGATTGCGGTGGATGACGCCAATGCCCCCAAGCTGCGCCATGGCGATGGCAAGCCTGCTTTCCGTTACGGTATCCATTGCCGCCGAAAGGATCGGCATATTCAGGCTGATGGCGCGGGTGAGTCGGGTTTGGGTGGAGACCTGCGCGGGCATGACAGATGACGCGGCGGGCTTGAGCAGCACATCGTCAAAGGTCAGATATTCCAGCAATTCTGTGAAACGCGGCGCCTTGGCCATGGGCCAACCTCCAGTCATCCGGACTCAATATGGGTTGGCGGCTGTAGGTAACACCCGACGGAGGCGGGGTCTAGGGGGGGCGGGGGATGAGTACAATATCTGATTGCGCCCACAATCCATTAATGCTGACTTACGGTTGCAGCTTGACGGAACCGGGGGGCGGTAATATGGTTGGAAACATGAGCGCTTCGGATTTATCCGAAGCCCCCGGCGGGCTTAGTCCCGCCGGATTCATTTGTAGGGCTGCTTTCTATTTTGACGGCTTCAATCTTTACCACGCCATCGATGAATTGGGGCAGAACCACCTAAAGTGGCTCGATCTATGGTCGCTTTCCAAAAAACTTCTGCTGCAAGGGCATGAGCTGCACAGGGTGATCTGGTGCTCAGCCGCCTATACTTCCGATCCACAGAAATTGATCCGTCATCGGCTGTATCGGAAGGCGCTAGAGAGCACCGGTGTTGAGTGCGAGCTTGGACACTTCATCCAGGAGTTCACACAATGCAAGGCTTGCGGAAAAAGACATGCGAAAAGAACCGAGAAACAGAGCGATGTGAATTTGGCCATCCGCCTCATTCGTGATGCCTATCAAGACCGTTATGACACGGCCTATCTGGTAACAGCCGATTCCGATCAATCCGCCACCGCGCGACACTTTCGGGATCTGTTCCCAGACAAAAAGCTCATCAGCATCACCCCGCCCGGAAAGCCTCATAGCAAGGATATCTTGCGGTTCGCTCACGGACAAAGAACGATCAAACAATCTGCCATTGAGCAAAACCTATTTCCCCAGATTGTCATGCAGCACGGTGCCGAGATTTGCAGACGACCTGAGGCTTACGATCCGCCAACCGCAAGCGGTATCTGATTTTCTTGACTTTATTCCTAAACTATGCCAAACCCCTGCCATCCTGCTCAGGGGGAGGCGGTGGCCACTGGTTCCTGCGGGCGGGAGGATCGGGTATCGAGTTTGCCCGGTTCAGCGAAGCAAAAATGATGGACTTGCGACAATTGAGCCTGAAGCTGCCCGCTTCGCTCTCCCCCACCTTCCCTTCCCGGCCCGCCGGTGGTAGTCGCTTGCCCCATGGCCCCTGCTCTCCTCCATTTGCAAAACATTTCCCTCACCTTTGGCGGCACGCCGCTGCTCAGCGGGGCGGAGCTTTCCGTGGCACCGCGTGAGCGGGTTTGTCTGATTGGGCGCAATGGGTCGGGCAAATCGACCTTGCTCAAAATTGCCGCGGGCATGATTGAGGCGGATGGCGGCACGCGGTTTGTGCAGCCGGGGGCCACCATGCGTTATCTGCCACAGGAGCCTGATTTTTCGGGTTTTGCCACCGTGCTGGCCTATGTGCAGGCGGGGCTGGATGCAGGCGATGAAGATTCCTACCGTCCGCAATATCTGCTGAATGAATTGGGCCTGACGGGTGAGGAAAACCCAATGCAGCTTTCCGGCGGTGAGGCGCGGCGCGCGGCCTTGGCGCGGGTGATGGCGCCGGAGCCGGATATTCTGCTGCTCGATGAGCCGACCAACCATCTCGATCTGCCCGCCATTGAATGGCTGGAAAATGAGCTCAATTCCATGCGGTCAGCACTGGTCATCATCAGCCATGACCGCCGCTTCCTCGAACGGCTTTCGCGCATCACCTGCTGGCTTGATCGCGGCATCAGCCGCCGTCTGGAACAGGGGTTTGATGCCTTCGAAACCTGGCGTGACAAGGTGCTAGAGGAAGAAGAAATCGAGCGTCACAAGCTCGACCGCAAGATCGTGGCGGAAGAACATTGGGTGCGTTATGGCGTTACCGCGCGGCGCAAGCGCAATGTCAAACGCATGGCATTGCTGGGCGATATGCGCCAATCCGTGCGTGAACAGCGCAAGCAGACGGGGCTGGTGAAATTGGCGGCTACCGAAGGCGAAATCTCCGGCAAGCTGGTGGCCGAAGCCAAGAACATCTCGAAATATTACGATAACCGCGCCATCGTAAAAAACTTCTCCACCCGCATTTTACGCGGCGACCGGATTGGCATTGTGGGGCCGAATGGGGCGGGAAAAACCACGCTGATCAGCATGCTCACGGGGCTTTTGCAGCCCGATGAAGGGGAAGTGCGGATTGGCACCAATCTGCAAATCGCCACTCTCGACCAGAAGCGGGCGAGCTTGGATGACAATATGAGCCTGCGCGATGCACTGACCGGCGGCGGTGGCGATACGGTTCAGGTCGGCGATCAGAAACGCCATGTGATGAGCTATATGAAGGACTTCCTGTTCCAAACCGAACAGGCGGGTTCCCCCGTGGGCCGCCTTTCTGGCGGTGAGCGCGGGCGGTTGGGGCTGGCGATCATTCTGGCCGCGCCTTCCAATCTCATGGTGCTGGACGAACCGACCAACGACCTTGATCTGGAAACACTCGACCTGTTGCAGGAAATGCTGGGCGAATATCAGGGCACGGTGCTGCTGATCAGCCATGATCGCGATTTTCTCGACCGCACGGTGGACAGCGTGATCGTGGCGGAAGGCGAAGGGCTGTGGAGTGAATATCCCGGCGGCTATTCAGATATGCTGGTGCAGCGCGGGGCTGGCGTTGAAAGCTTCACCTCCGGCAAGATGAAAGCGGAGGCCCAGAAAGCGGCCTCGCCACCGCCGGCCCCAGAGCCGGTGGCGGCACCCAAGCGCAAGCTATCCTTCAAGGAAAAGCACGCGCTCGATACCCTGCCGCAGCGCATGGCGAAGCTGGAAGGCGAAATCAAGCGGCTGACGGGTGTAATCAATGATCCCAAGCTCTATGGCAAAGATCCGGCGGCGTTTGATCTGGCCTCGCGGCAACTCACCAAGGCGCAAGGCGAGCTTCGGACCGCCGAGGAAGAATGGTTGGAGCTGGAAATGCTGCGCGAGGAATTGGGCGCGTAAACATCACGGCTGTTTGTTCACGGCCCCGCCGGACGCTCACCACGGAAGCCGGTCGCCAACACGAATAATTCAGCCGAGTCATCGCGGCTCGATTTTGGCTTGATGTGGCGCACCACGGCGAAATCTCGTTTCAAATCAGCCAGCAAAGCCCCTTCGGTTCCCCCGCGCAGCACCTTGCAGAGGAAAAAGCCACCCGGTTTCAAAACACGGCGGGCGAAATCTAATGCGGCTTCGCATAGTGCCATGATTTTCAGGTGATCGGTCTGGCGGTGGCCTGTCGCGTGGGCGGCCATGTCGGAAAGCACCGCATCGGCCGGTTCACCGCCCAAGGCTTCGATGAGCTTGGCGGGGGCGTCTTCTTCCAGAAAATCTTGTTTGAAAACGACGACACCGGGAATGGGATCAATGCCGTGCATGTCCAGTGCGATGACGCGGCCACGCTTTTCTTCGGCCTTGGTGCGCTGGGCGCAAATCTGCGACCAGCTTCCCGGTGCCGCGCCCAAATCCACCACGCGCATGCCGGGTTTCAGAAGCTTGTATTTATCGTCGATCTCCAACAGCTTGAAGGCGGAGCGCGCGCGATAGCCGAGTTTCTTGGCTTCGGCGACAAAGGGATCATTGAGCTGGCGTTCCAGCCAGGCCTTTTGGCTTGGCGTGCGGCCACGGCCGGTTTTTACGCGCACTTTGAGGGCGCGGGCGGTGCCGATTTTGGCGGGTTTGCGCTCAACCATGATGGGCTTTTCCCCAAGTTCCGTCTTCCACCATCAGGCGGGTGAGAATGCCTTCGCGCAAGCCACGGTCGGCCACGCGCAGGCGGGTGGCCGGGAAGGCGGCGCGGATTTCTTCCAAGATCGCACAGCCTGCCAACACCAGATCTGCCCGGTCGCGTCCGATGCAGGGGCTTTGGGCGCGTTCTTCGTAATTCATGGCCAGCAAATCTGCCGTCACGCGCTCAATATCTTGGGCGGCCAACCAGCAGCCATCCACGCGGGAACGGTCATAGCGGCGAAGGCCCAATTGCACACCGGCAATGGTGGTGACGGTGCCGGAGGTGCCGAGCAAATGGCCGGGAATGGCCGAGCCTGCGCGTTCAGCAATGCGGGCGCGGAATTCTTCCAGCATGGGTGCCAGCCAAGCGCGCATGGCTGCGAAGGCTTCCGGTGTGACATCGGCACCGCCGAATTTTTCCGCGATCGTGACAACGCCTGCCGGAAGCGATATCCATTCGCGGGTGACATAGCCTGTTTTGCCCGGAACCATGTCGAGCCACATCAACTCGGTGGAGCCGCCGCCAATGTCGAACACCAGGGCGGTGGTGGCGTCATCAGCCAGAAGTGGTGCGGCACCGGCAACGGCTAGGCTTGCTTCGGTTTCCCGGTCGATAATTTCGAGATCCAGCCCCGTTTCAGCCAATACGCGGGCGATGAAGGCTTGCCCATTTGCCGCTGCCCGGCAGGCTTCGGTGGCGATGAGACGGAAGCGGGCGACATTGCGCCAGGCCAGCTTGTTGGCACAGATGCGGAGCGCTTCGATGGTGCGATCCATCGCGTGATCGCTCAAGCGGCCGGAATGGCTTACCCCCTCGCCCAGCCGCACAATGCGCGAGAAGGCGTCCACCACCGAAAATCCGCCCATGGCAGGCACGGCCAGAAGCAGGCGGCAATTGTTGGTGCCAAGATCAAGCGCGCCATAAACGGGGCCAATGGCGGCTTCGCGCGGCGGGCTTTGGCGCGGCTCGGCGCGGCCGCCATGGTGCCAGCTTCGGCGCCTATATTTGCCGCGGGAACGGCCCCCGCCATCTGCGCTGTTCGCGTCCACTTTGTTTCCTGACGGCAGCCCATGCCAAGCGCACCCGCGCCTACCTCTCGGAAAGCGCCGTCGCCAAACGCAAGTAACTGCCAGAATAATCTTCGTTGGGGACGAGTTTAACAGCTTCACGCGCCGGGTAAAGCGCGCCGTGGGGAAAGGGTATAAATGAGGTGCCCGATGGCTGCGGCCATGACGAGTGCCCCACCAATGAGGGTGGCCTGCGGGGGCACTTCGCCTAACGCCAAAAACACCCAAAGGGGTGCAAAACCGGCATTGAACACGCCCAAAAGGCCGCTTTGCGCGGGCGGAATGCGGCTTGCGGCGGCGAAAATCAGCAAATTGCCGATGGCCAGCTGAATGGAGCCGAAGGCGGCGAGCATCAGGCCATCTGGCAGGCTTACAGCCCCAAAATTGGCAAAAGGCACCGTCAAAAGCCCACTCATGAGGCAGGTGAGTGTTACGACGGGCAGCAGATCAAACCGAGGCGCGCGGCGGGCGATGAGAACGATGCAGGAATAGGTGAACACGCAGCCAATGGCCATAAGATCGCCCACCAGCCCGCCACTTCTGGCGCCACCCAGCATCATGATGGCAATGCCGGCAAAGCCCGCAAGGGCTGCCATGATGGTGGCACCATCGAGCCTTTCCTTCAGCACCACCCAGCCCAGAAGGCCCGCTGCAAAGGGGGCGGTGGCGAAAATCATGAAGAAATTGGCTACCGCCGTATAGCGCAGCGACAGCACATTCAGCACCATGCCAATGCCATTGAGCGCCACAAAAGCCCAGCCATAGGGGCCTATTCCTGCCAGTTTCCCGAATATTGCCCGCCCATCCCGAAAGGCCATGATGAGCAGCAGAAACCCAAAAGCCGCAAAACCACGGCCTGAGGCGGTGGTAAAGCTATCGGCCGAAATCAGGCGGGTGAACAGGCCGGAGGAGGAATCCAGCAACGAACCCAAAAGCATGAGCACAAGCCCGACTTGGGCGGCAGGAAGGGGCAGAGATTTGAACATGCGCCGAGCCTTACAACCCAACGCGCCCCGCGGCAATGCTTGAGCCAAGCTGCCAACTCAATTGAGGCTTGCAATGAGCCCCAAGCAAAAGGTAGAAGGGCGGCTCGTGAACGGCCTTTTTCAGCCGTGGGCCCTTGGCCTATTGGGGAATCGTCTAACGGTAGGACAGCGGACTCTGACTCCGCCAGTCTAGGTTCGAATCCTAGTTCCCCAACCAAACTTTTCAACCTTCAGGTCTGAATTGGCACGAATTGGCAATTTCGGGAACAAACTGCGCGCGCCTGCCTGAGCAAACAGTGTTTTGCAACCCGCGATCGCGGCGCATAAATTGCAGCTTATAAAATTTTTGAAAAATCCTTCCCCAGCTCATCAAGCTTTTTTAGCATTCAAAGCCAATTCGAACTTCATGTTGGCCGTGCTTGCTGGTGACTTCAACCCGATCGGATAAGGTTTTGATAATCCAGCCTGACATCGTGGGCACGCTCTTTGGGTCATGAAGAAGCTCATCTGCCGTTGGTGCATTTTCTGGAATGCGAATTTCTTCACCGCTGTAGCGGAATGTTAAAAGGAGATAGAGATCATTATTTTCGATCGTACATGTCAGATTTCCGTCGCAGACACCTGAGAGCAGTTCTGCAAGTTCGCGTATCGAGGATGTCGCGCGGTTGAGTGTTTTGCGATGGAGGCCCCAAGTTTCTCCTAATCTTTCAAGTTTTTCGACGAAAACATCTGCCGACTTATTTTTATGAAACGTGATTACTTCCTTCTTGGAGATATTTATTCTCATTATTAAATTAAGTGCAATTGCAATAAAAGTTGCAAACGTCATCGGTGCCAAAAAATGCTCATATGCGCTGCCTTTTGCGGCATCCTGAAAAGCTGGCGTTGACTGCAACAGAATTCCGATCCCAACCGAGACACCGATGACAATTGCACGCCTGGGCGACATCATCCGTGACATTGACAATTCCGCACCAGATACAATGAAATAAGATGCTGTATAGAATAGCACGCCTGCTAACACTGGATCTGGCATCATCGTAACGAGACTGAGTAATTTCGGCATGAAAGCAACAATGACCAGCATAGCTCCAGCCACAATTGCAATCATTCGAGAGGAAGCGCCAGTTGCATAAGCGAGACTGAGATTTGCGACTGACATGCCG
>CAJBCQ010000015.1 GCA_903951595.1 uncultured Hyphomicrobiales bacterium | reverse complement strand
GTTTCTCTGCCGATCCGTTTTGACGAGGCGGATCAGGCCAGAACCAGTGAATAGCTGGTGCTGCGCCCGCCACCTGAGTCTTTTGTCAGGATGCCGCGCTTTCGCAAATCCTCGATATCGCGCAGCGCCGTATCTGCTGAGCACTTGGCGAGTGCTGCCCATTTTGAAGTGGTGAGCTTTCCTTCAAAGCCGTCCATCAGGCGATTAATGACAAGACGCTGGCGATCATTGAGCATTACGTGAGCATGACGATCCCAGAAGCCCGCCTTTGTCAGCACGAGGGACAAGGTTTCATCGGCTCGGTCAAATGCGCGCTCGAGGCAATCGAGGAACCAAGTCAACCACTGAGTAACATCAAGATCGCCCTTCTGAATGATCTCTAGCGTATCGTAGTAGGCGCTGCGCTCGATGCGAATTTGCGCCGACATGCTGTAAAAGCGCTGGGCGGAGCCCTCTGAACGCGCAAGCGCCATATCGGCTATCGCACGCGCAATTCGCCCGTTTCCATCGTCAAACGGATGGATTGTCACAAACCACAGATGGGCTAGTGCCGCCTTAATGACGGGGTCCATTTGGGTATTGCCTTCGAACCACACGAGAAATGCTCGGATTTCACCATCTAGGCGCCCTGCCCTTGGGGCTTCAAAATGCACCCGCTCGCGGCCAATGGGCCCGGATACCACCTGCATCGGGCCGGCACTGTCATCGCGCCACGCGCCGACTGTGATCTTGTTCATTCCACTGCGCCCGGTGGGGAATAGCGCGGCATGCCATCCAGAGAGCCGATCGATTGTCAGTGGCCGATCATAACCTTGCGTGGCGTCGAGCATCATCTCGACCACACCTTCCACGTTGCGGTCTGCGGGCGTTAAAGCCCCGACATCAAGGCCTAGACGCCGAGCAATCGAGGAGCGTACCTGGTCCTTGTCTAGAACCTCGCCCTCAATCTCGCTGGATTTGAGGACGTCTTCCGTCAAAGTCTGGAGCACGGCTTCCTCACGAAACCTAAAGCCCAAGGCCTCCATGCGGCCGATCAGCCGACCCTGGCGGTGACGCACGGCGGCAAGGCGTGTTGCGAGCGCTTGCTCGTCCCAGCGAAAATGTGGCCAATCATTTAGCTCATGGATGTACATTGCTATTCACTGCATAATCTGCGGGGAATATAGGCCCTATTCTCCGCAAAAGGCAAGGGCTTTCGCCGCATATTTTGCGGAGAATACGCCCTATAATTACCGCGCCGACTTTGCCCGCTTCGCACTAAAAAGTGGCCGTGCCATTAAAACACCACCAGGCCCCACTCATCGCTTGGATATCAACCGCCAGCGCCCCAGGATCTGCAATTGCCGACTATGCAATGACAACCGATGACCCAAGTCGCTGAAGCGCAGCGCGTTCAGCTGAGGTGCCCCTAGCAAAGTGGTCCGGATCTTATGTTAGTTTTCTGGCGGATTTTCCCCTTAAGGACAGAGGAGATCGGCTATGAAGAAGAAGCGGTTTTCGACCGAGCAGATAGTTGCGATTTTGAAGCAAGCTGAGATGGGTATGGCGGTTGCTGATCTGATCCGACAGATCGGGATCTCAGAACAGACCTTCTACCGCTGGAAGAAGCAGTATGGCGGTCTGCAGTCGGAACAGGTCCGAGAGCTGAAGCAGCTCACGGAGGAGAATGCTCGGCTCAAGAAGTTGGTTGCAGAGCTCAGTCTGGATAAATCTGTACTACAGGACGTGCTGTCAAAAAAGTTCCCGGGCCAGCGCTCATGAAGAGCGTTGTAGACTACGTGACGGCGTGTCGCGGCTACAGCGAGCGCAAGGCCTGCGCATTGACGCGCCAGCATCGATCGACACAACGCAAGCCCATGGTGCGAGATCCGCGCACGGCAGTTCGTCAACGGATGCACGAGATTGTCAGGACCCGCATTCGATACGGCTATCGACGCGTGCACATCATGCTCAGACGTGAAGGATGGGATGTCGGACGTAATCTTGTCTATCGACTTTATCGCGAAGAAGGCTTGGTATTACGGACAAAACGGCCACGTCGACGTAAGATGGTTGTCCATCGTGAAGCCCGCATTCAACCGAAGAGGCCGAATGAGGCGTGGAGCCTCGACTTCATCCATGACGAGCTGAGCAATGGTCAGAAGTTCCGGGCGTTGACGGTTGTCGATATCTTCACACGCGAAGGATTGGCCATCGAAGTTGGACACCGGCTCAAAGGCGAGAACGTCGTCGAGGTTCTCAACAAACTCGTCCGGCTCAGAGGCGCCCCTAAATATCTGTTCGCAGACAATGGCGCAGAGTTTACCGGGCAGCTTGTTGATCTTTGGGCTTATCATCATGGAACTCGTATCGACTTCTCAAGACCAGGCAAACCGACCGACAACGCCTTCATAGAAACCTTCAACGGAACGCTGCGCGACGAATGCTTGAACATCCATTGGTTCGGATCGATCGTTGAGGCAAAACGGCTGATCGAGGCTTGGAGGATAGATTATAACGAGAGTCGTCCTCACATGGCTCTTGGCAACAAGACGCCTTCGGAATATTTTTCAAACGTAATCCCTCTGCCACAAGCAGAGGGTGTAAAGTCCGCTGAAAACTAAACGTCGGTCTGGACCACCAAAGCCAAGCGCTTCAAGAGATGTTAAACTAACATAACAACCGGATCACCTAATGGGGTCAGGCCAAATTTCTGACCCAACCCGGCTCTCCAGTAATGTATTCACAGTGACGGGGCTACCTTACAATCTAATGTGGCCACTGCAAGAGGCGCACCACTTCAATCGCCTAGAGAACCCAAAAAAAATGCCAAACAGCTTCGAGGCTTTTTGGTTATTGGGCCTAGCAATTATTCGCCCGGCTTTGTGCTGCCGAAGATACCAAATGACAAATATCTATTATGTGAATTTATTCTAGATGACACTCAGTAGTTCAATCAAACTAGGCTGATATAGAAGAAGAAAAATACACCTTCTGAAAAATCCAAAACAACCGAATACCAAAGCTACAATTATGGATAGTCTAGTTAAAATCTATCGAACCATCTGGCTCGAAACTTGGCAGTTCAAAACCATCTCGTGCAAACATTGCCGCCATAGCCGCCGTAAGTGGTTCGCCGTTACTCGATGGTTTATCCGCAACAAGCATCGACTGCAGCTCGGCTGAATCCCCATCTGTATCGCCCATCGGCCAGAGGGCTGAGCTGGCGAGCTTTCTTTTGCGGTTCATCAAACTGTGCAACAGGCAATCAAATGAGTATTCTCGATAACTCGGGTGAACGGCCATTGGCACGTGCACAGTAACAGGCCGCGTTTGTCCAATCCGGTGAACGCGATCATTGCACTGCTCTTCCACGGCTGGGTTCCACCAACGTGACAAGTGAATGACGTGCGTCGCTGCTGTAAGCGTTAAGCCCGTGCCTGCAGCCTTCGGGCCAAGGACCAGCATATCAAAACCCTGATCATTTTCGAGATGGTATTGAAAACGATTCACTATCGCTTGCCTCTGAGGAATAGGCGTTTCACCATTAATCAGATCAACACGGTTCAGTCCAAACTCCGCACGAACTAATTCTATGAACCTATATTGCATTTTTCGATGCTCGATGAAAACGAGAGCGCGTTCACCTTTTCTTCTGACTTCACGAAGAATTTCCATAGTAGCGGAGAGTCTTCCTGAAGCACTTATAAAACCTGCGTCTGCCCCCGCTACATCTATTTCTGGGTGAACCGAAACCCCTCGGATATGATGCAACATCTTCAACTGCGCACCCTTACCACCGTGCGCAAGTTTCAGACGCGCATCATCATATGCGATAGACTGTGCTTCGGGCATCAACCGCGGATGAAGGCGTCTTGATTTAGCTGGAAGATCCCGCGCAACATCATCCTTAATCCGTCGGATCGCAAGTGGGGGAGTGTGCTCATCTGGGAGAAATGTCCTAGAATGAAGGTGAGCCATGTTCTCCGGACTAGGTACAGCATACCGCTGTCGAAAATTCTTCAGACTATCCAACGCACCAGGTGCGAGCTGGTCCATGATGGCCCAAAGGTCAGTGGCACTATTCTCAATTGGCGTTCCAGTTAACCCAATGCGGAAATCAGCATTTATTCCCCTCGCGGCTACTGCTCTCAGACTTACGGGGTTCTTAAGCGCCTGCACTTCATCAAATACCACTGCAGAAAACGGAATCCTTCCCAACGAGTGTTGGTAGTTTGTCAAAGTTGTGTAGGTAGTAAGCATCCAAAATCGATGAGCCCTTCCCTCAGCAATAGCCTCGTGCAGTGAAGCGAAATCAAGCTTCGCGCTACCTTCATCAGTGTCCAATCCAGATGCACCAGTCAGCTTTCGCGCACCAATAGCGCTTCCGTAAAGCCTGATCAAATGACCGAGCCCGGCGTCGTCCACGTGGCGCGCAACCTCAAGTTCCCAGTTCTGGAGCAATGAGGTTGGCGCAACGACCAGCACCGGGCCGCGATGTTTCGATTCGCTATTGGCCATGTGGCTCTTGAGCCAAGCAAGAAAAGCAATTGTTTGGAGGGTTTTACCGAGCCCTTGCTCATCAGCATTTAGAATGCCAGGAAGGCCAGATTCCCAAGCTTTAATTTGCCAGTCAAAGCTGGCCATCTGATGCACCTTCATTTGGGTGCGGATACTGTCAGGCAAGTCATTCCTGACGCATGCACTTCTTGGTACATGCTTTGCCTTCCAGTTGAGTTCCTCGAAATTAACCTGCGACTCTAATACTATAGGGGCGCGCGGGCCTTCATCTGAATCCAAATCGGTTTTGCTGTCAGTTTCTTCCACCTTTGCCAAGTGAACGTCTACAACTTGGATCATCTCTGGCCGTGCAGGCAAATAAAGCTCATTCCATACTACGGTCGGCTGTTTTTCTTCAATGGCACTGAGCAGACGCTCACGTAGTTCGATTAAATCGTTTGCTGGTGAGCTTGCTAGAGCTTGCGCAAGCTGTCTGCCAAAGTCTTCCGGTAACCAGGTTGTGCCATTACCGTCCGCCAAATCGAGTGCTAGCTTTTCGTAAACAGCAATACCCGTGACACGCTCAGAAAATTCCTGTGTTTCGATGAAAAGCGGGCCGGCGGCTGCTTCTATGACCTCTTCTTCTGCTTGTGCATCAAGACCATCAAGTTGGCCTTGACTGCGAAGCGCCTCAACAACAGCAGCTGTGATACGGGGGCGGGGATTGCGAATGAACTCAAGCCGTTCTTCAGCAGGTGCACGCTGCATCTCAGACATGACTTTTAGGGCAGGTGCGGCAGCTTTATCAATCACCAGATAGCTGCCAGGTGAAAGACGATAGGCAGTCAGCGCCCCGCGAGCACGTACCCGAGATTGGAAGGTGCGAAGATTCAACCCCTCAAGCTCGCCGGAGCCTTCGGTGACCTCACCAGAATCCGCATCAAGCCCAGCAGATTCTAATTTGCGGCCAGAAAAAGGTATGACATCAAAATCATCAACGCCTATTGGGGAAATGGAGAAGCTGTCTGCTAATCGAACCTCTAGGCCACTCAGGAAGTCTGTCATGGATACCCTTGCGGCTCGGCTATCCCCAACTAATTGAACGCCCGGGTCTAAGGCCTGTCGAAAGCGGGCAAGTGCCTCCCAGTGAGCGGAGTCAATGGCTCCCGGAACAAAGCCCTCAGCAACTTGCACCGCCTCCAGAAGCCATAGGGGCAAACGGCGCATGCCATCGCCCGTATAAAGAATAGATCCGGTACGACGCGGCATTTGTTTCTGACCGTTCTTCACCCATTCATGCCGGAGCCGGAAACTTGTGGAACCAATCACCCCTTCAACGTCTGTCCGAAAAATAAGGTCGCAGTCTGGTGGTAGTCCCAATGCGTTAGCCGAATCTGCGTTGAGCGAAGCGGCAAGACGATGCGACAGGCGGATCTCATCCGAAGTGATATTCAGTTCAGTGGTACTTCCATCAGCGAGGGCGCGCAGATCCGCCACTGCGAACATGAGCGCTCGCTCCTGCGGTGGAAAAGTGTTGAGGCTATCCTTCTGCTGGCTCGATAGAATGCGTCCCAAAAATCCGGGTGCACGCTGAATCAACTTCAATATGATCTGCTCTGCCGAAACTGCAATTTCAAACTTCACTTGCGGCCCCTTAGATGTTCAACAGTACCCAAGTCTGCCAATCTCCTTGATGAGATTTGGCTTTACCACCATCGGTAAGACGGATCACCTCACAGTCATATCGGGGCAGATACAATTTAGGCACCTTGGCATTAGTCTCGTCAAAAACATACACCTTATAACTATGGGAACCTTCAACCACGATTTTCTTGCCTATTTTCAGAATTAATAGAGACGTGTCAATTCGTGAACCGCCAGCAGTTTGATGGCCGAAGCGTAAGGTCCCAAGGGACCCCTTTGTGCTAATTCTCTCACGGGCAACTCTGGCACCTTTGTCACTAAATGCTACCCAAGCAGCGTCAATTCGACCTCTATTATGCAATCCCAGCCAAAAATCCCGGCGGGGTTCCCACATGTGACCGTCCTCAACATCTCTTTCAATAGTAGAGACCACATCCAGAAAGAACCGGATATTCTCTCCCGTCATCCATCGCATAAAGACTGTCAAATCACTTTGCGGCACGGCAGCCCATGCAACGCCAAGGCTAACCCGGGGATCTCCGTAAAGCCCGACAAGATTCTCTGTCAAATACTTCAAGTCGTCAGGGGGTGGCGCCTTACTGATCCATGGTTGAATAATTGCAGAAATCGCTTCCGCAGATCCACTCGCTCGCGCTTCCTGTTGCTCGGGCTTCAGCCAGCGAATGAGCTTCTCCATCGCCTCACGCCCGTTCAATTCTGGCTGGAGCAACTTCAAATATTCAAGATGCGCGTGATCCATTAGCCCTGGTGCATGCGGGCTTCTCAATCCAAGTTCCTTCAAACCCAACCATGGGTCTTCCATTCGTGACATAAGCGCAGCGATGGCTTTTGGTGCCTTCTTAGTACTTAGTAAATGCGGGATCTTTTCCATTAAAGATCTCCAGCGCATACTTTGTCGCTCTTTGGAGATGGTTAGTGCCTGTGCAAGCCGTTGCGTGTGCTCGCCATCTTGAACAAAGCTTCCAAGATAAATAGAAAACATGGAACCCAAAAAGACTTGGCGTGCGGAAGCCTCAATCTCCTCCACGTAGAACTGCCGAAGCCCTGCAAGCTCGGGCCGATCCCTTCGCTCACTATCAAACAAGGCCCGTGCAGCCGAGGTGACAAGTGACATGCGGGTGTCTGCCCAGGCGTTTCTTTGGAACCGATCCAGTACATCGGCTACAAGCTTATCGCGATCACGTTCAGGCGGTTCTGCTACTACATCCGGCCATTTAGAAAGCACCCGCTCTGCAGCCGAGTTAATGTGGTTCAGGGCAGCGAGGGCGGGTGAACGCCAACGCGGCGGCTCATTAAGGCACTTACTAAGGCTCAATTTGAACCCCCGCCATCCAGTTGCTTGTTCAGAGCATCACGAATAAGAGCTATTTCCTCGGATCGGCTCGGTGTATACATGATAATGCGCAGGTCAATGCGGCGGTTTGTGGCCTTACTTTCTTCCGAGTTATTGGCGGCGATCGGTCGCATTTTTCCATAGCCGGCGACTGACAATACAGGCTGCTTACGAAAATTGAGGTGATCGACTAGGTCTGCCTCTCGCGCTATCATTGCAGTAAATGTGGAATTTGCTCGGTCAGTTGAAAGCACTAGGTTGGAGATATCTCCCCCATCCGCATCCGTATGACCCTCGATTTGGACAGCTTCTATAATTGCACCACTACTATTGCAGCCAGCGCTCCAAACAGATCGAATGCCTACAGTGTAGCAAGGCAAAATTTTGTCTAGGCGCGTTGCGATACTTTCAACTATGGCTCTACGATCGGACCGGAGCTCACTAGAGCCACTACTGAACAAACCATCACCTTGAAACCGCAGCGCATCACTTTCTTCACTGATCACAACTTGTAGATCTGGGAAATCAATTTTCAGCTGCTCTTGTAATGTTTCTAATATCTTCCGCCGTTCAATTGCTGTGATTGTAAGATATGCCTCAAGCGGATCATACTTTTTTAACTTTGAAAGCAGTTCCTCCAGTTCAGCTATTCGTTTTGTCAATGCCTTAATTTCAGTTTCCTTTGCATTTATCTCAGCTTGCTTGATGACTAAAACGTCTTCAAGTTTCGCAACCTCAGCCACAGCGGCATCTCTTTGCTTCAAGACTTCCTCATATCTTGATCTCGGGACGGTGTCCTTTTCGCTATATTGGCTTGCAAAGAAAGCGAGCAGAAGAATAACAATGAGGAGAAAGCTTACGGTCATGTCTGTCATAGACACGAATGCGCTTTCTTCATCCTCGGCGTGCGTCGTTCTCTGGTGACCGGTGCGCATTATTTTTTCCGCGATTGCGGAGCAAACTGCTCCGCTTGCTCGACTATCTCACGCATTGTGTCTAGCGCAGGGCTTATGCGGCTTTGCAGTTCCTGCACGTGGCCAAACATCCCCTCGACTGCCTTGGCGACCTGAGCTGTGTATGTCTCAAAGGCATTGCCCAGTTTTTCGTCCATGTCGTCCAGTCTGTCGCCCTGCCCCTTGAGCCGTTCGAGAACTTGGGTCACGCCTGACAACGCACTTTCAATTGCCCTTGCCTCTTGACCCAATACCTGTTGGGCCGCGGCTAACGTATC
>CAJBCQ010000014.1 GCA_903951595.1 uncultured Hyphomicrobiales bacterium | reverse complement strand
GGCATCGGCAAGCTCGGTCAATTTCACGCCCTTGATGCTGTTCAAAAGCTGGCGCGGTTCGTCCTTGATCTTGAGTTCGCGAAGCCCTGAGCAGCTGTCGTGATAGGTGACATGGGCCGACACGTCTGCGGCGACTGATTTGACCTTCATCACGCGCGTGAGGAACGCCACAAGCTCATGCGTGCGGGCGCTCAAATCCTCAGCTGCGGCACGTTCGGGCGATCCTGCGGGGAATAATGTGGGGAAATGTTTGGAAATCATGCCCGCGCAGGAACCCGATGGGGCCACGACATAATCATAGCCCTTGAAGGTTTCGATCACTTGGGCGGCAATGGCGGCTGTGGTGGCGCGGTCGCCGGAATTATAGGCAGGCTGGCCGCAGCAGACTTGGGCCTGTGGCGCTTCGACGATGCAGCCGGCATCTTGCAAGAGCTTCACGGCGGCAAAGCCGACCGAGGGGCGCATGAGGTCCACAAGGCAGGTCACAAAAAGGCCCACCCGGGGCTTTGCGGAGTTCATATTTGGCCTTCAGGAAAATGAATCACAGGCGGGCATTTTTGCGCGCAAACGCAAATGGGCGCAATGGCCGCCAATGGGCCTAAACCGGAGTTGTATTTGGCCAAACTATAACCCCAGTGCAATCGCCCTCGGCCAAAAACAGGGCCATATCCCCATCCGTGGCGCCGAGAGTGGGCCTTCCCGTCGGGCTTGAGCCACAAGCATAGACCCAGAGGTTACATGATGATGAAGAAGATGATCCTTGCCGCCGCCCTTTCGCTGGCTTTCACGGCCGGTGCCGCTTTTGCCAGCGAAGCCGTATTGACGGACGCCATTGAAGCGCAAATCAAGGAAACGCTGGTCGCGCAGGGCTATGAGGTTGGCAAGATCAAGACCGAGGACGGCCTGTTCGAAGCCTATGTCAAGAAAGATGGCAAGAAGTTCGAGGTTTTCCTGAACGACAAGATGGAAATTGTTAAAACTGAGCAGGATTGATCGACGCGCAGAATTTGGCAGGCGGCACAGGTCGCCTGCCAATTCATCCAGACAAAACAGGGGAATTGAATGTCGGAAGTGAAGGTTTGGGACGTTTTTGTGCGGGTTTTCCACTGGTCGCTTGTCATCTGCTTTGGCCTGAATGCGCTGGTGCTGGATGATGAAAGCAAGTGGCACCAATGGGTGGGCTATATGGTGGCGGGGCTTGTGGCCTTTCGCATCCTGTGGGGCTTTTTCGGCACGAAACATGCGCGTTTTTCGGATTTTCCGCCCAGTCTGAGTGCGGCTTTGGGCCAATTGCGTGGCATGCTGACAAGGCCCACGAGCCTGCATGTGGGCCATACGCCGCTTGGGGCGTTGATGATCTATAATCTGATTTTCACCCTGCTTGCCATTTGCGCTTCGGGCTACCTCATGACGACCGATATGTTCTGGGGCGTGGAATGGCCGGAAACCGTGCATGAGGCTGCGGTGCATTGGGCGGAGATTTCCGTGGTGCTGCATGTGGCGGCGGTTGTCTTTGAAAGCTTACGCACGCGCGTCAACCTTCCGCGCGCCATGGTGACGGGCTATAAGCGGCTGCCTTAAACTTTCATGGTGTAGCCGTTTTGATTCCCAAGCAGCGCTTCATTCCGCTTTTGGTGAGCCTTATCGCGGTGCAGCTCATCTGCACCGTGTTTTTCGTCAATGACGTGACCCAAGATTATCTGGTGGATAAGAGCCTGCATTTCGGCACCGAGCTGTTTGCGGTGCTGGCGTTGGTTTCGGCTATTCTCACGGAAGGCTGGCTGGTTTTGGGCCTTCTCAAGCGCAACAATCGGCTGGCCAAGAATCTCGATCTGGCGCGTTCGGCCATGGGCGACATTATCGAAAGCCATCTGGATCAGTGGAAACTCACCGATTCTGAGCGTGATGTGGCCCGCCTTTTGATCAAGGGCATGAATATCAGTGACATCGCAGCCGCCCGCCAATCCGCCATTGGCACCGTGAAAGTGCATCTGAATGCGATTTACCGCAAATCCGGCGTGCGCAACCGGGGTGAGCTGATGAGCCTGTTGTTTGACAGCCTTGGCTTTGCGTGAGCTTCACGCGGCAGGCGGCAAGCCCTTGGCTTGGCCCACGCAGATGATCGCTGGATCATAAGCCTTGCGGGCAAATAGGGCGCGCACCATGGGTTCGAAGAATTCCAGCGGCTCGGATTTATAATTGGGGTCAAACGAGTTCTGGTCCCAGCGTTCGCAGAAATCGGCGCATGTCTGATAATGCGGGCTGTCCTTGTATTTTTCCCGCTCATTCGGGTTCCAGCCGTAATGATGGGCATAATAGAGCATCTGGAAAGTGCCGTGGTGCTCCACCACCCAGGCGCATTCATCGCGGATGAAGGGGCGCAGGATTTCAGCGGCAAAGCGGTCGTGGTTCTGGGGGGCAAGGCCATCGCCGATGTCGTGCAGGAGGGCTGCACAAATCCAATCCTCATCCGCACCATCGCGAAGCGCGCGGGTGGCGGTTTGCAGGCCGTGTTCAAGCCGCGTGATCTGATAGCCGGTCATGGTTTCTTCGGCCTGATGGCGCAATTCGCGCAGAACCCGTTCGGCGGTCATGGCCAAATGCGGGGCTTCAAGCTCGCGCAGCAGGAGGTATTCTTCCTGCGTTCCATCTTTCATGGCGGTGAATTTGACGTTTTCCATGGGCCTTCTCCTGCCTGATTTAAGGGCGAGGATGGCATAGGTGGCAAAGGCTGGAAACGGGGAACTTCAACGAAATGGTACAGCTGGGTGGTCTCGAACCACCGACCTCCGGAGCCACAATCCGACGCTCTAACCAACTGAGCTACAGCTGCACGTTTCTTGAAGTGGGGGCAAACTAGGCCGGGGGCCATTTTATTTCAAGCGGGAATGAGCGGTAAGAAAAACCCGCCTTGGGGGCGGGCTTTTCCGTGGAAGATCAAGGCCTTCGATTAGGCGTTGGCAGTTTTGCCGAGGTTCTGGAACGACTGCAACAGCGTGTCCTGAACCGGCTTTGCGGTTTCACGGGCCAGCTTGACGGCGATGTCGTTCAGCTCGGTGGCCTGCTTGGTCATCTGCTCGAACTGGTCGCGCACGAAGCCCTGCTGCATTTCGAAAAGCTGGCGGGGTTCCTGGGTTTCGATGAACTTGCGGGCAAAGGTGAAGGCCTGGTTGACGTTATTCTGGGCGATTTCCATGATCTTGAGCTGGAGATCGGCGGCGTTGGTCTTGAAGGCGCTGGCAGAGGCGTCGAGAACCTGCACATTCTTGTGGGCAACTTCACCGGCCTTTTCGAACGCGGCCTGAGCCTGATCGACAGACTTTTCGGCCATTTGCTTAACGCCTTCGGGCATATTCATCTGCATGGTGGGGTTTTCCTTTTTGGTTTTCGGCTTGGAGGACATGGGTTTACACTCCCGCTTGGATGACCCCTTATGGCATGATATTTTGTGCGATGCAATATATATTTTGCAATGCAGCAAATTAACCAATTCTTGCCGTTAACGCTTACCTAACGGCTTGGTTTTGGTTACGCTCCGGTTAATCCGGAATTTATGTTGAAAGACCGCGAAACCCGTGACCGACCTTGCCACCCACGCCCAATCCGGGCATTCGGACGCCGACCCCGCCTGGCTGTGGGATGCCGAGCGGTTGCGGATTCTGTGGGCGAATGATGCCGGTCTTGCTTTCTTCGACGCCGAAATGCTGTTCGATCTCATCGACCGGCCTTTTGACGCCAGCGAGCCTGGCCCGGCGCGCATTCGTGAGTTGAAGGGTTTGCTGGCAGCAGGGGAAACGCGGCGCGAAATCCTGTCCTTCCCCTCCTCCGGCAAAGGCCATGAAATGGCAGCCGAAGTGACCCTGAAGGCCCTGCCCGGTGGACGCATGGGCGTTCTTGTCACCCAGCTTCGCGCGTCTGTGAACCCTGCCGATGGTTCCTCGCTCGATCAGGTTTTCGAAGCCCTGCCGCATGCGGTTCTTGTGGTGCAAGCCTGCGGCAATATTCTCAGGCGCAATCAGGCCGCCGAAGGTTTTATCAACGCTTCATCTCTGATGGACCTGTTCGGGGCCGAACCGGCCGGTGAACTCATCACGCGCATGCTGGCGGCAGGCACGGTCAGCGGCATTTACCGGGTGATGACCTTGCTGGGTGAGCGCGAGCTGCGGCTTACTTTGCGGCGTCTGGGCGATGGTGAAGCGCAGGCCGCAGGTGTTGCCATTCTAGAAGATGTGACTGAACGCCGCCAGCTTGAGCGCGAATTGGCGCAAAAGCCGCAGCCCAAGTCGGCAGCTACTCCCGCCATCACACCAGCACCAGCACCCGCCCCACGCCTGTCCGAGGCTGAACAGAAGGCATTTGCGGAAATCGGCAAGGCGCTGAAGCCGGAAGCGGCGGAAAAGCCCGCTCGCGAAGCGGCGGCTGAACGGGCACCCGCAACGGTGCCGCAGGTGGTGCGCAATCTTTTTGATTCAACAGGTGAACCCATTCTCATCACGCGCGGCGGGCAAATCCTGTTTGCCAATGCGCGCGCGCAAAGCCTGCTTGCTGGGCCTGGTGGTTCGCTGCTCGAACGCCAAGACATCGCGCAAAAGCTCGCGCCCTTGGCGAACGGGGAAAGTGCCGCTGAGCTTGCCGATGCGGCAGGTGGTTGGCATGGCTTTATGGCGAAAGTGTCGGATGTCGCTTGGTATGGTGGCCCAGCGCGTCAGGTGATTTTGAAAGCGCATGCCGTGATCGAGGCCAAAAAGCCCGAACCGGCCGAAGCCGCGCCAAGCCCGGTGCCTTCGCCTGTCAGTGTAACGGTAACTTTACCTGCGCCAGCACCGGCACCCGCACCTGCGGATGATGAGTTGCGCGCTATTCTCGACACGGCCAGCGACGGCATCATCACGCTGGATGCAGAAGGCCGTATTGGCACCTTCAGTGCCGGGGCCGAAGCCATGTTTGGGGTGGCGCGCGCGGATGCTAAGGGGCGTCCTTTTGCGGATTTGCTGGCCGCTGAGAGCCGCAAGGTTCTGATCGATTATCTCTCCGCCCTTACCGATCGCGGGCTTGCATCTGTTTTCAATGATGGGCGGGAAGTCACCGCGATTGCTAATCCCGGCGGCAGCATCCCGGTATTCATGACCATCAGCCGTTTGGGCGAAGGTTTTTGCGCGGTGGTGCGCGACATTACACAATGGAAGAAAACCGAAGCCGAATTGCGGCAAGCCAAGGAAACAGCCGAGAAGGCCAGCTTGCAGAAATCGGAATTCCTGGCCCGTATCAGCCATGAATTGCGTACCCCCCTCAATGCCATTCTGGGCTTTTCAGAAGTCATGCGGCTGGGGCGGTTTGGCGAGATCGGCAATGACCGCTATCGCGGCTATGTGAATGATATTCATGCGTCAGGCTCGCATCTTCTGTCGCTCATCAATGATCTGCTCGACCTGTCGAAAGTGGAAGCGGGAAAGCTTGAGCTTTCCTTCACCAATGTGAATGTGGCAGCAGTTGCCGAGCATGCCATGAAGCTCATCTCCGAGCAGGCGCAGGCCGGACGGGTGATCCTGCGTTCGAGCATTCCTGATGATTTGCCGCAAGTGGTGGCCGACCAGCGTTCCATGCAGCAAATCATGCTGAACCTGCTTTCCAACGCGGTGAAGTTTACCGAAGCGGGCGGGCAGGTGATTATCTCGGCCAAGCTTTCCGGGTCCGGCGAGCTTTCAATCCGGGTGAAGGATTCCGGCATCGGCATGAGCGAGAGCGAATTAAAGCAGGCCCTTGAGCCTTTTGGCCAGGTTGCCCGCGACCGGCCGGGGGCGGGCACCGGGCTTGGTTTGCCGCTCACCAAGGCACTGGCGGAAGCCAATCGCGCGCGCTTTGCCATTTCAAGCGAGCCTAGCAAGGGCACCCTTGTGGAGATCACCTTCCCCACAACTCGCGTGCTTGCGGAATAAATCATGATGAGCCGGGCCAGTGACGCGCTGTGGCGCGGGGGTGCCTTGGCCTTGAGCCTGCTTCTCATCTTGCCGCTGGCTGCCATCGGCTGGATGGCGCTGAATGCTGAAGCTGATATCTGGCCGCATCTCATCGCCACCGTGCTTCCAGGTTTTGTTGAGCGCACAATTGTGCTGATGGCAGGAGTGGGCTTTCTCACCCTGCTGATCGGCACCGGCACGGCATGGCTTGTCAGCCAATGCGAGTTTCCCTTCCGGCGGTTTTTCACCTGGGCCTTGGTGCTGCCGCTGGCCATGCCGGGCTATATCATCGCCTATACTTATGTTCACAGTTTCGAATTTGCCGGACCCGTGCAAAGCGCGTTACGGGCGGCTTTCGGTTGGAAGCATGGCGATTACTGGTTCCCGGAAATCCGCTCTATGGCAGGTGCGGTGACTGTCATGTCGCTGGTGCTTTATCCTTATGTGTTTTTGACTGCTCGCGCGGCTTTCCTCAAATTGTCGCCGCATCATATGGAAGCCGCGCGCACCTTGGGCCGTTCCCAATGGGGTGCGTTTTTCCGCGTCGCCTTACCGCTTGCGCGGCCTGCCATTGCGGTGGGCGTGACATTGGCGGTTATGGAAGCGATCCATGACATTGGGGCGGTCAATTTCTTCGGCGTGCGAACCCTTTCGCTCGGCATCTACACAACATGGCTGGCCAAGGGCAATTTAGGCGGGGCGGCACAGATTGCCGTGGTGATGCTGTTATTTGTGTTCGCCCTCATCTGGGTTGAACAACGCAGCCGACGCGCCCAAAGCTTCCACAGCTTGGGCCCACGTGATGCGCCTTGCCGCCGGGCGGCACTTTCAGGCTGGAAGGCTTGGGGTGCGTTTGTGGCGTGCCTCATTCCCAGCCTGCTTGGCTTCATATTGCCTGCGGCAATCCTGCTTTCCTTTGCGCTCGAACAGGGGCGGATGCTGGATGATGCAGCCTTCCTGAAAGCCGCGCGCAACACATTGCTTCTGGCTTCTGCCGCTGCCGTGGTGACAGTTCTGGCCGGCTTGTTCTTGGCCTATGCCAAGCGCATGTCGCGTGGGCCTTTTGTGGCTTTTGCCGTGAGGCTTGCCAGTGTTGGCTATGCGGTGCCGGGAACGGTTTTGGGGCTTGGCATTTTGGTGCCGCTTTCGGGCTTTGATAACGGGCTCGATGCGTTTCTGCGGGCACAGTTTGGCATTTCGACGGGGCTTTTATTGTCCGGTACGGTATTTGCCATCATGCTCGGCTATGCGATCCGGTTTCTGGCGATTTCTTTTGGCAATCTGGAAACGGGGCTTGAAAGGGTCACACCCAGCCTTTCGGCAGCGGCACGCACGCTGGGACGCGGGCCGCTTTCGACATTGCTGAACATCCATATTCCCCTTTTGCGGCCGGCCATTGGGGCTGGATTGCTGCTGGTGTTTGTCGATTGCATGAAGGAGCTTCCGGCAACGCTTATTCTGCGGCCATTTGATTTTGATACGCTGGCGACCCTTGTTTACGCGCTGGCTTCGCTCGATCAGCTTGAAGAAAGTGCCCTGCCGGCGCTGGCCATTGTGGCGGCTGGTATTCTGCCCGTAATCCTCATCTCACGCGGCATGGCGCAAGAGGCGGCGGCACCGGCTCAGGATCTCAGCGCGAGCAAATCGCGGTAGAGTTCGAGTGCTTCCGGGTTGGCCAGTGCCTCGCGGTTCTTGATCTCGCGCCCATGCACCACATCGCGCACCGCAAGCTCGGTGATCTTGCCGGATTTGGTGCGCGGAATATCTGCCACGGCAAGGATGCGGGCAGGCACATGGCGGGGGGAGGCACCGCTGCGAATTTGTTTCACGATGCGGGATTTCAAATCCTCATTCAGCTCTGCCCCGGCCCGCAGGCGCACGAACAGCACCACGCGAACATCATGATCCCAATCCTGCCCGATGGCGATGCTTTCAAGGATTTCGGGGATCTGTTCAACTTGGGCGTAAATCTCCGCCGTGCCAATACGCACACCGCCGGGATTGAGCGTTGCGTCAGAACGGCCGTGGATGATGTAGCCATCATGGCTGGTGCGTTCGGCAAAATCGCCATGGCACCAGATGCCGGGGAAGCGTTCGAAATAGGCAGCGCGGTATTTGCTGCCTTCGGGGTCATTCCAGAACATGACGGGCATGGACGGGAAAGGCTTGACGCAGACAAGCTCGCCCTTTTCCTGCGCGATGGGTTTTGCGGCATCATCATAGACATCCATCGCACAGCCCAAGGTGGGAGCCTGCAATTCACCGGGCCAGACGGGGCCGAGGGGGTTGCCTGCAATGAAGCAACCGCAAATATCCGTGCCACCAGATACCGAAGCCAGCTGGATATCGGCTTTTACGCTGTCATAGATGAAATGGAAGCTTTCAGCCGCCAAGGGCGAGCCTGTGGAGAGCATGGCGCGTAAAGAGGAAAGCTTGTGGGTTTCACGCGGGCACCAGCCGGTCTTTTTGACAGCGTCAATATATTTGGCCGAGGTGCCGAATATGGTCATGGCTTCTTCATCGGCAAAATCAAACAGCACGCGCTCGGATGGGTGGAAGGGCGAGCCATCATAGAGCAAGAGCGTTGCCCCAGCCGAAAGGCCAGAGACGAGCCAGTTCCACATCATCCAGCCGCAAGTGCTGAAATAGAATAAGCGGTCTTGCGGTTTCACATCGGTGGAGAACCACAGCTCCGTCAAATGCTTGAGCAGAATGCCGCCGGAACGGTGGACGATGCATTTGGGAACCCCCGTGGTGCCGGAGGAATAAAGAATATAGATGGGGTGATCGAAGGGCAGGCGCGCATAGTTGGCTGGGCCGGGTGTTTGTGCGGCCAAAGTTGCGTCGAGTGTTATGGCATTGGGTAGGCTTTGGGCCACCTCGCGCGCCTGGCCCAGATAGTCGATCACGATGACACGCTCGACGGTGGGAAGCTCTTTCAGCACGGCGCGGATTTTATCGGCAAGGTGGATGGTTTTGCCGGCGTAATAATAGCCATCGGCCACCACCAGCACGCGCGGGCCGATCTGGCCGAAGCGATCCAAAATGCCGCGCTCGCCGAAATCGGGCGAGCAGGATGACCAGATCGCCCCTATGGCATTGGCGCCTAAGAAGGCGACGATGGTTTCAGGCATGTTGGGCACAATGGCCGCCACCCGATCGCCGGGGGCTATTCCTGCTGCGGTGAGCGCGCGGCTCATGCGGCCAACCTGATCGGTCAGTTCTGCCCAGCTCAGTTGGCGCTTCACCTTATCTTCACCGCGGAAGATAAGGGCGGGTGCATCATCCGCGCGGCGCAGCAGATTTTCGGCGTAATTCAAACGACTTTCGGGGAAAAAGCGGGTGTCTTGCATGGTTTTTCCATGCAGCATGGCGGTTGGCCCGCGCGTGCCGATGATGCCGCAGAAATCCCACACAGCGGTCCAGAAAGCGGCAGGCTCAGCCACCGACCAGGCGTGAAGTTGCTGATATTGCTGGAAATCCGGCCCACCTTGGGAGGAAATCCAAGCCATCAGTTTACGCAGATTGGTCGCGGCGGCGCGGGGCGCGTCTAATTGCCAAAGCGGTTGTGTGTGCATTTTCAGTCGAGCCCTGCCATGATTTTCTTCCGCGCAATCTTAGCCAAACTGGTTGGCAATTCCACCCACGACAAGCGACGGGCGGGGGTGCCCTTGCGTCATGGCGTGGGGAGCGATCATCATTGGGCCCCAATTCCGAATCAAATGAGCTTCATGAAACGCATTATTCCAATTCTCGTCGCCTTTGCCCTGGTCTGTGGCATTGGCCTTGCCTTGCTGTTTTTCCTACTGTCTCCGGCCTATATGAGCCAGCAACTGGCCCAAGCGGTGCGCCAAGCCAGCGGGCTTGAAGTGCAGTTCACGGGCAAGCCGCGGCTGGAGCTTCTGCCGCAAATGCTCGTGCGGTTTGAGGATGTCACCCTTTCCGGCCCTGATGGTCCGATCGCGCAAGTGCCGGTCATCATCGTGCGGGCCGGGCCGCAGGATTTATTGGCCAGACGCTTTGCGCCACGGGCCATTGAACTGGTGCGCCCCACCATTCAGCTGACCGTAAGCCCGGAAGGCACCGGCAATTGGACGCCAGAAGCGGGTGCGGCTTTGAACCCTGTTGGGGTGCCTGCCATTCTTATCCGCGAGGGCAATCTTGCTTTTCTGGATGAGCGTTCCGGTGACCGCTTTGAGGCGACTTCGGTGGATGCAAGGCTTTTTCCCGCCGATGACGGGCGCGGCATTGGGGTTGAGGCGGCCTTGGTGTGGAATGACGACCGACTGCAGCTATCGGCCTTCGTGAAGGATGCAGCTGCTGCTGCAACTGACGGAACGCCTGCCGATATCACGGTGCATGGCAGCCGGATGAATTTCAGTTTCTCAGGTCAGGCGCGGCTGGATCAAGGGCTTGCCCTTTCCGGGCAGATGGATGTGGAAGTGCCCGACCTTATCGATCTTGCCAATTGGACCGGCTTTGCGTTGCCGCCAAGTGCCACCGCTTTGCGCTTTTCGGCCTCGGGTCCGTTCGACATCCGCACCGCGCGGGTAGGCTTTCGCCAAGCTGATTATCAGCTGAACGGCATGAATGCCAAAGGCGATGTGATGCTATACACGTCCGGCCGCCAGCCGCTTTTAACGGCATCGCTAAATTTTAACCGGCTTGATCTTGACGCTTTCAGTGCCAAGGCTTCGGCCGATCTTGATTGGAGCGATGCGCGGATTGATCTTTCTGGGCTTTCCGCCATCGATTTTGATCTGAAAATGGCGGCGCGGGAAATGCAATGGCGCGATATTCAGGCAACCGCCGCGCGGCTGAATGTTGAGGTCAAGCAAGGGGCTTTGACAGCGCAACTGCGCCAAGCCAAGCTGGGCAATGGGACAGCAGAAGCAACGCTTTCACTCGCCATGGCTGGCGATCTGCCCAAGCTTGGTTTCAAGCTGCAAACAAAATCTGCCGATGCGACGCAGATCGGCAAATGGCTTTTCGGAACCTCACAAATCACCGGAGCCTGCGACATGACGCTGGATGTGACAGCGCAGGGTGAAAGCACGCGCGCACTTTCGGCTGCCTTATCAGGCAGCGGCACGGTTGCGCTCACGGGCTCGATTGCGGATGTGGATGTGCTGGGGCTGATGGGGGCTGTCGGCCAAAGAGTCATCACGGGCTGGGCACCGGTGAAAGGTGTCAACACCAAGCTGGATCGGCTTTCGGCAAGTTTCACCATTGCGGATGGCATTGCCGAAACCAAAGACCTTGTATTTCAGAATGCCAATGTGAAGCTTACCGCGGCAGGCCGGGTTGATTTCCTGCGCGGCTTTATGGATTTCCAGAGCACGCCAGAATTGATGGCGGCTGAAATCGGCACAAGCATTTTGCCGGTTGATCTCATCACACGCGGGCCGTGGGCCAACCCTAAATTCTATCCCGACATGCCGGGGGTTCTGGAAAATCCTGACCAGGCCTATGCGGCACTTCGCGCCCTGAAACCGCGCGAGCCGGGAGCCACGCCATGATCCGCGTGCAGGCAGAACCATTTGATGCAGGTGCGGAACTTGCGCGGATCAAGGCCAAGCCCGGGACGGGTGCTTGCGTGCTGTTCTGCGGCACGGTGCGTGAGATGTCGGGCGCGGCGAAGCTTTCGGCCATGACGCTGGAGCATTATCCGGGCATGACGGAAAAGGCGCTCACCGAGATTGAAGCGCAGGCGCGTTCACGCTGGCCTTTGCTGGAAACCCTCATCATCCATCGCTATGGCAAGCTGGAACCAGGCGATGACATTGTGCTTGTCATTGCTTCTTCCGCCCATCGGCAAGCGGCTTTTGAAGCCTGTCATTTCCTTATCGACTGGCTGAAAACCAAAGCCCCCTTCTGGAAACAGGAAACCGCTTCCCAAGGCACGCAATGGGTTGGCGCCAAGGCCGAGGATGATCGGGCGGCAGAGCGTTGGGAAAGCTGAAGCTTCAACATGAACCCGGCAACTGACCCAACACGACCGCCCCTGTTGGTGGTGACTTTGCAGTTGGGTCCATTGTGGATTTGGAGATAGCAGGGCCATGGAACTGAACGCGGCGGGTATCAAGCTCATTCAGGATTTCGAAGGCCTGATGCTGGAGGCTTATCGCTGTAGTGCGGGTGTGCTGACCATCGGTTATGGGCACACATCGACAGCCGGCGAGCCGTTCGTCACAGCCGACATGAAGATCACACAGGCAGAAGCGGATGCGATTTTTCGGCGCGATATCGAGATATATTGCCAGGGCGTGCGCGAGGCTTTGCAGGTGAAGGTGAACGACAATCAGTTTTCGGCCATGGTGAGCCTTTGCTACAATATTGGTGTTGTCGGCTTTGCCAACTCATCCGTGCTGCGCTTCACCAATGAGTGGCGGCTTGCGGAAGCGGCGGCTTCTTTTGCGCTGTGGAACAAGGCGGGTGGCCAAGTTTTACGTGGCCTTGTGAGGCGGCGCGCAGCGGAGGCGGAATTGTTCAACAAGGTTCAAGCTTAAGCGCGCTCATCCAGAAGCTGCGCCAACTGCTTGCGGAATGCGCGGTCGCGCTTCAAATGCCATTCCCGGCTCATGGCCGCTTGCCGGCTTTCGTGCCGCTCGAGATAAATCATGTGCCAGACATGCCCGCGCGTGGATTTGGCACCTTTGCCCGCATTGTGCTGGCCCAAGCGACGGTCGGGGTTCAGGGTCCAACCGACATAGGTCTTGCACCCACCGCGCGTGGCGGTGGCGATGATGTAGACGAAGCCAGCGGCGGCCATGATTTTCACTCAACTGACAAAGATTCGAGCGCGAAAGAAATTCGAAAATATGTTTGTGATTTATTTGAAAATACCATAATTTTTCGCATCCACTCTGTGCGCGATGTTTGAAATCATTTGAGCCAGTATGGCACAAAAGCAACCCTAAATCACTATGACACAAATAGCGCGATTGCCTCGTCGGTTTCAGCCCATGAATTGCGTTGATCTTGTTCGATTGGGCAAGCCCAACGACGGAGGTTATGTCGTCTCAACAAGAAGCATTACAAAAGCTGAAGCTTTTCTCAGCGGTGGTATCCTTGATGACTGGTCATTTGAACAGGCAGCGACGGGTGATCGCCCCTTGGTGGCCTTTGACCCCACGATCGGATTTGAGGGTTATTTCAGACGCTTTATCACCAACAAACCAAGCCCGAAGCGCATCCAAAGATATTTGGTTGGCTTTGTAGGCGCAAAGCTGTTTTTCCGTGCCAACAGAAAGCTCGTTTTTCAGGCCCTTGGCCCAACAATAGGCGGCATTCACCTGACAGATGCCATTCATGAGCACTTGGGAGATGGGGCGAGAAACATTTTTCTGAAGCTCGATATCGAAGGCGCAGAATATGGTTTGCTTGATGAGATATTAAGGTTGGCGGACAGGCTTACGGGGTTGGTGATTGAATTTCACGATGTACAGAGCAATATCAATAGAATAGAATCATTTATTGATCAGTTTCCTCATGGTCTGGTTCATGTCCACTGCAACAACTACTCATCTTTGGGGCCACAGAAAATTCCGGGTGTCGTTGAATTGAGTTTCAGTCGCTATTTTGATGCTGGGCGGTCAGAAAGAGGTTACCCGACAGAACTTGATCAACCCAATAATCCCTTAAATCAAGATTTCAAATTGTCATTCAACGCTAGCTACGGATCAGATTGTAGATAATGATGGGAAAGATTATTGTATGTTTGAGCACCATACCGCCGCGCTCGCAGCAGCTTAATCTGGTTGTAGACCGATTGCTCAGGCAAACGATAAGGCCAGATGAAATAAGGGTTTATGTGCCTAAGAAATATAGGCGCTTTGGTGAAGCACCAGAATTTCCGAAACTTCCAGCTTTGGTGAATATTGTCGAGTGCCCCGTCGATTATGGTCCGGCAACGAAAATTCTTCCCGCGCTGGCAGACACGCAGGCTGATGAGGCTCTGATCTATTGTGATGACGACATTGATTACGATCACCAGATGATTGAGCGTCTTGTGAAAACGAGTGAACAATTTCCAGATGCCTGCATTGCCGATCGCGGCAAGCTTTGGCGCAGGGTCGTTTACAAATATGCAAAACAGAACACGCCTTTAGCACTTCGCTTTTTGGTCAGCAAAGCTGGCAGGCGATACCAAGGCCGGATTGATATAGCCGAGGGCTATGGTGGCGTTCTGGTGAAGCCCAGGTTCTTTCCAAATCTTGTCTTCTCGGTTCCAGAGGCATGCTGGGCGGTGGATGATATGTGGCTATCTGGATGCTTGGAAAAAAATGGAACGCCAATTTATTTGAGCAGCGATCGGAAGTTTTCGAAAGAATTGCCCAGCTCAAATGTCGATGGCCTCCGAGATCTTTCGGTTGCAGGCAAGCGGCGGAATGAGCTGAATGCCTATGCGATCGAGTTTATGAGGCGGAACCTTGGCATTTGGCGTCTGAGTGGTTGGAGCATTTCAGATTTGGTGATTGAACAAGCCATGAAGAAATTTAATTACTGAGTTATGGAGCCAGTTTCCGCCCTGCTTCGGCTTGGCGCGTGCTTCAAACCGGGCACGCGGCAAAGCTGTGACGCCCAGCCATTGGACAAGGCTGGGCGTGAGCTTGTGTTGGGAAATGCCGTGGATGGCCCGGATTCTTCGATCAGAAATTGTTGGGGTTGCCTTTGACGATGGTGCCGGTGCCGTCGTCCTTGCCATCCTTTACCCAGGTCACCTGATCGCCATCCAGCTTGACCTGCCAGCAAGCTTCGGGGTCTTCGGCATATTGGAAGCACATGGTATCGGCGTTAACGCGCCATTTTCCGGCATAGTCCTTGCCCTTGATCACGCCATCGGTGCCGTAAAACTCGGTATAAACGCCAGAGGCGACCATGCTGCCCTGCACGGTATTTCCCGAAATCGCGGCCGAAATCTGGTCGCCCGTTGCCATTTCCCCGGCAAAAGAGGGGGTCATTGCGGCAAGAAACAAGGCACCTGCCAAAGTGATTGTCTTGGTATTCATGTTCGTCCTCCCTTTGTTTTTCTTGTTCTACGTGACAACCGCCAAAGCGGTTCATGGCCCCGAGCTGAGGTTACGGCGCATGGTCAATGTGAGGAAAAATGGTGCTGCCAGAGAGGATTGAACTCTCGACCTCTCCCTTACCAAGGGAGTGCTCTACCACTGAGCTACGGCAGCTTGGGACGAGCCCGCTGGAGGCGCGTTATGCCCATGAAAGGCGGGCTGATCAAGCAAAAACCGGGGTTGGTTGACTTCCTTAGCCCGGGCACGCATTTCTGGCCCATGAGCAATAAGCAAATCGAGCTGGAAAAGGCGCGTTTGCGGCGCGAGGCGCGGCTGGCTGAGGCGCTGCGGGCCAATTTGCGCCGCCGCAAGGCCGCCCCCGTCCCAGCGGTTTCCCATTGCCCCCCGGTTCGGCCTGTTCTAAGCCCTGCCGGACACATAAAATCAGGGGATATCGGCATGGATCGCATCCGCGTGCGCGGTGGCAACAAGCTTCAGGGCAACATCCGCATTTCGGGTGCCAAGAACGCGGCCCTGCCCCTGATGATCGCCAGCCTGCTTTCCGAAGAAGGGCTTACGTTGCGTAATGTGCCGCGCCTTGCCGATGTGCAGTTGCTGCTGCGCATTTTACGCAATCATGGCGTGGATATGACGGTGGAGGGCAAGCGCCCCGGCCAGGCGGCCATGGAAGGTGAAACCATGCACCTTCGCGCCCGCAATATTGTGGATACTACCGCCCCTTATGAGCTGGTTTCGCGCATGCGGGCCAGTTTTTGGGTGTTGGGGCCGCTTTTGGGCCGTTGCCATGAGGCGCGGGTGTCGCTGCCCGGTGGCTGCGCCATTGGCACGCGGCCTGTGGATTTGCATTTGATGGCGCTGGAAAAGCTCGGCGCCCAGATTGAGGTTGAGGCAGGTTATGTGGTGGCCAAGGCCCCGGGCGGTCTCAAAGGCAATCGCATTGTGTTCCCCAAGGTTTCCGTAGGGGCCACCCACAATACGCTCATGGCTGCGGTTCTGGCGCGCGGGGAAACGGTGATCGAAAACGCCGCGCGCGAGCCCGAAATCACCGATGTGGCCGAATGTTTGGTGAAAATGGGGGCTAAAATCTCTGGAATTGGCTCCTCCAGCCTGCATATTCAGGGTGTGGAGAAGCTTTCCGGGGCCGATCATTCGGTGGTGGCTGACCGGATTGAGACCGGCACCTATGCCATGGCTGTCGGCATGACCGGGGGCAATGTGCTGCTGGAAGCGGCACGCGCGGATCATCTGGATGCCTTGTTCCCCATCATGGCCAAGGCAGGGGTCAGCATGGCGGCAGAGGCTGGCGGCATCCGCGTTTCGCGTATGGTTGGGCGTTTGCAGCCCATTTCCATTGAAACCCAGCCCTATCCGGGCTTTCCCACCGATTTGCAGGCCCAGCTGATGGCCATGATGACCATGGCGGAAGGCGTTTCCACTATCCGTGAGACGATTTTCGAAAACCGCTTCATGCATGTGCAGGAATTGGCCCGCTTGGGGGCGGATATCCATTTGCATGGCGATAGCGCGCAGGTGCGCGGGGTGGCCAAGCTTACCGGTGCGCCGGTGATGGCGACCGATCTGCGCGCCTCCGTATCGCTCGTCATTGCGGCCTTGGCGGCCGAGGGTGAGACCATGCTCAACCGGGTTTACCACCTTGATCGCGGGTTTGAGACGCTGGAAGCCAAGCTTGCCGGCTGTGGGGCGGATGTGGAGCGGCTTGCCGCCGGGTGATGGCACCGCTACATGTTGAAGCATGGACGGATTAAAGCTCACAGCCCTTGATGCCCAGGATCTCGAAATCCTATCGGCCCACACGCAAGATTCGGTCGTGCGGGCGGGCGACATGCAGTTTTTGCCACGCCAGCAGAAATTCATCCTCACCCTGTCCCGGTTCGACTGGGAACATGCGCTGGAAAGTGGTGGGTTGAAGCGGCGGCGCAGCGTGCTGCAATTTGCCCGGGTGCAAGCGGTGAAGGTGAAGGCCATTCCGCAGGGTGAGGCGGATGTGGCGCTGGATCTTTTGTCCTTCGGGTTCGAAGAAGGCCAGGCACCCTCTGGCGTCATTGTTTTGAATTTTGCAGGCGGTGGCACCATAAGGCTGCAAGTCGAATGTATCGAAGCCCAGCTTGCGGATTTGGCGGCGGCTTGGGCAGCGCAAAGCCTGCCTATCCATTCGGAGAAAGGCTAATCCCATGGCCATGCGGCTTTCCAGCACAGCACCGGACTTTGCGGCGCAGTTTACAGCATTGCTCAACACCAAGCGCGAGCAAGATGAGGATGTGGCGCGCGATGTGAGCGCCATCATCGGGCAAGTACGCGCGCGGGGTGATTTGGCGGTGCGGGAACTCACCGCGAAATTCGACCGCCACGCGCCGGAATCGCTTTCCTTCAGTGCTGCCGAAATTGCCGCCGCCTATGCCGCGTGCGACGTGCCCGTGCGCGAAGCTCTCGAACTAGCCGCCGCCCGCATCCGCAGCTATCACGAACGCCAGCGGCCTTCAGATGAACGCTACACCGATGCGGCAGGGGTTGAACTGGGCCATCGCTGGACGGCTGTTTCAGCCGTTGGGCTTTATGTTCCCGGTGGCACGGCGGCTTAT
>CAJBCQ010000013.1 GCA_903951595.1 uncultured Hyphomicrobiales bacterium | reverse complement strand
GCATCAAGGCGAAAGTGAAGGAGTCCATCACCTTCATGCCGAAGGAACAGCAATCCATCAACGCCTTGACGGCCATTTTGCTGGCCAGTTTGAAAATCGCAAGCGGTGTGGTGGCTTCGGGTGATCTGGGGGCGGCACGGCGGCTCATCGTGCAGAAGGACAAGTTCCGTATCATCGAAAACAAAATCATCGACGCGCATTTCCGCGCGCCGCGTGAAAAAGGTGGCAAGGTTTTGCGGCGGCGCGCCCTCTTCATCGACATGGTGCGCGATTTGCATACCATCCATTCGCATATCACCGCGGCTGCTTATCCAATCGTGGACGCAGCAGGCCTGCTGCGGGAGTCGCGGCTTAAGGGGACGAAGAAGAAAGCATGAAGTTCATTCATCTGACGGACCTGCATCTGACCGCACCGGGAGAAAAACTATGGGGGCTTGATCCGCATCAGCGGGTGCAGGCCGCGTTGGATGATATTGTGGCGCATCATGCAGATGCCGAGCGGGTGATCATCACGGGCGACCTGACCGAGCGTGGCGAGCGTGCGGCCTATGCAGCTTTGAAGGAAATGCTCGACCGCTTGCCGATGTCCTATCATTTGATGCTGGGCAATCATGATGAGCGGGAAGCCTATTATTCCGTATTCGGCGGGCCGAAGGATGATGACGGTTTCGCGCAGCATGCGATTGAGACATCTGTCGGGCGCTTTCTGTTTCTGGATACGCTGAAAGGGCCGCCCTCCTCTGCGGGGTTATATTGCCAGGTGCGAAGGGCTTGGCTTTCAGCTCGGCTTGATGGGCCGGTGTGGTTGTTCCAACACCATCCGCCTTTTCCGATCGGTCATCCGCTGATGGATTTGATACCGCTTGACGATGGCGAGGGGTTCGGCGCGCTTTTGGTGGGCAAGGATGTGCGCCACCTGTTTTTCGGCCATGCCCACCGCACCATCAGCGGGCAATGGCGCGGTATTCCGTTTTCGGCACTTCCCAGTCTAAATCACCAATTACCGCTCGTTGGCGGTTCGGTGCCCACCGTCTATAGCGATGAGCCTAGCCTTTATGCTGCGGTGCTGATCGAGGAGAATCGTACGATCGTTCATTCAGATGCGTTTTTGGATCGCCACCCAGCGCAAATGGCGCCGGAGGCGGAGCGTGGTAATTGGTATTAAGCACCACACGCGGCAATGCGTAGAAGTTCCACGTCAGCCTTTGGTTTGCCGATGATCTGCATGCCCATTGCGCGGCCCTGCTCGTCTAGGCCTGCGGGTACATTGATAACGGGGCAGCCGGACATGGTGCCGGGGGTGACGATCTGCATCCAGCGGTGATAGCTGTCCATCTGGATGGCGTTGATTTCCTTCGGCCAATGGATTTCCGCCGGGAAAGCAAAAACTTGGGCTGTTGGAAGGGCCAAGCAATCAAAACGCGCAAAGCATTTGAGCAGATAATGCAGCCAGCTTGTGCGTAAGATGGAGGCTTCATAAATTTGGCGCGCGGTCAGTTTTCGCGATTGCTCCACCTCCCACACCGCTTCCGGTTTCAGCAGGCGGCGCGTTTCTGGCTTGTCATAGTAAACACCCAGCCCGGTGCCGCTGGAGGTTTGGCGTAGCACCTTGAAGGCTTGCCACAGGGCTTCCAGATCAAATTCAAGTTCCAGGCTTTCCACCGTGCAACCCTTGGCGGCGAATTTGGCAAGGGTGGATTGGCACAGCGATGTGATGCCGGGTTCGATGGGCAAGAGCTTGTCGATATTGGCAATCCAACCGATGCGGGCGGGCGTGGCGGTGATGGGCACATCGAACAGGTCGCCGCTTTCGGGAAGTGACAAAGGGGCTTGGTCGTGCGGGCCTGCCTGCACACTGGCCAGCAAAGCCAAATCCTGAACATTGCGCGCGATGGGTCCATCGGTTGAAAGCTGCGAGAAATATTGATCGGCATCGCTGATGCACGGCACGCGGCCTTGCGAGGGGCGAAAACCATAAACACCGTTGAAGGCTGCGGGATTGCGTAGAGAGCCGCCCATGTCGCTGCCATCGGCCATTGGCAACATTCCCAATGCCACTGCCACCGCTGCCCCGCCGCTGGAGCCACCGGCGATGAGTTTAGGGTTCAGCGCATTGCGCGTGGTGCCGAAAAGGGAATTATAGGTTTGCGAGCCTAACCCAAATTCCGGCGTATTGGTTTTGCCGATGAGGATGGCGCCTGCCGCGCGGATGCGGGCGACGAACAGATCATCTTCCTGCGGCACATTCTGGGCGAAAATGGGCGAGCCATAGGTGGTGCGTAGGCCCTTGGTCATCGCCAAATCCTTGATGGCCATCGGCAGGCCATGCAGCTTGCCCACGGGTGCCGTGGCATCTGCCGCGCGGGCTTCGGCCATCAGCTCATCACGCGGGCGCAGGGAAATGATGGCATTGTGCGTGGGGTTTCGCTTTTCAATGCGATCCAGAAAAGCGGCCATGACGGATTGCGCGGAAAACTTGCCTTCACGCATGGCGCGCAGAAGTTCGGTGGCGGGCATGTCGCAGATGGTCAAGGCCGGCTCCTGTCGGTATATTCGGTTGCAGTGATTTTACGCGAGGTTTGCCGTGAGCGCCAATCTGTTCCAGCTTTTTGTGGATGAAGCCAAAATACGCGAAAAGATGCTGATGGAAACGCCTGAGGGCGAGATTTTCAGCTATGCCCGCATTTTCGCCATGGCCTCACAAATCGCGCAATCGCTGAAGGCACAAGGGCTTGTGCCGGGTGAGCGGGTTTTGGTGCAAGCGGAAAAATCGGTTTTGTATGTTGCGCTGTATTTCGCGGTACTGCGAGCCGGTGGCGTGTTTGTGCCGGTGAACACGGCTTACACGCAGGCCGAGGTTGCCTATTTCATATCGGATGCACGGCCGGTTCTGGTGGTGCGGGATCTTGAAACGATGTGGGAGAAGGCAAAGGCCTTCACGCCGGATGAGTCAATCATGCCGCGCGCGCGCGATGATCTGGCGGCTATTCTATACACTTCCGGCACCACGGGGCGATCCAAGGGCGCGATGCTGACGCATGGCAACCTGGCCTCCAACGCGCTGGCGCTGAAGGATGTGTGGCGTTTTACGGCAGATGATGTGCTGCTGCATGGCCTACCCATCTATCACACGCATGGGCTTTTCGTGGCGATCAACACGGTGATGCTGGCGCAGGCGCAAATGCTGTTCTTGCCGAAATTCGACATGGGGCAAATGCTGCGGCTGATGCCGCGCGCCAGTGTGATGATGGGGGTGCCGACCTTCTATGTGCGCTTGCTGGAAAAAATCACGCGCGAAGATGCCGCGCATATCCGCCTATTTATTTCCGGCTCTGCCCCCCTTCTGGCTGAAACGCATCGCGCGTGGAAGGAACGCACGGGCCACGATATTCTGGAACGCTATGGCATGACGGAAACCAATATGAACACATCAAACCCTTATGAGGGTTTGCGGTTGCCGGGCTCGGTGGGTTTTCCGCTGCCGGGTGTGGAATTGCGTATTCGCGAAGGTGTGATTGAGGTGCGCGGGCCGAATGTGTTCAAGGGCTATTGGGGGGCACCGGAAAAGACAGCGGCGGAGTTTCGCGAGGATGGGTTTTTCATCACCGGGGATATGGGATCGGTGGATGCCCAAGGCTATGTGCATATTCTGGGGCGCAGCAAGGATCTGGTGATCTCTGGCGGGTTGAATGTGTATCCGAAGGAAATCGAGGATCGGATTCTGGAGATTGAGGGGGTGGCTGATTGCGCGGTAATTGGCGTTCCGCACCGCGATTTCGGCGAGGCTGTGGTGGCGGTGGTGGTGGGAGCAGGCCTCACGGAAGCGGATGTGATCACGCAATTATCGGAGGGGCTTGCGAAATTCAAGCAGCCCAAGCGCGTGATCTTTGTGGATGATCTGCCGCGCAATGCCATGGCCAAGGTGCAGAAAAACGTGCTGCGCCAGACTTATGACGATTTGTTTTCGGCGTAATCTTCCAGAATGATTTCCGCCGCCCTGGCACCCAGCATCATGCACGGGCCGTTGGTGTTGCCGGTGATGTTGTTGGGGAACACGGAAGCATCGGCAATGCGTAAGCCTTTCAGGCCATGCACCTGCAAGCGCGGGTTCACCACCGAGTCAGCTTTGGATTTGCCCATTCGGGCCGTGCAGGCCGGGTGATAGACGGTGCCGGAGCGGGTTCGCAGATCGTCGATCAGAGCCGCGTCAGACTTTACTTGGGGTCCGGGGCGCAGTTCTTCGGCGATGACATTTTTCAAGGCCGGTTGCGCGGCGATCTTGCGGATGAGCTTCACGCCTGCCAGTACTTCGGCAATGTCGTTCTTGGTGCTGTAGGCATTGCCCACAATGCGCGGCGGCGTTTGCGGGTTCGCATCGCGCAGTTCAATAAATCCGCGCGATTCCGTGCGGCAGGAGGAAAGGCCGAGCGCGAAGCCGGGGAATTCATCCGGCGTCAGCAAGGGCCGCTCACCGGCTTTCGGTTTCAGCGTGCTGATGGCTTGCATATAAAGCTGGATATTGGGGCTTTTGCGCTTTTTATCGGTTCGCACAAAGCCGCCGCCCTGATTGAGGCTTGATGCCAGCGGCCCTTTGCCGAACAGCACATAGCGCAGGCCGACAAGAAGCTTGCCCCACCAGGGGCGCAGTTCATTATTCAGCGACGGCACTTTCGCGCGGTAAATGTAATTGACGCCGAGATGGTCTTCGAGGTTCTGGCCGACATGTTTGTTGTCGAGCTTCACATCAATTCCAACTGACTTCAAATGCTTGGCCGGGCCGATGCCGGATAGCATGAGAAGCTGCGGGGTGTTGACGGAACCCGCACTCAAAATCACCTCATGGCGCGCTCTAGCCTGCATGGGCTTGCCGTTTTGCGTGAAGTTCACACCCGTCACGCGCTTGCCGTTGAATTCAAGACCTGTGGCGAGCGCGTTTGTTACCACGCGCAAATTCGGGCGCTTCATTGCCGGGCGCAGAAAGGCGCGCGCGGCTGAGAGGCGGCGGCGGCCGTGGATGGTGGTGCGATAATGGCCGACACCTTCTTGCGTTTGCCCGTTGAAATCCTCGTTGAAGGGAATGCCGGCCTGTTGGGCGGCTTCCAGATAGGCGGTGCAGAGCGGGTGCAGATCGTGGCTGGGGTTGGTGATTTTCAGCGGGCCGCTTTCGAGTTCTTCGTAAAGGCGGCGCACCTCGCGCCAGCTCCAGCCCTTGCCTGCGGCTTTCTCCCAGCCTTTGAAATCTTGTTCATTGCCACGAATATAGACCATCGCGTTGATGGAGCTGGAGCCGCCGAGGATTTTGCCGCGCGGCCAGTAATCCTGCTGGCCGTTGAGGCCGGGATCAGGCTCGGTGAGGTAGGCCCAGTTGATCGCCTTGTCGTAGAAGGTTTTGCCATAGCCCAACGGCACCTGCACCCAGAAGCGCAAATCCGTGCCGCCCGCTTCCAGAACCAGAACGGAATGTTTGCCATTGGCCGAAAGCTTGTCGGCCAGCACGCAGCCAGACGAGCCTGCGCCTACGATAATGAAGTCAGCTTCAAGCAAGTTCGCTCACCTGATATTTCGCTTTGTCGAGCCATTGGGGGCTCACTTCCATGCCCCAGCCGGGATCTTGCGGGATTTGCACCTTGCCATCGCGCGCGACAAGCGGATTGCGGAACAGGCCCACTTCCCACGGATAATAATCCGGGCCTTCGATGGAATATTCGACATAAGGCCCGGCATTGGGAATGGCACCCATGAGGTGCAGAGTGCAGACCGTGACGAGAGACTGATTGGCCGCATGCGGTGTGATGGGCAGGCCAGCTTTCGCGGCCCAATCGCAGACCTTCAAGGTGCGCGTGAGGCCGCCCAGATACATGATGTCGGGCTGCATCACATCGGTTGCGCGCATATCAATCGCCATGCGCCAGAGGGCCAGATCGCAATCCTGCTCGCCACCGGTGACATCGAGATTGAGCGTGTCGGTGACTTCTTTTGTCCAAGCATATTCCCAATAGGGGCAAGGTTCCTCGAAATGCGCAATGCCGTGTTGTTCCAGCATGCGGCCCACTTCGATGGCCTTTTTGGGTGTGTAGCAGCTATTGCCATCCACCAGCAGCGTGGCTTCATCGCCCAGTGCTTTGCGGATCATCGGTACGATGGTTTCGGTGCGGCCGGGCCATTGGTCTTGGTCGCGGCCACATTCGGAACCGACACGGAATTTGAAGGCGTCATAGCCATGCGCGTCACGCAATTTGAGGAAGCGGGCGCGCTCATCCTCCAGCGTGATTTCTGCGCGCTTCATGGACGAGGCATAGACGCGCAAAGGGCGCGGCTTGCCGCCGAGAAGCTCGCAAACGCTTTTGCCCTCACGCTTGCCGCGCCAATCCCACAAGGCTGTATCCAGCCCCGTGAGGGCGCGCATGAGATAGGAGCCGGGATATTTGTGTTCCCGCTCCGGGATGAGGCGCACGAGTTCATCAATGTCGAAAGCATCACGGCCCAGCGCATGGGCGGCCACTTGGCGGTGGAAGATTTGGGCTGTGATGTCGGCATTATAGGTGGAAAGCTGGCCGATGCCTTGGGTGCCGTCTTCGGCCGTGACGCGCGTGATGGAGACTTCGGGCGTGGTGAAAGTTTCGAGCTTGGTGATTTTCATGCGTCTTCAGGGGCTATCAGAGCGGCCTTTCGGGCGGCATCGCGGCGGCGCAGCACTTCATAGACGGCTGCAAGAATGATGGTCACAGCGATCAGCAGGAGGGCCAGTGCGTTGATGGTTGGGGTGATGCCGGAGCGAATCTTCGATCCGACATAGACGGTCAGTGTATCCGAATTGCCGCGCGTGAAAAGTGTCACGTTGAAGTTTTCGACCGACTGGAAGAAGGCAATGAGGGCGCCTGCGGCAATGGCCGGATACAGATGCGGCACCAGAATGCGGCGCATCACCTGACCATGCGAAGCACCCAGATCAAGGGCTGCTTCCTCAAGGCCGGGGTCGAAGCTTTGCAGGCGGGCAAGCACCAAGAGCATGACATAGGCGGCGATGAAGCTGACCTGGCCCATGATGGACAGATGCAGGCCGGCGCTGACGCCGAAATTGTTCCAGAATAGCAGCGTGGAAATGCCGATGACCGCGCCGGGGGTGAGGATCGGGGCCACCATGAAGCCATAGAGGAAGCTGCGGCTTTTGGATTGCAGGCTGTTGAGCATGATGGCGGCTGCCGTGCCGATGGGAACGGAAATGGCAACCACGGCCAAGGCCACCCAGCCGGTATTGAGCATCGCACCCCACATGCGCTCATCGGCCCAAAGGTCCACAAACCAGCGATCCGTGAAGCCCTTCCAAGGATAAACGGAGGGGAAACGGGAGTCATTCAGGCCAGCGCCGCCCATGACGGCAAGGGGCAATAGCATGTAGATGAGGAAGATGGCGAGATAGGCCCGCATCGCCCATCGGCCAAATTTTTCCGCGGTCATGGGTCAATCCTCACTTTGCGATGTCAACCAGACGCACGTTGAGAACGCGCATCACTATGCTGACGAACATGATGCACAGGACGAGAAGCAGGAAGGCGTAAGCCGAGCCCACTTGCCAATCAAGGCCTTCAAACATCCACTGCTGGATCACCTCGGTAAACCAGCGCGAATTGGTGGAGGCCAGCGTGGAAGGCACGATGACCGAGCCTGCCGAGAGCATGAACACCATCACACAGCCGGATGCGATGCCAGGCTTGGAATGGGGGATGACCACGCGCCAATGGGTGCGGATGGTGCCGGCCCCCAGATCCTTGGATGCCTCGATCTGGTTCGTATCGAGGGCGGAAATGGCGTTGTAGATCGGGAATAGCATGAACAGGATATAGGCGTAGACAAGCCCGAAGATGACGCCCTGATAATTGACGATCCAGCGCACCGGCTTTTCGATCAGGCCCACATACAAGAGCAGCGCGTTGAGCGGGCCTGTATTGCCCAGGATGATGAACCACGCGAAGGAGCGCAGGATTTCAGACACCCAGAGCGGAACGAGCAGCATGAGGAAGATGGTCGCCGCATCAGTGGGCTTTACCACCTTCGAAAGAATGTAGGCCAAGGGGTAGGTGATGATGAGGCAGATGCCCGTCACAAGACTCGAATAGATCACCGTTTTGAAGAAGACTTCAATATGGATGGGGCTTGTGAAGAAGGTGAGGTAATTGTTGAAGGAATAGACATCCTTCGGCCCACCCACATCCACCATCGGCAGATAGGGCCGGAAAGAGAATTCGAGCAGGATGATGTTGGGCACCACCACCATAGCCAAAAGCCAGAAGGCCACCAGAAGGCTCATGATGAAAGTGAGGCCGTAGCCGTATCTGCGAAGCATTTCCTGCATGGGTTTGCTCCTCAGGCCTTGCGGTCAACGCCGGTTTCGGCAAGCACCACGGCGCGCGCGCTGTCGAACACCAGATGCGATTTTGTGCCGGGCTTGGGCGGCGGCGAGGACGGGTCATTCTGCATTTGCACCATGCGGGTTAAACCCTTGGCGTCCTCGCAGAACACATTGATGAAATTGCCTTCGAAGGCAATTTCGGAGACTTTCACGGGGATGGAGTTATCCTTGCCCGCAGTTGCCTTCAGCTCGCAGAATTCCGGGCGCACATAAAGGCGGGCGGAGCTTTTCTTGTTGATATTGGGGCCGAGGCGCGCGCCAAAGGTGCCGAAGGCGGTTTCAAACTTGGCCTTGCCGGCCTTTTCGTCTGTCACCGTGCCTTCGAACACGTTGTTTTCACCCACGAAGGAGGCCACGAAGCCGTTGACGGGGTTGTTGTAGATTTCATTCGGCACGGCCACCTGCTGCAACACGCCTTGGCTCATCACACCCACGCGGTCGGACATGGCGAGGGCTTCGCCTTGGTCGTGCGTGATGTAGATGAAGGTGACACCGGTGCGCTTTTGGATGGCGCGCAGTTCGGCGCGCATGTGCTGGCGCAGTTTGAGGTCGAGGGCCGAAAGCGGCTCGTCGAGCAGCATGACCTTGGGTTCAACCGCAAGGGCGCGGGCGATGGCCACGCGCTGCTTCTGGCCGCCAGAAAGCTGGCTGATGCGCTTGTCGGCGCTGTCATGCAGATCGACAAGCTGCAGCAATTCTTCCGCCTTGGCGCGGCGCTGTTCTTTCGAAGCACCACGGACTTCAAGGCCGAAGGAGATGTTTTCCCAAACCGGCATCAGGGGGAACAGAGCCAAATTCTGGAAGATGAGGGCGGTGGGCCGATTATTCGGGCGGATGCCGCGCATGTCCACGCCACCGATTTTCACGGCACCTTCGGTCGGGTCCATGAAGCCGGAGATGAGGCGCAGGATGGTGGTCTTGCCGCAGCCTGATGGGCCGAGAAAGGAAAAGAATTCGCCAGCCTTGATGGTCACATCCACCTTGTTCACGGCACGGAAGTTACCGAAATCCATGCAGACTTGGGAAAGTTGTACGTCTTCGCTCATGCTTGCCCCGCCCCGGCTACGCCAAGGTCTTTCTCTCGTTTACAATGTTGAGAAGAAAGGGCGGCGGGCCCAAAAAGCCCGCCGCCCCGTTGTTCAAGCCTTAGCCGGCAATGAACTTGTCGGCGTATTCGGCGCGCAGCTTCAGGAACGAAGCAGTCTGCACCGGCCACCACCACAGCTTGCTGGTCGCATCGCCGGGGAAGGCGTCGGTGTAGAACTTGGCCACGGCCGGGTCCATCTTGTCCACGCCGCCCTTGCCAACGGGGTTGGCAGCGAAAGCGGTGGCCATGAGGGCCGAGCCTTCGGGGGTGGAGATGTAGGTGGCCCAGGCATGTGCCTGCTCGACATTCTTGGCGTTCTTCATGAGCATGTAGCCCTGGTTCCAAGCAAACGCACCTTCCTTCGGCGCGATGTACTTGAAGGGGCCTTCCTTGCCCATGTTGTAGCCGGTGGAGTCCCAGGTCAGGCCCAGAACAGCGCCGTTGGTACGGAAGCCGGCCTGTGCATCGTTTTCGCCCTTCCAGAAGGAAGCGATGTTCTTCTTGGAGCTGAGGGCGGCGGCGAGCACCACGTCCCAGATTTCCTTCATGGCGGCATCGTCCTTGTAGCCATCCATGAACGGACGCGGCAGCTTGCCTTCAGCGTCCATCACGCGGCCAAGAGCGGCAAGGGCGGAGTGAGCGCGAACGCACACCTTGCCTTCGAACGCCGGATCCCACAGGTCGGCCAGCGAGGCCTTGCCGTATTCACCGTTCTTGTATTCGTCCGAGTTGAAGGTGAGGGCTTCCGTGCCCCAAACGCCCGGAACGAACAGACGCTTGCCGTTGATGGTGGCCATTTCGCCAGCAAGGCCATCGGCCAGACCGGGAGCATAGTTGTCCATCTTGAGCTTGGATTCGTCCCAAGCCTGAACGAGGCCGTTTTCGTCGTAAGACATCACGCGGTCCACGGTCGGTTCGACAACGTCGTAGGCACCGGTCTGGAGCGCAAGCTTGGCTTGGGCGAAGATGGTGTCGTTGTCGGGCTGTTCGGTGAAGTTCACCTTGATGCCGGTGGCGCCGGTGAAGGCTTCGAACACGGCTTTGAAGTCATAGCCGGCCCAACCCATGTAGTTCAGCTCGCCCGAAGACGAGAAAGCATTACGCACGAGGCCAGGAGCGGCCAGCATGACAGCCGCGCCACCCAGACCGGCCTTGAGCAGGCTACGGCGGCTGAACGACTTGGCAGCAAGCTGCGTCAGGCGGCTGGATTCATTCTTGTTGGTCATTGATAATCCTCCGAATAGCGGGACTTTCATCAGCCCCTGTTGTACTGCTGTGTCACGCATTTATGACACCCTGCTGACGACCGGGCGGGTTCCGGGTTCTCGTTTCAGTGTCACCATAATGATGTGTTTGTGACGGGCTTGGCAATGGGTTCGTTGAAGCTGCCTGCCCGCACTGGGTAAAGTGTTGAATTTATTGGTGGAAAGGGCTGTTTTCATGGCCAATTTGTCATCTGGCCTGATTGAAGAGGCGGCTCTGGCCGCGCTGGCCCCTGCCGGATGCGCGCCGGGTGTTGCGGAAAGTTCTGCCTGGGCCTGCGCTTGGCTGGAATCCGTGGGCTATCCAGGGCTTGCCCTGCTGGCCGAGGCGCTGGAGACAACCGCGCGCGAGGGGCGGCAAATGACGCTTGCCAGCGAATATGGGCTGGTGGATACCGGCCATGTCTCCTGCGTGTTCATTGGCGCGCAGTTGCTGGAGATGGCAAAGGCTCAAGGCCGGGTTGTGCTGATGCAGGCCCGGCACGGGCTTTATCTCGTGCCTTTCAGCGTGCGCGATAATATCGGCATTGGCTGCCCGGTGGACCCTTCCTTTGCGCTGGGGGGTGTGCGCGAGCGCAATCCCTATCTGGAAAAGCTCGCCCATGCGGCCGCGCATGGCATTGAGGTGGCACCAGATGTGTTAGAACGGTTAGCAAAGGCCGTTTGAGGAATATCATGGCAGCTGCACTGCAAGGCATCCGCGTTCTCGATCTCTCCCGCGTTCTGGCCGGCCCCTGGGCCAGCCAGTGCCTGGCGGATTTGGGGGCGGAGGTTATCAAGATCGAAAAGCCCGGCGAGGGCGACGATACGCGCGGCTGGGGGCCGCCCTTTATCGCTGGGCCGCAGGGTGAGCGCGGGGATGCGGCCTATTTCCTTTCCGCCAATCGGGGCAAGAAGTCAGTCGCCATTGATATGGCAACGCCGGAGGGCCAGCAGATTTTGCAAGCAATGGCGCGCAAATGCGACATTGTGATTGAGAATTTCAAAGTGGGTGGCCTGAAGAAATACGGGCTTGATTATGAAAGCCTGAAGGCCATCAACCCTGCCCTCATCTATTGCTCCATCACGGGCTTTGGGCAGGACGGGCCTTATGCCGCGCGTGCGGGTTATGATTTTATGATTCAAGGCATGGGTGGGCTTATGTCGCTCACCGGGCAACCGGATGGCATGCCGGGAGCCGAGCCGATGAAAGTGGGCGTGGCATTTGCCGATATTTTCACGGGGCTTTATAGCGCGACAGGGGTGCTTGCCGCCCTCTATCACCGCGAGCGCACGGGTGAGGGCCAGCAGATTGATATGGCGTTGCTGGACACGCAAGTTGCGGTGCTGGCCAATCAGGCGCTCAACTATCTTGTTGGCGGCAAGCCACCGGGCCGGCTTGGCAATGCACATCCGAATATTGTGCCCTATCAGGCATTCCCGACAGCCGATGGGCATATTATTCTGGCGGTCGGCAATGATCGGCAGTTCCGTGAGTTCTGTGCCATTGCGGGGATTGCAGCGGATGCACGGTTTGAAACCAATCGCGGGCGGGTGGAACATCGGGCAGAATTGGCACCGATGATCGCGGCCGTCATGGGCACGCGCACGACCGCGCAATGGGTGGAGGCTTTGGAAGCTGCGGCTGTTCCTTGCGGGCCGATCAACCGGCTTGATGAAGTGTTCGCCGATGAACAGGTGAAAGCGCGTGGGCTGGAGATGGCATTGACGCGGGCGGACGGCACAGTGACGCCGAGTGTGGCAAGCCCTATCCGGCTTTCAGCCACCCCGGTTGAATATGCCCGCGCGGCACCGGCACTGGGGGCGGATACGGATGCGGTGTTGGGTGAATGGCTGGGGCTTAGCACGGATGCGATTGCAGCTTTGAAATCGCGTGGTATTGCCGGGTGAACGCGCAGCGAGATGTGACGCTGGGCTATGTTTATGCAAGCCTGGGTGCGGCCCTGTTTGCCACCAAGGCAATCTTCATCAAGCTTGCCTATCAGGAAGTGGCCGATGCGGCTTTGATGCTGGCTTTGCGGATGGCTTTCTCGTTGCCGTTTTTTCTGGTGGCCGGTTTCATTGTGCTCCGGGCGCGGCGGCGCGATGGCGTGGCCTTGCCATCGGCGCGCGTGTTGGCGGGGGCCACGGCTTCAGGCTTCTTGGGCTATTATCTGTCCTCCATTCTGGATCTTGAAGGCCTGACCTATATCACCGCGCAATTGGAGCGGTTGGTGCTGTTCACCTATCCGGTGCTGGTGATGTTGCTGGGGGCGGCCTTCTTTGGTGGCAAGCTCACTTGGCGGGGATTGGGTGCGGGGGCAGTGAGCTATCTCGGCCTTGCGGTTGTTTTGCGTGAGGGCTTGAGCGGTGGTGGGCGCGAGGTTTGGATTGGCACGGGGCTGGTGTTTGGCTGTGCTGTCATCTTCGCGCTGTATCAATTGCTGGCGAAGAAATACATCACGCTCTTGGGTGCTTCACTGTTCACCGCCATTGCATTGACGGCTTCTTCCGTGGCCTCGCTCATTCATTTTGCGGTGGTGAAGGGCGGATTTGATTTATCCGCCTCACCGCGTTTCCTGTTTCTGGTCGCTTGCACCGCGATTTTTGCGACGGTGTTGCCAAGCTTTCTCATCAATTGGGGCATGGCGCGGATTGGGCCACAATCGACGAGCATGGTGTCGGCAGCCTCTCCCCTGCTCACGATTTATCTGGCGGTAGTGTTGTTGGGCGAGCGGTTCACGATGGTGGATGCTTTTGGTGCGGCGCTGATTATTGGCGGGGTGTTATATTACGGCGTGATGGATATGCGCGCGAAGGCGGCGTGAAAGCGGCCAAGCGGATTTGTCCGGCGATCCGGTTTCAGGAAAATTGGGGGAGAGCGGAGCGCCGGTGCTGGGGCAGTTCTCGTTTCTCTGGGGATGCACTCCGCGAAGGGCTGGCCCGGCAGCATGCAAGGTCTTAAACCACCCTTCCCCCATCCACGACTAAAACAGCTTCGCGAAAGCCGCCTCCCCCGGGATGGAGTAGGATTGATTTGACATAAGTTAGGATTAAAGTCAAACCCTTACGGGCTGGCGCTGGAAACGGAAGCCAGAATGCCAAGCAAATCAATTCCGCCGAATTTCAGAACAGCGGTCAATCCGATGAGGAACAGGGTGTAAAAGAATGCAGCGCCCATGCCTGCCCACACGCTTCGCCAATAGCCAAGAGCTACCTCAATGCGTCGCGTGATGGCTTCTTTCTCATGCTTCGGCTTGGCGGTTTCCACAACTTCCCCGGTGAAGTTCTCGAGAATGCTGCGCGCTGTCCGTAGATGACCGTCAATGGCTTTGGGCAATAATTGCGACCGCATGAATGCCGCGAGATCGGCCTCGCCGGGCGGGCCACCGTGATCTTTCTTGTATGACATGATCCAGTCGCGCTTATGCTGCTTATAGAGCGCGTAAGCCAACAGACCATGCACATCATCATCAGCTTTCACCAGGCTTTCATAGGCCTGATTGTAATCAACGGTGCTTGGTTTTGACTGTTGCGGAACTTCCACCATCTGGATTGCCCCCCGGCAATTTCGACTGCCGCAAGGCCGCCCTTGCAGCATTCAAGGCACGTTCATAAACTTCATCGTCAAGGCGGCGAACTACCTGACCATTCGGCAATTGGGTAACCGTGAACACACCGCTTTCCCGGCGGCCAATGACCACCTCACTTGCACGGTCGGAAGCATTCTTCCATTTGCCAAGCTTCAACATTGCAACGATAACGATAGTCACCGAGCAACAAAATGTCCAGCGAAATGCGCCAAACCGACCTCACCCCCGCCGCCGCGCCCTTCTGGCGCTGCCGTCGGCTTCGGCGGTGATTACTGTTTTGTGCGGGGGCAAGGTTACCACCTGCGACAGGTGGCGGTAGTCTGCGGTCTTGTGTGGAATGGCCATGGCTTCCACGAAGTGTTGCTGGAACATCGGCTCCACCGCCGTTTCGATTTTCTCGATATGGCGGACCACGTTTTCGATTTCGTCGCGGGCGGCTTTGTTGAGAAGTGCGATGCGGGCACCTGTGCCAGCCGCGTTGCCAGCCGATTGCACGTTGTTGAGCGAGCAATCGGGGATGAGGCCCAGCACCATCGCATATTTCGTGTCGATATGGCTGCCGAAGGCACCCGCCAAGCGCACCTTGGGCACTTCATCGATGCCAAGCTTATCCATCAGCAAACGTGTGCCGGCATGAAGGGCAGCTTTGGCGAGCTGAATGGCGCGAACGTCGTTCTGGGTGATGGCAATGAACGGCTCGCCATCGCGCAGCACATAAGAATGGGTGCGGCCTGTGGGGCGGATGCGGGCGTTCTTTTCCTGCAAGGTACCATCGACCTGACCATCTTGGTTGATGATGCCAGCCAGATACATTTCCGCCACCACTTCAATGATGCCAGAGCCGCAAATGCCGGTGACACCCGTGGCGGCGATGGATTCTTCAAAGCCCGGATCATCCGACCATAATTCAGAACCAATCACGCGGAAGCGCGGTTCCAGCGTTTCCGGGTTGATGCGTACCCGTTCAATGGCACCGGGGGCCGCACGCTGGCCACCGGAGATTTGCGCGCCTTCAAAGGCAGGGCCAGTGGGCGAGGAGCAGGCAAGCAGGCGATGCTTGGAGCCGAGCAGGATTTCGGCATTGGTGCCAACGTCTACCACCAGCATGATGTCTTCCGACGTATGCGGGCTTTCGGAAAGAACCACGCCTGCGGTATCAGCACCCACATGGCCTGCGATGCAGGGCAGCACATAGCAATAAGCACCCGGCGCGAGATTGAGATCAAGTTCAGAGGCAAGCCGCGTCATCGCCATGCCTGTCGCCAGCGCGAAAGGTGCGCCGCCTAGTTCGATGGGGTCGATGCCTAAGAACAAGTGATGCATGACGGGGTTGCCGACCAGCACGATTTCGGCGATGTCGCCCACGGTGATGCCGGCTTCTTCGGCCACATTGCTGCACAGGGTGTTCAGCGCCTCGCGGATGACGGCCGTCATTTCACGATCGCCGCCGGGGTTCATCATCACATAAGAAACGCGGCTCATCAAATCTTCGCCGAAGCGGATTTGCGGGTTCATGAGGCCGGAAGAAGCGACCACATCGCCTGTGGCAAGATCAGTCAAATGCGCGGCGATGGTGGTGGAGCCGACGTCCACGGCAACGCCATAGACCTTTTCATGGAAGCCAGGCCAGATGCCGGTGATTTCTTTGACACCTCCAGGCAGGCGGTCGAAAACGGAGACGGTGACTTTCCAATTGCCTTTGCGAAGGGCGGGTTGCAGCACCTTCATAATGCCAAGGCCACAATTCACATCCTTCACATCCCACTGCTCGGCCAGTGCCTTATAGACGCGCTCAAGATCAGAGGACGGGTGGTGCATGTCGGGCTCTTCTACTTCGATGAAGTAGAGGCGCGTTGCCGGATCAAGGTCGATGACGCGGGCTTCGGCGCGTTTGCGTACGACCTGCTTGTGGACCTGGGATTCGGGGGGTACGTCGATGACGGCATCGGCCAAAAGCTTGGTCTGGCAGGACAGGCGGCGGCCTGCCTTCAGCTCGCGCTTTTCGGCATAGCGTTCTTCGACCTTGGAAAAGCCGGAAAGGTGGGAATCGCTGGAGGTGATGCCATGCTTGGCGAATTCGCCCTCGCCCACGGTGATCTGGCAGCGTCCGCAAATGGCGCGGCCACCGCAGACGGAATCAATATCCACGCCGAGTTGACGAGCCGCTTGCAAAACGGGCGTTCCCAAGGGGAAACGCCCGCGTTTGCCGGAGGGCGTGAAGACAATGAGGGCGTCCGTCTTGGCGTCAGTCATGTGCAATCACTCCGGTAACTTCAAAACTTACTTGCGGCGCGCGCGGCGCTCCTCGCGCTCGCGGCGGCGGGCATCGGCATCGCTTTCGCCAGTGATGACGCCATCTGCACCTACCACAGCAGCGGAAGGTTCGCGGAACTTGCGGATCCAGGCGAGGCAGTTGGCGTCTACCCCGTTCATCACATTGGCACCCATGATGGCGTGCATGTCTTCATCATGCAGCGGGTTCATGATGGCGCTGGTCATGCCGTGGGAAGCGGCCATGGCGAGGAAATAGCCGGTGAGCGCGCGCCGATGCGGCATGCCGAAGGAGATGTTGGAGGCGCCACAGGTGGTGTTCACCTTCAGCTCCTCACGCAGGCGGCGCACGAGGCGGAACACCTGCTGGCCGGCCGTGCCCATGGCACCGATGGGCATGACGAGCGGATCGACCACGATGTCATAAGGCTTGATGCCATAGTCGGCGGCACGCTGCACGATCTTGCGGGCGACTTCGAAACGCACATCCGGGTCTTCAGAAATGCCGGTTTCGTCGTTGGAGATGGCAACCACTGGCACGTTATATTTGGCCACCAGCGGCAGGATGGCTTCGAGGCGGTCTTCTTCACCCGTGACGGAGTTCACGAGCGGGCGGCCCTTGGCGGTTTCAAGGCCCATTTTCAGGGCGGCGGGAACCGATGAGTCGATGCAGAGCGGCGTGTCGGTGACGGAGGCCACGATCTGAATGGTTTGGCGCATCAAGGGCGGCTCGGTTTCGTTGGGGTTGACGGCAGTGACCCCGGCATTCACGTCCAGAATATGGGCACCGGCGGCGACCTGCGCCAAAGCGTCGGCGATCACGGTGTCGAAATTGCCGGCGACCATTTCGGCCGCGAGCTTCTTGCGGCCCGTGGGGTTGATGCGTTCACCGATGACGGTGAACTGGCGGTCAAAGCCGATGATGACTTCCTTTGTTTGGGAAGCGACCAGGGTGTGTGTCATGTGCGTTCAGTCCCTTTTGGAGTTTGGTTATACGGCCCGGCCGCCGTTGTTGATCAGTGCTTTCAATTCTTCTTTGCCAATGGCTGCTTCAAAGCGGGCAGCGGCGGCATCGGCTTCGGCGGCGGCATCGTCGCCGCAAGGCACCGGCTCGGCCCGACGCCAATCGGCCAGATAGTCATCGGTGGAGGCGGCACCATCGCGCATGGCGGCCATGTCGATGGCTTCCTGAAAACGCTCTGAAAGCATGCGCTTTTCCTGCGCCCGGCCAACCTTGACGGTGACTTGCGACGGGATATCGCGCCAATAGACCACGACCAGCTGACCCATTGGTGTTTCCTCGTCCCTCGATTTCACGAAAATGCCAAATATCGGAATGCTTTATGCGCTTTGGCGGCGGCAGGCACCCGCAGTCTGGCGACGGGGTGCCGCGCAAAAGCGACACCTGCCCCAGCGCATGCGGCCTGGTGCGATGGTCGTTTCCGAACCGCCAAGGGCCGTTTCGCGCGGGGCCGAGGGGTGAGGCTTCGGGCATGTTCCGGTTCAATCACCTCACCCTATGAAGGATTGAGCTTATGACCCACATCGAATCGCCCGTCGCTGATGAAGGCCGCCGCGGCCGCCGTTCTGGCGGGGGTGCGGAAGCGCGCCGGGCTGCCCGTTCCGGCGGACATCAGACGCAGCTTTCCTATATCCAGCGCAAAATTCCGCTTTATGAGGTGCTTTCGGAAGAAGAATTGGTGACGATCGAAAACAATGCCGAAACGGTGTTGCAGGAAATCGGTATCGACTTCCGTGATGACCCGGAAGCCTTAATGATGTGGAAGAATGCCGGGTGCGATGTGCGCGGCGAGCGTGTGCGCTTTCCCAAGGGCTTGGTGCGCCAGCTGTGCAGCACGGCCCCGCGCCAGTTCACCCAGCATGCGCGCAACCCGGCGCGGAATGTGGAAATTGGCGGCAACAACACGGTGTTTGCGCCCGTTTATGGCCCCCCCTTCGTGCGCGACAATGATGGCGGGCGCCGCTATGCCACGATTGAGGATTTCCGCAATTTCGTGAAGCTGGCCTATATCGCGCCTTCGCTGCACCATTCGGGTGGCACGGTTTGCGAGCCTGTCGATATTCCGGTTTCCAAGCGGCATTTGGACATGGTCTACAGCCATATCCGTTATTCCGATAAGCCCTTCATGGGTTCGGTAACGGCACCCGAGCGGGCGGAAGATTCGCTCACCATGGCGCGCATGGTTTTTGGTGCGGAGTTCGTGGACAAGAATTGCGTTCTCATCAACCTCATCAACGCCAATTCGCCGCTCGTTTTTGATGGCACGATGGTGGGGGCGTTGAAGGTTTATGCGCGCGCCAATCAGGCCACCGTCATCTCACCGTTCATTCTGGCCGGTGCCATGTCGGCTGTTACGGTGGTGGGCACGCTGACGCAGATTTTGGCGGAAGCCTCTGTAGGCATTGCGTTCTCGCAGCTTTGCCGGCCCGGTGCGCCGGTGGTGTTCGGCACCTTTGCCAGCTCCATCTCCATGCAATCGGGTGCGCCCACTTTCGGCACGCCGGAGCCTAGCCATGTGCTTTATGGGGCGGCCCAGTTGGCGCGCCGTATGGGTGTGCCGTTCCGTTCGGGCGGCGGGCTTTGTGGTTCGAAATTGCCGGACGCGCAGGCCGCCCATGAGGCATCCAACACGCTCATCCCCACCCTGCTGGGCGGTGTGAATTTCGCGCTGCATTCGGCTGGTTGGCTGGAAGGCGGGCTGGTGTCTTCCTATGAGAAGTTCATTCTCGACGCCGATCAGCTTTCGGCTTTGCAGCGCATGGCGCAAGGCATCGACATGAGTGAAAACGGCCAGGCGATGGACGCCATCCGTGAAGTTGGCCCCGGCTCGCACTTTTTAGGTTGCGCGCACACACAGGCGAACTTTGAGACGGCCTTCTGGCGGTCGATCATTGCGGATAATAATTCTTACGAGCAATGGCGCGACGAAGGCGGCAAGGACGCGGCCCAGCGGGCGAACGGGATTTGGAAGAAGCAACTGGCGGAATATGAAGCGCCGTATCTCGATCCGGGGCTCGATGAGCAGTTGCAGGCGTTTATGGCCAAGACGAAAGAGACGTTGCCGGATAATGTGAGCTGAGGGTTTCGAAGCTCAGACGAAATAAAAGCCGCCGCCCGGAGTGATCTGGGCGGCGGTTTTGTTTGCACTATACGCAAATCGTCATCCTCGGGCTTGACCCGAGGATCCTTTTCATTTGAACGCTGCTGCTAGGTGCTTGGGCTTAGCTGGGTTCCCGCTTTCGCGGGAATGGCATTTGATTTTGTTGTCATTCCAGCGCATGCGGGAAACCAGCTTTAAATGGGGCAAGAAAGCGAAGTGGAAAAGGACCCTCGGGTCAAGCCCGAGGGTGACGGTGTTGGT
>CAJBCQ010000012.1 GCA_903951595.1 uncultured Hyphomicrobiales bacterium | reverse complement strand
TGGGTTCCTGCCTGCGCGGGAAAGACAATCAAAATAGATGTCATTCCTGCGAAAGCGGGAAGCTTGATTAAATGGAGGCCGTCCGTTCCTTCGCCCGCATCCGTTCACTGGCTGATTTCAACTGCCCGCAGGCCGCCATGATATCGCGCCCGCGCGGTGTTCGCACGGGGCTGGCATAGCCCGCCTTGTTCAAAATCTCGGCAAAGCGTTCAATCACCGGCCATTCGGAACATTCATAATCCGTGCCGGGCCAGGGGTTGAAGGGGATCAAATTCACCTTCGCCGGGATGGATTTCAGCAATTGCACCAGACGCTTGGCGTCTTCCACCGTGTCATTCACGTCCTTCAGCATCACATATTCAAATGTAATGCGGCGGGAATTGGAAAGACCGGGATATTGGCGGCAAGCATCCAGCAATTGCGCGATGGGGTATTTTTTGTTGAGTGGCACGAGCTTGTTGCGGATGTCGTCGGTGGTGCCGTGCAGCGAAATGGCGAGCATGGTGCCGATTTCTTCGCCTGCGCGCACGATTTCTGGAACGACGCCGGAGGTGGAAAGCGTGATGCGGCGCTTGGACAGCGACAGGCCTTCGCCATCGGCCACAATCTCCATGGCGGTTTTCACATGGTCGAAATTATACAAGGGCTCGCCCATGCCCATCAGCACCAGATTGGTGACGAAACGGCCACCTTCCGGCGCGTTCGGGTTTTGCGCCAAGGCTTCGGGCCATTCGCCCAAGCGGTCGCGGGCCACCAGAAGCTGGCCCACGATTTCACCCGCCGTCAAATTGCGAACCAGCGTTTGTGTGCCGGTGTGGCAGAAAGTGCAGGTGAGCGTGCAGCCCACTTGGCTGGATACGCACAAGGTGCCGCGGTCTTCTTCTGGAATATAGACCGTTTCCACATCATGGCGGCGGCCATCGGCATCCGGTGCCAGGCGCAACAGCCATTTGCGGGTGCCGTCGGTGGAAATCTGTTCGGTGACGATTTCCGGGCGCGCGAGGGTGAAGTTTTCGGCGAGTTTCCCGCGCAATTCCTTGGCCACATTGGTCATCAGGCTGAAATCGGTGATGCCCCGATTGTAGATCCAGCCCCAGAGCTGGGAGGCGCGCATGCGCGATTGGCGTTCGGGAACACCCGCTTCAACCAGCGCCTCAGCCAATTGGGCGCGCGAAAGCCCAAGCAGGTTCAGGCGCGGATCGGCAGTTTGCGCCAGATTGGGCACAAGGGTGGGGCCGTTGGGGTTGGCGCGGCCAATATCGAGGGTGACACGGTTCATGCGCCGCCTGTTAGCACAGCTTTAGCCCCGTGTTGAGTCCGCTTCAGGGCTTGCAAGCCTCGTCGATCTTGTCGATGGCCGCAGCAATGCCGGTGAGCGAGTAGGTGTCGGTTGTCACCGTGCCGCGCCAGCTCGTTCCTTCCACCTGCATGGTGGCGCCCTTTTTCAGGCTCGCCACGATCTTGCGGTCGTCGGCTGCGGTTTCGGCCCAAGCGCCGTCGCCGGATGGGTTGAGCTTGAAGCTCTCGCCTTCCACTTCCACCGAAACCGGGCCGCCTTCCTTGAAGGTGTAGCCGATGACGACGGAGACTTCGGAGGTCACATTCTGCTTCGGGCGGTGGGTGACAAGGAAGCTGGCCGGATCGCGCTTCACATTGTCGGGCTTCATTTGCTTGGGTGTCGACATGACAAAGCAAACTTTGCCTTCCTTGGCGGTGTAGGCATAAGCCTGCCAATCACCGAAACTGCCAAGGCTTTCAGGGGTGGAATCTTGCGCCAAGGCAGGTGTGCTGAAGCACAAAATGCTGGCGGTGAGAAGAATTGCGCTGCGAATCATCATGATGGGACAATAAACGTGACAGGGGTGCGGAGCCAAGCTCGCGCCTGAACTTGACAATATTGCGGCGGAAAAGGAAAGACCCAACCCATGATGCGCGCATTGCTGTGCCGACAGGCAGGGGGGCCGGAGACGCTTACCGTCGCGCGGCTGCCCATTCCCGAGCCGGGGCCGGGGGAGGTTCGCGTGCGCGTGACGGCGGCGGGGCTTAATTTCTTCGACACGCTGCTCATTCGCGGAAAATACCAGAAAAAGGCCGATTTTCCCTTCAGTCCTTGTGCCGAATTTGCTGGGATTGTCGATAAAATCGGGCCGGGGCTTGCCCGTTTTCAACCGGGTCAGCGCGTTATGGGCTGGATTGGCTGGGGGGCGGCGCGCGAATATGTCGTCATTGATCCGGGCCAAATTCTCCCCCTTCCCGATGGTGTGCGCGAGGATGCCGCAGCGGGCCTTGCGGTCACCTATGGCACCGCGTTTCACGCATTTTTGACACGCGGGCGCATTCAGCCGGGCGAAAGTGTGGCGGTCTTGGGGGCAGCGGGGGGTGCGGGCCAAGCGGCCATTGAGGTTGCCAAGCTCTTGGGTGCGCGCGTCATCGCTTGTGCCTCCAGTGCTGAAAAACTGGCGCAGGCCAAGCTCTTGGGGGCCGATGAGGGCGTCAATTACGCCGAAACGGATTTGAAACAGGCCCTTAAAGCTTTGACGGGCGGGCAGGGGGTCGATCTGGTCTATGATCCTGTGGGCGGCGATCTGGCCGAGCCTGCCTTGCGCGCCACCGCTTGGGGCGGGCGCTATCTCGTGGTCGGCTTTGCCTCTGGCGACATTCCGAAAATCCCTGCCAATCTGGTGCTGGTCAAAGGCTCAAGCCTTGTGGGGGTGCATTGGAGTGAGCATGCCACGCGATTGCCCGGCCTGTTGGCTGATGAATTGCGCCAACTCTTGGATTTTGTGGCGCAAGGTCGTCTCAAGCCCCAAATTCACGGCAAATTCGCGCTGGAAGCGGCAGCCCAAGCCTTTGGCGTGATCGAAAACCGCCAAGCCCAGGGCAAGGTTTTGCTGATCCCGTGAGGCTTAACGCTGGCCTGCCCAGATGGCGAGCATAATCACGATAATGGCCATAAATTGCAGCCCAACGCGCCAGCGCATCAGCATTTGCGAGCGGTTGGACGAGCCGCCGCGCATCATGTTGATGAGGCCCAGCATGAGCACCACCACAACGGCACCGATGGCAACGGGAACGAGATAATGGGCAAAATTCATTGGTCAGACGCCTTGTTCAAAGCCCAATCGAGCATGGGTTGCGGCAGTATACGCCGAAGCACGGCCATGAGATGCGTGGCCTTTGTCACGCCATAGCGCGCGGCAGGCCGCTTGGCCTGAAGGGCGCGTTCGAGCTTCACCAGCACGGCTTGCGGCCCCAGCTTGAAACGGGCCGTACCGCCTTTTGCCAGAATTTGCTGACGATGGTGATATTGTTGGGCATAGGGCGTGTTGATGGTATCAATATTGCGTGCGAAAGCCGCCATGGCGGTGGCTACGAATTTGGAGTGGATGGGGCCGGGTTCAATGAGAACCACATGGATGGGAATGGCCGATTGCCGCAATTCCAGCCGCATGGTGTCGGCCATGGCTTCGACGGCAAATTTTGAAGCATTGTAAGCCCCGCGCCATTTCATGGCGACAAGGCCCAGCACGGATGAATTATGGATGATGCGGCCTTCGCCATTGGCGCGCATCAGCGGCATGAGGCGGCGGGTGAGATCGTGCCAGCCGAAAACATTGGTCTCGAATTGTTTTGTCAGAAGCTCGCGCGTGATGTCTTCCATGGCACCGGGCTGGCCGTAAGCGCCATTGTTGAACAGCGCATAAAGCTTGCCGTCGCAGGCTTTCGAGACATCTTTGACCAGTTTCTGAATGGATTTGGGCTCGGTGTAATCGAGATAGAAAGTCTCAAGCCCTTGGCGTTTTAGCCGAGCGATGTCCTTGGCTTTGCGCGCTGTGGCAAAGACGCGCCAGCCCTTGGCTTTCAGTGCCAGCGCGCAATGTTCGCCAATGCCCGACGAGCAGCCGGTAATCAGGATCGTCTTATTCACGTTCAGTTGCCGCCTTCCAAAAGCCTGCGCGCGATGACTTGCGCTTGAATTTCTGCGGCACCTTCGAAAATATTGAGAATGCGCGCGTCACACAAAACGCGGCTTACCGCATATTCGAGTGCAAATCCATTGCCACCATGGATTTGCAGCGCATTGTCGGCAGCCGCCCAAGCCGCTCGCGCCCCCAATAATTTCGCCATGCCCGCTTCCACATCACAGCGCCGGCCGGCATCTTTTTCGCGGGCGGCAAAATAAGTGAGCTGGCGGGCGGCCATGATTTCAGCCGCCATCAGGGCAAGCTTGTCGGCAATGCGTGGGAACGACACGATGGGCTTGCCGAATTGCACCCGCGACTCGCCGTAAGAAAGGCCCAATTCAAGGGCCGATTGCGCCACCCCAATGGCGCGGGCGGCGGTTTGGATGCGGGCGGATTCGAAAGTCTGCATCAATTGCTTGAAGCCTTGGCCCTCCACCCCGCCGAGCAGGTTTTCGGCAGGCACTTCGAAGGCTTCAAAGCGGATTTCATATTCCTTCATGCCGCGATAGCCCAGCACTTCAATCTCACCACCGCTCATGCCCTTGGCGGGGAAGGGTTCAGCATCCTGCCCGCGCGGTTTTTCGGCCAGCAGCATGGATAGGCCGCGATGGCCTGCTTCATCCGGGTTCGTTCGCACCAGCATGGTCATCACATCGGCACGCACGGGATGGGTGATCCAGGTTTTGTTGCCGGTGATTTTGTAAACATCACCTTGCTTCACGCCGCGCGTTTTCAGCGAGGCCAGATCCGAGCCTGTGTCGGGTTCGGTGAAAACGGCAGTGGGCAGGATTTGGCCGGAACCGATGGCGGGCAGATATTTTTCTTTCTGCGCCTGCGTGCCACCATTGAGGATTAGCTCGCAGGCGATTTCAGCGCGTGTGCCGATGGAGCCGACCGCGATCCAGCCGCGTGAGAGCTCTTCGGATACAACACACATGGATTCCTTGCCCAATCCCAAGCCACCATATTCTTCCGGCAAGGTGAGCGAGAAAACGCCAAGCTCGGCAAGCTCGGCAATGATGTCGAGCGGTACATATTCATTCGCACGGTGCCAGCCATGAGCATGGGGGGCTATTTTCTCATCTGAGAAACGGCGCATCTGGGCGCGGATTTCTTCCATCGTGTCTTCCAGCCCGCAATCACCGAAAGTGGCGTTGCTGGAAGATTGGCGCATGAGGGCTACCAGTTCGGCGCGGGTTTCAACGCTGTTGCCGTGCGCGATGAAGGCACCGGCGGCCCCTTCCTCCAATCGAGACAATTCAGCGCGGGTAATTCCCAATTCACCAAGCCGGATGAATTCGGCCTGATTCATCGGAATGCCGCCTTGGGCCTGCGCCAGATATTCGCCAAACACGATGAGCGTGATGAGGCGCTCCATCGGCCCGAAACGGCCTTGGGTTTCCAAGCCGTTCACATAAGCTGCCATGGCTTTGAGCGTTTCAGCATAGGTGGCAAGCCAGGCAAGGCCATGCACGGCATGCTGTTCGGCGTCGAGCTTGGCTGATGGCAGCTTGCCATCCACCGTCAGTTTGGCACCAAGCCTTGCCCGCGCGAGCGCCAAAAGGCTTGTCAAAGTTTCAGCCGCTTGACGGGCGGGGGCCGATAGGGGGCCAGACAAAATCGACATTTTCACAATTCCTCACTCATATTTGGCGCAAAGCTAGCGCATTTGGGCTGTACTGCCCAATAAGACCTTCCCCTAAGATTACATCCCTCATGGTGCATCCCGTTTCCGGATGGTAGAGCCAGATCATGAATCTCAAACGCGCCTATCACTGGACTTTAACCTTGGCCGGTCGGCCCCTTGCGAGCTGGTGGCTGGGGCTGATCGCTTTTGTCGAAAGTTCGGTTTTTCTTGTGCCGGCAGATGTGCTGTTCGTGCCGATGGTGCTGGCGCGGCCGCAGCGCGCCTATCGGCTGGCGCTGATAGCCACCTTGGCCTCCACGGCAGGCGGTATCGCGGGCTATTTGCTGGGGGCTTATGCCTTTGAGGCATTGGTGCTGCCAATTCTTGATTTCTATGGAAAAACCGCCGCTTTTGAGACGTTGAGGGCCTGTGGAGGGCGGGAAAGCGTGATGGTGCTTTTGGTCACTTCGGGCCTATCCCATTTGCCGCCCATCAAGCTGGTGACAATTTTGGCCGGCGTGGTGCAGGTGGGGCTGCCCTTCTTTATCGCGTCTTGCCTCATCGCGCGCGGGGGCCGGTTCTTTGCGCTTGCCTATGCGCTCAAACGCTGGGGCGAGCCCATCGGCGTTTTCATCGAAAGGCGGTTTGCGCTCATTGGGCTTGGTTTGATTGTGCTTTTGGCGGTGCTGTATCTGGCTGTGAAGCTGGGTGGCGCGAGCCTTCTGGCATGCTAAACTTTCCGCCCATGACGCGTCAGCACAGCCTTTTTGCCATTTCCGCCGTGAGCCTTGCGGTTTTGTTGGGCGCTTTTGCGTTCCAGCTGGCAGGCTATCTGCCGTGCCATCTTTGTTATATCGGACGCTGGGCGCATTATGCGGCGGTTCCGCTGGGTGTCCTTTTCGCGCTGGTGCCGGGCTTGTGGCGGGTGGGGTTGTTGGTTCTGGCGATGATTTTCTTTGGCAATATGGTGTTCAGCCTTTGGCATTCGGGCATTGAATGGCAATGGTGGGCGGGGCCATCCACCTGCACGGGCGGGGGCGGGCTTTCGGGGGCTGTGCCGGATTTTGGTAATTTGAATGTCGTGCAATGTGATGAACCGGCATTGCGCATTTTGTGGCTGTCACTGGCGGGATGGAATGGGGTGATTTCAGGCGTGCTGGCGGCCTTCGCCATCCGTCAGGGTTCGAGTTCGGTATCCCAGTAGAGATAATCCTGCCAGCTTTCATGCAGGTAATTGGGCGGGAACAAACGGCCATTGGTGTGCAATTGCTGCACCGTGGGGCGGATGGGCATTTGGTTGGGCCACATATGGGCTTGGGCTGGCATCATGCCACCCTTTTTCAGATTGCAGGGCGAGCAGGCAGACACCACATTTTCCCAGCTGGTAATGCCGCCGCGTGAGCGCGGGATCAGATGGTCGAAGGTGAGTTCTTCGGGCGTGCCGCAATATTGGCAGGTGAAGCGATCGCGCAGGAAAACATTAAAGCGCGTGAAGGCGGGAAATTTCGGCGGCTTGATATAGGTTTTCAAGCAAACGACGCTGGGCAGTTTGAACTCGAAATTGGGACTTCGCACCACGCGGTCATATTCGGAAACGATGTTCACCCGGTCCATAAACACGGCCTTGACCGTGTCCTGCCAGCTCCAAACGGATAGGGGATAATAGGACAAGGGTCGGTAATCCGCGTTGAGAACCAATGCGGGGCAATGTTCCGGGGTTATGCTGGCGTGGTACACGCAAGATCACCTTGTTGGACGAACCGACTTTGCCTTGACTTGGTACTATATCCTGCATGACAGGGCTGTGAACCCCCCCTTAACCTCACGCCCGTGGAATACCCCGTAAATGCCTGTAATAATTCCATAAAAGCATGGCCGCAGCACCCCGGAACGGGCGCCAGCTTTCCGCCAGTTGGCGCATCTGTCCGGTATCCGGGCGGGCCTTGAGTCTCAGGGCATGGTGGACGGCATGCTGGAGGGCCACATCACCGGCAGGCCAGATATCGGCGCGACCGAGGCAGAATAGGAGATAGATCTCCGCTGTCCACGGACCCACACCGGGAAGGGCTGTGAGTTTGGCCATGACCGTTTCATTGTCGAGTGATCCCAGAGCTTCCAGATCCAGACTGCCATCCTGCACGGCTTTGGTGATGGCCCGGATGGCGCGGATTTTGCCGCCTGAAAGGCCAGATTTGCGCAAAGAGGCTTCGCGGCGGCGGATGAGGAATTGCGGTTCCAGCGGCCCCAGATTCTGCTCCATCCGGTTCCAGATGGCTTCGGCAGCTTTCAGCGAAATCATCTGATCGACCACAATGCGGATGAGACCGCGATAGCCCGGCTCGGCGCTGCGTAAAGCGGGAAGGCCAACGACTTCCACCAGCTCGATAAAGGCGGGCTCGCGGGTGCCGAGTTGCTGGATGGCTTGGGCCAAATCTTTCTCATTGGCGATGCGCTGCATGGGGAAATGTTTTAAACGGGAAAGCATGGTTCAGCCAATCTTCCGTTTTGCCCCCAGCCCCAATGGGCCCTTGCATATGGGGCATGCCTATTCCGCCCTTTTCGGCGCACGCCAAGCCGAGCGTGTCGGTGGGCTTTATCTGTTACGCATTGAAGATATCGACAGGCTTCGTTGCCGTGAAAATTTTGTCGCCGATGCGGTGGAGATCCTCGACTGGTTGGGGGTGCGCTTTGATGGCCATGTTCGGCGGCAGAGCCAGCATATGGATGATTATGCACGCGCCATCGGCAAGCTTGAGGCGATGGGGCTTTTATATCCATGTCATTGCACGCGAAGTGCTTTGTCGCGCGAGCGGCTCGATCCGGATGGGGCGCGTTTGCATCAGGGCCGTTGCGAGCCTGGCGAAGGGCCGTTTGCTTTGCGCCTGGATATGGCGCGGGCGTGGCGTGAAGGTCTGACGTTTTTTGAACAAGCGCAAGCGCGCCAGATCAAGGCGGATGCATCCATTTGGGGCGATGTCGTCATCGCGCGTAAGGATATTGGCACGAGCTATCATTTGTCGGTTGTGGTGGATGATGCCTTGCAGGGCGTTACCCATGTGACGCGCGGCGCTGATCTTTTCATGGCAACGCATGTGCATCGGCTTTTGCAATCGCTGCTGGGCTTGCCCACACCGCTTTATCACCATCATGATCTCATCCGCGATGATGCCGGCCGCAAGCTTGCTAAAAGCGATGGCGACAAATCACTGGCCGCTTTGCGCGATGAAGGCCTGACGGCAGCCCAGATACGCAGTGCCTTGGGATTTTAGAGCAGCAGATTATCCAACAGCCACAGAATGAGCGGCAAGCTCAGCGCGGCGAAAGCTGTGCCCATGCCGATGGCGGCCGAAACAGGGGCCAAGGCTGCCCGGTAGCGGGTGGCAAATAGATAGGCATTGGCCCCTGTTGGAATAGCGGCAAACACCACCGCGACGGCGATCCACAAGGGTGGCACCGCGAAGGCAAGGCCGAGAGCGAGAGCCACAAGGGGCATCACCAGCATTTTCAGGAACACGATGAGAAGTGCCGGGCGGATTTGCCCTGCGAGCGGCAGAATGGCCAGTGAAAAGCCAAGGGCCACAAGGGCGGTCGGCACGCTGGATTCTGACAGCATGGTGAGCATGGATTTGACAACGGGCGTGAGGCCCAGCCCTGTTTGCCGCCACAGACTTCCGGCGATGAGCGCCATCACAATAGGGTTACGCACGAGATCCCAGGCAAGGCCTTTGAGCAGACTTGCATAATTCAGCCCCGAACGCTGGCGTTGCCATTCCATGACGAGTGTGGCCCCCATCCATTGCAGGGGGGCGTGAATGGAGATGATCAGGGCAGCAGCCAAGGTCGCATCCGCGCCATAATGGCCATAGATGATGGGAAGGCCGAGCATGAGCAAATTGGAAAAGCCCGAAGCCATGGCCGCGGATGTGGCTTCTTCACCCGGCAATAAGCGCAAGCTGCGCGCCAGAAGGATTGTGAGAATCCAAACCACAATCACGGCGCCAAAATAGCAAGCCCATAGGCCCCAAGGGGCCTGTTGCGGCGGGTTCACCTCCACCATCGTGCGGAATAAAAGGGCAGGAAGCCCAATCACAAAAACATATTGCGACAGGCCTTCGGATGCCGATTGCTTGACAAGCCCCGCCCGCATGGTGGCAAAGCCCATGAGGATGAGGCCGAAAACAGGAAGGACGGTTGCGAGAATCTCAGTCATGGGGCCAAGCGATTACACCTTCAGCGCGGCGGCGCGAAGATGTTTTTATGCTCAATCAAGCCGACCTTCCACCAATAGCACAAGCCCCGACATAATCCGGTTCAACTCAAAATCCTTCGGCGTATAGACCCGCGCGATGCCCAGTTGTTTCAGCACGTTCTCATCTTCAGCCGGAATGATGCCGCCGATGACGACGGGGATGTGATCGAGGCCTGCTTGCCGCAGGCGGCTCATGACATCGCGCGCTAAGGGCACATGCGAGCCCGATAGGATGGACAGGCCGATCACATCAGGCTTGGTGGCGCTTGCGGCTTCGACGATTTCTTCTGGGGTGGAGCGGATGCCTTCGTAAATCACATCCATGCCGGTTTCACGCGCGCGCACGGTGATCTGTTCGGCACCATTGGAATGGCCATCAAGGCCGGGCTTTCCAACCAGAAAGCGCACCTTGCGGCCCAAGCGTTGTGAAAGCTTTGCCACTTGGGCGCGGATTTCTTCGAGCCTTGCGCCATCTGGCGTGATGATTTGCGCGGTGATGCCGGTGGGCGCGCGATATTCGCCATAGACTTCGCGCAAGGTGCCCGCCCATTCCCCCGTGGTAACGCCCGCCTTGGCGCAGGCAATGGAAGGATCCATGATGTTGCGAGATTCCTTGGCAGCTTGTGATAGAGCGCCCAGCGTTTCGCGCACTGCCTTCTTGTCGCGCTTTTCGCGCCAAGCTTTCAGGCGTTCGATTTCTTCGGTTTCCACGCCATCCTTCACCGTCACAATCGAATCCTCGCCTGCACTTAAAGGCGAGATTTCGGTTTCGCGGAAGGCGTTCACACCCACAATGGTGATGTCGCCTGCTTCAATGGCTTTCAGCCGCGCGGTGTTGGAGGCAACGAGTGCTTCTTTCATATAGCCTGCCTCCACTGCCGCAATGGCCCCGCCCAGAGCTTCAATATGCGCTAATTCGGCCAAGGCTTCTTGCTTCAGGCTTGCCACTTTGTTGGCGATTTCGGAGGAGCCGTCGAAAATATCGCCGAATTCCAGAAGATCGGTTTCATAGGCCAGCACTTGCTGCATTCTAAGTGACCATTGCTGATCCCAAGGCCGTGGCAGGCCGAGTGCTTCATTCCACGCGGGCAATTGCACGGCCCGCGCGCGCGCACCCTTGGAAAGGGTGACAGCCATCATCTCGATGAGGATACGGTAGACATTGTTTTCCGGTTGATCCTCGGTAAGGCCCAGCGAATTCACCTGCACGCCATAGCGGAAGCGGCGCATTTTTTCGTCCGTGATGCCGTAACGCTGGCGGCACAATTCGTCCCATAATTCGGTGAAAGCGCGCATCTTGCAAAGTTCGGTGATGAAGCGGATGCCGGCATTGACGAAAAAGCTGATCGCTCCCACGACGGCGGGAAATTCCGCTTGGCTCACCTGGCCTGAATTTTTTACCGCATCCAGCACCGTGATGGCGGTGGCTAGCGCAAAGGAAAGTTCCTGCGCGGGTGTGGCCCCTGCTTCCTGCAAATGATAGGAGCAGACATTCATCGGATTCCATTTGGGCATTTCGCGGGCCGTGAAAGCGATGGTGTCGGTGATGAGGCCGAGCGAGGGCTTGGGCGGGAACACATAGGTTCCGCGCGATAGATATTCCTTGATGATGTCGTTCTGCGTGGTGCCGGACAGTTTTTTGCGGTCAGCCCCCTGTTCATCCGCCAGGGCTGCATAAAGCGCGAGCATCCAAGCGGCGGGCGCGTTGATGGTCATGGACGTGTTCATGCGTTCCAGCGGCAGGCCGTCAAACAGGGTCCGCATGGCCCCTAAATGCGGCACGGGAACCCCCACTTTGCCCACCTCTCCACGGGCTAGCGCATGGTCGGGGTCGTAGCCGGTTTGGGTTGGCAGATCGAAGGCGACCGACAGCCCCGTCTGGCCCTTGGCCAAATTGGTGCGGAAAAGCTCGTTGGAAGCCGAAGCGGAGGAATGGCCGGCATAGGTGCGGAAAATCCACGGTTTGTCTTTGGGCGCGGCCATGATGCCAATTCCTTGAAAACTATCAGTTGGCTGGCAGCAAAGCATGGGTGAGTGTGCACCGCAACTAGACCAAAATCAGCCAAAAGTGGGAGGTTTTGGCTCTCGACAATTGGTGCGGCGCAACATAGCCTGATTCTCGTTTGCTTAAAATTTGTGCCGTCTGGAGGACACCATGACCGTTAAAGACCTTTACGAAATCGGTGAAATTCCCCCGCTCGGCCATGTGCCGGCCCGCATGCATGCTTGGACGATCCGGCAGGAGCGCCATGGCAATCCGGATACGGCCATGCAGCTGGAAGTGGTTCCCACCTGGGAAATAGGTGCCGATGAGGTGCTGGTTTTCGTCATGGCAGGCGGGGTCAATTATAATGGCGTATGGGCGGCCCTTGGCACGCCGCTCAGCCCCATTGATGGGCACAAGAACCCTTATCACATCGCAGGCTCTGACGCTTCTGGCATCGTCTGGGCGGTGGGTTCTAAGGTCAATCGCTGGAAAGTGGGCGATGAGGTGGTCATCCACTGCAATCAGGATGATGGGGATGATGAGGAGTGCAATGGCGGCGACCCCATGTTCTCCAACTCGCAGCGTATTTGGGGCTATGAGACGCCGGATGGCTCTTTTGCACAGTTTGCCCGTGTGCAGGCCCGCCAGCTTCTGGCGCGCCCCAAGCATCTGACATGGGAAGAATGCGCCTGCTACACGCTTACCCTGGCCACCGCCTATCGCATGCTGTTCGGGCATCGTCCGCACACGCTGAAGCCCGGGCAGAATGTGCTTGTGTGGGGGGCTTCAGGCGGCTTGGGCTCCATGGCCATCCAGCTCATTGCCACAGCGGGGGCTAATGCCATCGGTGTCATCTCGGATGATGACAAGAAGGATTTCGTGCTGCAGCTCGGCGCCAAGGGTGTGATTAACCGCAAGAACTTCAAATGCTGGGGTGAGATGCCCAAGGTTGGCACTGCGGAATATAATGACTGGATCAAGCAAGCGCGCAATTTCGGCAAGGCTATCTGGGATTTCACCGGCAAGGGCAACAATGTCGATATGGTATTCGAGCATCCCGGCGAAAGCACGTTCCCGGTTTCCGTTCTCATCACCAAGCGCGGCGGCATGATCGTGATTTGCGCCGGCACCACGGGCTTTAATCTGACCATGGATGCGCGTTATTTGTGGATGCATCAGAAGCGCGTGCAGGGCTCGCATTTCGCCAATCTCATGCAGGCAAGCCTTGCCAACAAGCTTGTCATCGCCCAGCGCATCGATCCGTGCATGTCGGAAGTTTATTCGTGGTCCGACATTCCCAAAGCCCATATGAAGATGCTGAAGAATGAACACCGACCGGGCAATATGGCGGTGCTGGTGGGGGCTCCGCGCACGGGGCTTAAAACCTATGAGGATGCGGTGGAGGCTGCTTCTAGTATTTGACGCTTTAAGGCCGCGTCATCGCGTGCTGGTTCTGCCGGTGAATGCCGATGACGCGGTTGATCTCGCCGCCGAAGATCAACACGATGGCTGAAAGATAGAGAAAGAAAAGCGCTGCCGCGATGCCGCCAAGCCCGGCATAGGTGGAGGCGAAGGTCGAAAAATGCGCCAGATATTGTGCAAATAGGGCTGACAGCAAAATCCACACAATGAGCGTGAAGGTGATGCCGGGCCAAATATCAGCGAGCTTTAATTTGCGCGCGGGCAATATTTTGTGCGCGGCCACAAGAACCGCCGTCACCGCTAAAATCGCCACCGGATAGCGCCAGAAATCAATCCACGCGAAAGCCTCACGCGCGCCCGGCGCATGTTCGTTCACAAAGGCAACGACCAGTGGACCCAGCACGATGAGCAGTGCGAGCAGCAAGAGCGCCAGTGCGCCGACAAATACAAAGGCGATGTTCTGGGCCAAAAGCAGCGGATAGGAGCGGTGGTCTTTCAGATCATAGGCGCGGTTAAGCCCCACGCGCACACTGTCCACACCACCCGAAGCTGACCAGATGGTGATGAGCACGGACAAGCTCAACAGCCCCTTCTGGCGTTCCGTCAGCACGGAAAGGATTTCTCCTTCCAAAGGCCGCACGATTTGTTCGGGCGCGACCGCAAACAGAAACTCAACGAGACTTGCCGCCAGTCGGTCATTGCCGAGAAAGCCGGACAGGGCGGTCAGGAAGATGAGAAACGGGAAGGCGGAAAACAGGGTTCGGAAGGCGATGTTTCCGGCCAAGGGAATGGCCTCATCGGCAAACAGCCTAGCAATTGCCTCCCAGATCATGCCGGAGGTGGTTCCACTTTGTCTTGCGGGCGATTCGGCCATCCTTCTGTCCTAGCAGGTGAGCCCCTCTGGCGGGAAGGGTGCCAGGGTGCCATGAAAAGACCATGAGCCAGAATCAAACCACCCCCGCCGCGCAAGCCTTTGCGGCAGTTCCCGGCCTTTTTGTGGTGCTGTGGAGCACCGGCTTCATTGCGGCTAAATATGCCGTTCCGCATGCAACGCCACTGCTTTTCCTTACTTTGCGCTTTGCCATTGCCGGGGTTTTGATGGCCGGGTTGGCGATGAGTGCCAAGGCTCTTTGGCCGGACAGGCGGCGGGCGGCACATGCCATTCTGGCGGGTGCCTTGCTGCATGGCGCCTATCTTGGGCCGATTTTCTGGGTAATCTCCAAGGGCATGCCGGCCGGTGTGGTGGCTCTCATCACGGGGCTACAGCCGTTCATGACGGCGATTCTGTCAGGAAACCTTTTAGGCGAGCGCATTACCGTGCGGCACTGGGTGGGGCTTGCCATTGGTTTGGCCGGGGTGGCGCTGGTTGTTTCACCCAAGCTCACATCGGGTTTTGAAGGGGTAACACCCTTCAATGTGGGCCTGACCATGGCGGCGGTGGCGATCATTGCCTTGGGCACGGTGCAGCAAAAGGCCAATGCGGGGGGCATGGATTTACGCAGCGGGGCGGCCCTGCAATATCTGGGCGGTGGGCTTGTTGTGTTCATCGCCATGTTGGTTTTCGAAGAACCCCATGCTGATTTCAGCCCGTCCTTCTGGTTTGCCTTGAGCTGGTCGGTGCTGGTGCTGTCGATCGGGGCGATCAGCCTGCTCATGTTGCTATTGCGGCACGGATCAGCGGCCAAAGTATCCGGCCTCATCTATCTCGTGCCCGGCATGACGGCGCTGATGGCGTGGGTCGTTTTCGGCGAAGTGCTGCTGCCTGTGCAGATCATGGGCATGGTGGTGTGTGCGGGTGGCGTGATGCTGGTGAGCCGGAGCCCCAAGCCTCAATCGTGATCGGGCTTGCCGCTTCGGAGCTTTTTTACCTCGCCGCGCTTGGATTTGCCCTCTAAGCGACGTTTTTTGGAACCCAGCGTGGGCCTTGTCGCGCGCCGGGTTTTGGGCGCGATCAGGGCTTGGCGCACCAATTCGGCAAGGCGCTCGCGGGCATCGGCCCGGTTGCGCTCTTGGGTACGGAACTGGTCGGCGAAAATGACGATGACGCCTTCCAGCGTCAGCCTGCGTCCGGCCAGCCGGGCCAGCCGAATCTTGACCTGCTCATTGAGGTTTTCGCAGGCCCGCATGTCAAAACGCAGCTCCACGGCGGTGGAAAGCTTGTTGACATTCTGGCCGCCGGGACCCGAAGAACGCACAAAACGCTCGGTCAAGTTCTCTTCTGGCAGCACAAGGCCGGGTCGGATTTCGATCATGCGCGGCATATTAGCCAGCATTTGGCCCGGCCAACAGCTTTCAGTTGACGCAAGTCTCGCCATGCCTATGATCCGGCCCCAGCGCGGGCGTGGTGGAACTGGTAGACGCGCCGGACTCAAAATCCGGTTCCGAAAGGAGTGTCGGTTCGATTCCGACCGCCCGCACCACCAAGACAAATCCGGACAATTCAGCCGTGACAGCGCAGTTCTTCCGTTTTGCACTATGCGCGCTGGCGCTTTGGCTTATGGGCGCCGCCGCCCAGGCAGGCCCGAGCCTGCTGTTTGAACCGGCTAGCGGGCGCATCATCACGCAAGATCGGGCTGGTGAGCCGTGGTATCCGGCCTCGCTGACCAAGCTCATGACCGCCTATCTCATTTTTGAGGACATCAAAGCGGGCAAGCTGGAGCTGAAGCAGCAAATTCCTGTTTCCGAATATGCCCAGTCGATGCCTGCGAGCAAAATCGGCATGAAGGCAGGCCAGACCATTTCTGTCGATCTGGCCTTGCAGAGCCTGCTCGTCTATTCGGCCAATGATATGGCTGTCGTGCTGGCGGAAGCCGCAGCGGGCGATGTGACACAATTTGTGGCGCGCATGAACCAGACGGCGGGCCAGCTTGGCATGAGTGCCACCCGCTTTAAGAACCCTACTGGTTTGCGCGATCCCGGCCAGATTAGCACCGCGCGTGATCTGGCCGTGCTGGCTTCAGCCATTTTCGCGAAATATCCTGAGCAGCGGCATTATTTTTCGCAGAAATATGTGTCGATCGGCAAAATCAAACTCCGCAATCGCAATATGCTTTTGCGCCAGATGGCCAATGCCGATGGCATGAAAACCGGCTTTGTTTGCACCTCTGGTTTTAATCTCATCGCGTCGGCCCAGCAGGATGGGCGGGAATTGATGGCGGTTGTGTTGGGGGCCGATTCTGCCAAGGGGCGGGCCAATTGGGCACAGGAGCTTTTAACGCAAGGCTTCGCGCGTTCGCTATCGGATGTGCGCGTGCGCGATATCGACAATCATTATGGTGCAGCGCCTTTTGATATGACGGCAGAGGTCTGCAAGGGCAAAAGCGGCGTCAAGCTTGCTTCAGCAAGCCTGTTGCAGGGCTATGGTGTAACCCTTGGCCGTTATCGTTCGCGTGCGGATGCAGCGCGGGTGCTGAAGGCACGTGAAACGCTATTGGCGGGCGAAGGGCAAGCCAAGCGCGGCATTGTCCGGCTTGCGGATGTTTCGGGCTATGGCGTTTACATCTGGAACCTCGATGCAGCCAAGGCGCAACAGCTATGCGGCGAGCTTGGAAAGGCGCAAGCTTGGTGTGAAGTGATGCAGCCGGCGCAATTTGCGGCCCTGGCCGCAAAGGCACCCAAGAAGAAACCGGCGGTAAGCCCGCAGAAAGCAACGCCATGAGCAAAGTTTCCGCAAGCCCCGACCGTCACAACCGACCGCTCGTGGGCATTGCCTTCGCGCTTGCCTCCACGGTGCTTTATGGCGTTGTTCCGGCTGGAACGGGCCTTGCCTTCCAGAATGGTGTAAGCCCGATTGAGGTGACGCTTTTCCGCACCGCCCTTGTGACGGTGGGCATGCTTGCCATTGCGCTTGCCTTGCGGGAAAAAATCCGCTTTCCCAAAGGGCTTTCGGGCGTGTTCTGGCTGCAAGCCTTCTCCACGCTGGTCATTTCGGTGGGCTTTCTGGGGGCTGTCGCCTTTATTCCAGTGAGCCTTACCATTCTCATTTTCTACACCTTTCCCATCTTCACCGTGTTGAGTGGTCCATTTATCGAAGGAAAGCGTCTTGTGCCCGCGCAAATGGTGGCCGTGGTGCTGGCCTTCATCGGGCTTGGTGTGGCGGTGGGACCGAGCCTTGATGTGCTGGATTGGCGCGGCCTTGCCTTGGCGGGAGCTGCCACTTTTGCGGTTGTGTCACAGTTTCACTGCGCGCGCCGCTTGGGGGGGGCCATGGGGCCTGCCGCACAGGGTTTTTTCATTCACTTAGCTATTTTACCGGCAACGCTGGTGCTGGCCTTGTGGGTGGGAAATGGCAGCATTCCGTTTTTGAGCGGTGGCAATATGCCGGGGCTATTGCCGCTGGTTCTGGTGGGGGTGTGCTATCTTATCGCGTTTTTCTTGCACATGTCGGCATTGGCAGCAGCACCTGCTTCCACCGTGGTTCCATTCTATAATCTGGAGCCCGTTATCGCCATCATCATGGCGGCCATTTTGGTGCGTGAGTTCCTGAGCCCTGTTGAATATGTCGGCGTTGGCCTTGTGTTGACGGGATTGCTCATCACGAGTCTTGCCGAGCGCAAAGCCAAATGAGAAAGCCTGTCAGCGTCATCACTGGGTTTCTGGGGGCGGGCAAGACCACGCTTTTGAACAAGCTTCTGCGCGATCCCGCCATGGCGCGCAGTGCCGTCATCATCAATGAATTCGGCGAAATCGGGCTTGATCATCTGTTGGTGGCAAAGGCTGATGAGAACATTATCGAAATGTCCTCGGGCTGTCTGTGCTGCACCATTCGCGGGGATCTGGCCGATACGATCACGGAGCTTTTGCGCGCGCGTGGCGATGATTTTGACCGCATCGTGATTGAGACAACGGGATTGGCGGATCCTGCCCCTGTATTGCAAACGCTGATGAGCCATCCGGAACTGGAACCCTGCGTGCTGCTGGCTGAAGTGATCACGCTGGTGGATGCGGTGAACGGGCTTGCCACCTTGCAAGCCCAAGCCGAGGCCGTGAAGCAGATTGCCGTGGCCGATCGCATCGTGCTTTCCAAACGCGATCTCGTGGATACCGTCGAACGGCAGGCTGATCTTGAAAAGCTGCTTGATGAAATCAAGTCACTCGCCCCGGGGGCTGCACGCTTGGAGCAGGCCGATGCGACGGCAAGTCATCTGTTCGGGCACGGACTTTATGATGCGGCCACCAAACCGGAAGCCGTGCAAAAATGGCTGAATGTCCATGGCCATCATCATCACCATCATCACCATGATGTGAACCGGCATGGCCGCGACATCCGCGCCTTTACGGCGGTGACGGATGCAGCCATGAAGCCGTCGGCCTTGTCGCTGTTTATCGAGCTTATGACGAGCTATTATGGTGCGAAAATCCTGCGCCTGAAGGGGCTTGTGAAATTGCAGGATGATCCTTCCCGCCCGCTCGTGATCCACGGCGTACAGCACATCATCCATGCGCCGGAGCGTTTGGCAGCTTGGCCGGATGCTGACCACCGCTCGCGGCTTGTCGTCATCACGCGCGGGGTGGAGCGCGAAGAAATTCAAGGTTTGCTTGATGCCTTTACCGATCCGCTGACGGGCGAGGGTGTCGCCATGTTTGATGATACACTCAAAATTTGAGGAGGAATGAAAATGGCGTTGAAAGTTTATGGCTTAAAGAAATGCTCGACCTGCCAGAAGGCCGAAGATTGGCTGAAAGATAACAAGCTCGCCTATCGCTTTATCGATGTGAAGGAAGATGGCATCGACAAGGATCAGGTCAAGAGCTGGATCAAGGCCGTGGGTGGCTGGGAAAAGCTCGTGAACCGCGCAGGCTATACTTGGCGCGGCATTCCGGAAGACCAGCGTACTGATTTGACGGAAGCGGGGGCGGTGAAGCTCATTCTCGCCAACCCCTCGCTCATCCGCCGCCCGCTCATTGAGAATAAGGGCGAGGTGAGTGTGGGCTTTTCGGAAAAAACCCGCAGCTCTTTGACATAATCAACCGCGCAGCAGAGGGCGGGTTAAGCAGGTGGGGCCGCCTTCGCCCTTGCGGCTGATTTCATTGGCTTCGAGAATTTCCACCTTGCACCCTTTGGCGCGCATGGCTTCTGCCGTGCCGGGGTTGCCTGCCACCATCACGACATGGCGCGGGGCCAGTGCCAAGACATTGCAGCCCATGCTGTCGAATTCGTTTTGCGGCACTTCGGCGAAAGCGATGTTGCGCGCTTCCAGAAGCTCCACCAGCCGCACGGGCATGAGCGGCAGGTAGACGCAGGCCAAATCGGCATCCAGCGGCGACAACACACTCATCAGATGAAACACATCCGAGCGGCCCTTGAAATGGGGAAGGTCGAAGCTGTGGATCGTAACTTCCGGCAAGATGGCTTGAAGCTGGGCGACGGCATTTGTGTTGGTGCGATAGCCAATGCCGACCAGCAGGGTTTTTTCATCAAGCCATACGAGATCACCACCCTCGATCATGCCGGGGGCTTTGATTTCACCTGCGATGGGCAGGCCCAAGGCGGTGGCATTGGCGGCAGGCTCGGCCCGGCGCGCGGGCTTGCCCATATGGGCCAGCACAATGCCTTTGGGTGTCACGATCAGGCTATCGCGCACATAGAGCGAATCAAGGGTGAGGCCCAGGGCGTCTGGCAAGGTGATGAGTTCAGCACCGCCATGGCGGAGAAGATCGCTGAAATTGTCATATTCGCGCACCGCGCCGGAAAGATCGGGTCGGGAATGGTAATTGAGTTTCTGCCACTCAGCATCAAGGCGCGCGTCATCCTTAAAGGCGGCTTCCGGGCGGCGCAGCGCCACGCGCTTCAGGGGTGAGTATTCGTTGAAAGCGGGCATTATTTTCTCCGGATGCGGAAGTGAAGATCGTGGCCTTCGGCCCAATCGGCCACAAGCTCGTGGCCTTGCTCGGTGCAGAAGTGGGGAATGTCGATCCTGGCCATGGGATCGGTGGCGATCAGATGTAGAATGGCGTTTGGTTCCAGTTCGGCGAGCCTACGGCGTGCTTTGAGGGCGGGAAGCGGGCAGCGATGGCCGCTCACGTCCAAAAGCACATCTGCTGGTTCCCCTTCGGTCATGGGATTGCTAAAGCATGGGCACTGGTTGGTTTCAAGGGAGCGAAGTTCCATGCCGCTGATGACCAAGGCCCGCATGAGGGGAAAAGTGGAAATGCTGCTGCTTGCGCCCGCTCGGGCGGCGGGGCTGGAAAAGGCGGCCACGGGCAGCCTTACGCTCAGTTTCAACGGCATTGAGGGCGATTGCCATTCCGGGCTTTTGCGGGCTTCCGATAGCCGCACCTTGCAGCAATATAAGCGCGACACGCCCATCCGCAATGTGCGGCAGGTCACAATTTTGTCGGTAGAGGAACTGGCTGAAGTGGCAGCGCGGATGGAAATTCCGGAAGTAAAGCCGGAATGGGTGGGGGCCAATCTGGTCACTTCGGGCATTCCAGATCTGACGCTGTTGCCACCTTCGACACGGATGCAGTTTCCATCCGGTGCCACCATCGTGATTGATATGGAAAACGCACCTTGTCGGCAGGTGTCGGATGTCATCCGGCAATATCACGGCGACAAGGCTTTGACCTTCGTCAAGCACGCGACCCATAAAAGGGGCCTGACGGCGTGGGTGGAGCGGGAAGGGGTGATTTCGGTGGGTGACGCGATCACCTTCTGGATCCCTCAGCAACGCCATTGGCCTGACAACGCACCCCGGTTGATCTGATGCGGGCTTTGGGGCTTGTTCTGGCAGGCGGGCAATCGCGCCGCATGGGAACCGACAAGGCGCTTTTGACGCTTGGCGGGGAAACCCTGCTGGCGCGGGCTTTACGGCGCTTGGGGCCGCAGGTCGAAGGCTTGGCGATTAGTGCCAATATGCCCATCAACGCCGAATATCCGATCCTTGCCGATGAGGTGGCCGACCAAGGCCCGTTGGGTGGGGTGTTGGCGGGGCTTGTGCATGCCAAGTCGCAAGGCTTTAGCCATCTGGTGACGGTGGCGGTGGACACGCCATTTTTCCCCGACGATCTGGCCGCCCGCCTTGCTGCCAGCGGGCCACGGGTGGTGGTGCGCGGGCATCCGGTTTTCGCACTCTGGCCTGTGGTGGTCGAAAATGATCTGCGGCAGGCTTTGGCGGATGGCGAGCGCAAGCTTTTCCATGTGATGGCGCGCTTGAATTTTACCGAACTGGCCCTGCCAGATGCTGCCTTTTTCAATGTCAACACGCGCGATGATTTGGCCCAAGCGGAAAGGTGGTTCACATGAAAATCCCCATGCTAGGCATTGTCGGCTTCAAGAATGCTGGCAAAACCACGCTGACCGAGCGGCTGGTGAAGGAACTGACGGCGCGCGGCTATCGCGTTTCCACTATCAAACACGCGCATCATGCCTTCGATATTGACCATGAAGGCCGCGATAGCTGGCGGCATCGGCAGGCGGGGGCGCATGAGGTGGCGGTGGTATCGGGGGCGCGTTTTGCCATTGTGCATGAATTGCGCGAGGAGGCGGAGCCTTCCTTGGCCGACATCGCCGCCCGGCTTGCCCCTTGCGATCTCATTATCACCGAAGGTTACAAATGGGAAAGCCACCCCAAAATCGAGGTGCGGAATTTGGTGGCGGGCCATCCGGAACTGGCCGGAAATGACCCTACGGTGATTGCGGTGGCGGCAAGCGGGCCGGTGGAGGCGCCGGTTCCGGTTTTCACGCGCGAGGACGCTTCCGGCCTTGCTGCTTTCGTGGAAAAAGCGCTGAAGCTGTCGCTTTTGGCCTGAAGGTCGCAATCAGCCGGGGCTGCGTCGTTCTGCCCTCACCCCCCTTGACGCAGGTTCACTAATCTCTCCCCATCCCGGAAACGGACGACATCAATGAAGGGCAGGTTCCATGAAAACGAGTGCGCGCGCAGTGGTCATCGGCGGCGGTGTGGTGGGGGTATCCACCCTCTATCACTTGGCCAAAAAGGGCTGGTCGGATGTAGTGCTGATCGAGCGCAAGGAGTTGACCTCCGGTTCCACTTGGCATGCGGCGGGTCTATTGCCGCTGTTCAACCTGTCCTATTCAGTGGGCCAGATCCACAAATATTCGGTCAAGCTTTACAGCGAATTGGAAGCTGAAACGGGCCAGAATGTGGGCTTCAAAAAAGTTTCCAACATCCGCATCGCGCGCACCAAGGATCGTTGGGACGAGTTTATGTATTATGCCGGGATTGCCGAAACCATCGGCATCAAGGTGAACAAGCTGACACCCCAGCAGCTTCAGGAAGTTTGGCCCTTATGCAATGTCGAAGGCATTCTGGGTGCCATTCAGCACCCGGATGACGGCTATATTCAGCCTGCGGATTTGACACAGGCACTGGCCAAGGGTGCGCGTTCGCGCGGGGCCGAGATTTACCGCAACACCACCGTCACCGCGATTGAGGAAACCGCAAAGGGCTGGATCGTGAAGACTGATAAGGGCGATATTGCTTGCGAGCATGTCGTTTCCTGCTCGGGCAATTTCGCGCGCAAGACGGGTGCGATGGTGGGCCTTGATGTGCCGGTCATCCCGGTTGAGCATCAATATATCGTCACCGAACCCCATCCGCTCATCAAGGAACGCCAGGCCAAGGGCCTGCCAGAAATGGGTGTTCTGCGTGAGGCTGATTCAAGCTGGTATATGCGCGAAGAAAATGGCGGGCTTTTGCTTGGGCCTTATGAAAAGGGTGCTCCTTGCTGCTATGTCGATGGGCCTTCGGATGAAAGCGAATATGAGCTTTTTCAGGAAGACCTTGAGCGGCTTGAGGCGCATATCGAAACCGCCATCACGCGCGTTCCGGCCTTTGGCGAGGTTGGTATCAAGAAGGTTTATAATGGTGCCATCGCCTACACGCCTGATGGTTCGCCTATCATTGGGCCAGCACCGGGCAAGAAGAATTTCTGGCTGAATGAAGGCCACTCGTTTGGCGTCACCGCGGCAGGTGGTGCCGGGTGGCAGTTGGCTGAATGGATCGTGGATGGTGAGCCCACCATCGACATGATGGGTGTGGATCCGCGCCGCTTCGGGCCTTACGCCACCAAGGGCTATCTGAAGGTGAAGAACGAAGAAGCCTATGCCAATGTGTTCACACCGCATTATCCGGATGAAGAGCGCATTGCGGCACGGCCTTTGAAGACGGTTCCGAATTACGACCGCATGAAGGCTTTGGGTGCGGTGTTCGGCACGGTCTATGGCTGGGAGCGCCCGGGTTGGTTTGCGCCGAAGAATTACAGCCTGACGGAAGCTGATCTCAACAAGCCCGATGTGCTGCTCAACCACAATCATGCGCCGGCCACCGATGACGGACGCATCGTGGAAAAGTGGTCGTTCCGCCGTTCGAACTATTTCCCATTTGTGGGTGAAGAATGCTTGAACGTGATGAATGGTGTTGGCATCCAAGACATGTCGCCCTTTGCCAAGATGGAAGTCTCCGGTCCCGGCGCGCGCGATTGGCTTGAGTCCATTCTCGCCAACAAGATCCCCAAAAAGCAGGGCCGTATCGCGCTCGCGCATCTGCTCACCCCGCGCGGTGGGGTCAGGGCTGAATTCACGGTCTATGAATGGGCGCCGGGCCGCTTCTATCTCGTCTCGGCGGGTGCCTATGAGCGCCATGACCATGATTGCCTGCAAAAGCTTTTGCCGGCGGATGGTTCAGTGCGGCTCAACCCCATCACCACGCGCTTTGGCGTGCTTGTTATTGCGGGGCCGAAATCGCGGGATCTATTGAAGAAGCTCACCGATGCGGATTTGTCGAACGAAGCCTTCCCCTGGCTTTCGGGCAAGCTCTTGTCGGTCGGCACGGCCTCGGCCCATGTGCTGCGCGTGAACTTTGTGGGCGAACTTGGTTATGAATTCCATCACCCGATCGAGCAGCAGAACGCGCTGTTTGATGCGCTGATGGAAGCAGGACGTGAATTCGGCATCCGGCCTTATGGCATTAAGGCCATGTCGTCCTTATCGATCGAAAAGAGCTACCGGCTCATCCCGCGTGAGCTTTCGATTGAGTACTCGGCTTATGAATCCGGGCTTGATCGTTTTGTGCATCCTGCCAAGGGTCCGTTCATCGGGCGTGACGCGCTAGTGGCTGGTAAGGAAAAGGGCCTCAACTGGAATTTCGTCACCATGGAAGTGCATGGCATCACGAATGACCATTCGGATGCGCGCGGTTCCGAGCCCATCTATTCCAAGGGCACCCTCATCGGCCGGGCCACCAATGGTGGCTTCGGCTGGCGCTGCAACAAGTCGCTGGCTTTGGCGATGGTGAAGCCGGAATATGCAGCGGTGGGGACGCAGTTGGAGATCAAGATTTTGGACAAGAGCTTCAAGACGACCGTGCTGCCGGAAAGCCCGTATGATGCGGAGAATGTGAAGTTGAGGGGTTGATACTTGAATAGGCTTTAGAGGTGAGAACGGCATCCTCACACACCAAGGTGAAGATCTTGGTATAGTAGCCTGAAAGGGTGAAGAGATCCGGAAGTGGGCATCCCGGCTAAAGCTTTCTGCCTTAGGCCCTGCTGAAAAGCGGGGCCTAACGTTTTTTGCGGCGAGCGATTTTGAGAAAGCCCTTCTCTTTGCGCGATTGCACCTTGGCGTCTGGCACCGGATCGAACAAGGCAATCTTGTGCGCGTCCGATTGCGTCCGGTGTTATGACGACACCCCCCACCGGTTCCAGCTCACAGCCGAGTATGCCGTTCACCAGATCAGGTGGCAGCGGGCCGAATTCGAGGCGCTGAAAAAAGTCTTTTAACAAGGCACTCCAAATCATATTGTTTTTTTCAAAACACAACTAGAGATTTACAGCATGACCCACGACCATCATTACGCCGCCAACCTTGCCAATTGGGATGAGCGCGCCGCCATTCATGCAGCCGATGAGTCTGGATTTTATAAGCTGGCCCAAATTCGGAAAGGCCAAGATATTCTTGATCCAATCGCGGGCGGCATCGGGGATGTGCGCGGGCTTCGGGTGGCGCATTTGCAGTGTCACATCGGCACCGATACGGTGTGCCTTGCCATGCGCGGGGCGTCTATCACGGGGCTGGATTTTTCGCCCACCGCGCTTTGCGCCGCACGCTCGCTTGCCGCAGATTTGCAGCTGGATGCGCAATTTGTGGAGGGTAATGTCTATGATGCGCGTGCGCTTCTGGAAGGTGAGTTTGACCGTGTGTTCGTGACATGGGGGGCCATCAATTGGCTGCCCGATATTGCCCGCTGGGCAAAGACAGTGGCTTCCATTCTCAAGCCCGGCGGAAAGCTGTTCTTAGCCGAGGCGCATCCGACGACTTTGTGTTTGGATTGGGTGGATGGGCGCATCGCGCCCGGGTTTGATCTGCGTACGCCGCAAGCACAGCCGATCGCTGAAGATCTAGCCACCACCTATAATGAGACGCAGACAGAAATTCGCTCCACGCGCACCTATGAATGGATGCATGCGTTGAGCGACATCCTGAATGGGTTGGTTGCAGCAGGTCTGAGAATCGACCGGTTTGACGAGCACGAGGAATTGCCTTGGGCGCCGTTCCCCAATCTGGTTAAGGGCCCTGATATCTATTACCGCTTTCCGCCCGGCCACCCCCGTCTGCCATTGAGCTTTTCGCTTATCGCCACAAAGGGCTGAGCTGTGCTTGCAAGCCGGGCCGGGGCTGGTTAAATAACGCACCAATCCTGCTATTTTCCAAGGAACCGGCCCCCATGGCGCGCACGCTTTACGACAAGATCTGGGACGATCATCTGGTGCATGAGGCCGAGGACGGCACGGCCCTGTTGTGGATTGATCGGCATCTTGTCCATGAAGTGACCAGCCCGCAGGCCTTTGAGGGGCTTCGCATGGCGGGTCGCCGCGTGGCGCATCCGGAAAAGACGCTCGCCGTGGTAGACCATAATGTTCCCACAACCGATCGTTCCCAAGGCATTGCCGAGCCGGAAAGCCGGATTCAGGTGGAAACGCTGGCGGCCAATGCGGCCGAATTCGGCATTGAATATTTCCATGAGCGCGACAAGCGGCAGGGCATTGTCCATGTGGTTGGCCCCGAACAGGGCTTCACCCTGCCCGGCACCACCATTGTGTGCGGCGATAGCCACACCTCCACCCATGGCGCTTTCGGTGCTTTGGCGCATGGCATTGGTACGTCTGAAGTGGAGCATGTGCTGGCAACCCAGACGCTCATTCAGAAAAAAGCCAAGAACATGCTGGTTCAGGTGGATGGCAAGCTTGCCCCCGGTGCTACCGCCAAAGACATCATTTTGGCCATTATTGGCGAAATCGGCACCGCTGGTGGCACGGGCCATGTCATTGAATTTGCAGGCCAAGCTATCCGCGACCTGTCCATGGAAGGCCGCATGACGGTGTGCAATATGACCATCGAAGGTGGTGCGCGGGCGGGCATGATCGCGCCCGATGAGAAGGCTTTTGCCTATCTCAAAGACCGCCCCCGCGCGCCCAAGGGTGAGCAGTGGGACAAGGCCATGGCCTATTGGGCGAGCTTGCATTCAGATGAGGGGCGCGCATTTTGACAGCGTCATCAAGCTCGATGCGGCCAAGCTTCCCCCCATCGTTTCTTGGGGCACAAGCCCGGAAGATGTGGTTTCGGTTGCCGGTACGGTACCCGACCCTGCGCTGATTGCCGATGAGAGCAAGCGACTGTCGAAGCAGCGGGCGCTCGATTATATGGGCCTGAAGGCTGGCACCAAGATCACCGATATTGCGCTGGATGTGATCTGGATCGGTTCGTGCACCAATGGCCGCATCGAGGATTTGCGAGCGGTGGCCAAGATTGTCGAAGGCAAGAAGATTGCCAGCTCCTTGCGCGGCATGATCGTTCCGGGTTCAGGGCTGGTGAAGGCGCAGGCGGAGTCTGAAGGCCTGCATTCCATCTTCACGGCGGCGGGTTTTGAATGGCGTGAACCGGGCTGCTCCATGTGTCTGGGCATGAACCCGGATCAGCTGAAGCCCGGTGAGCGTTGCGCTTCCACTTCCAACCGGAATTTTGAGGGCCGCCAAGGCTATAAGGGCCGCACGCATCTGGTTTCCCCGCAAATGGCAGCCGCTGCCGCGATTGCTGGGCATTTCGTTGATATTCGTGAATGGAAGGCCTGAAAAGGGCTTGGCAGGGGGCGATAAGTCACCGATAAGGAGCCGCCCGCAGAATGCGGTTCCGAATCGTTAACTACCTTTACGTAAGCTTTTACGCAAAGGGCCCAAGGGATTGAATCAGACCATGACCGGTACCGAGGCTGACGCGCGTTTTCTCCGCCGTATTCTGATGCTTCTCGTGACGGCGACCGTGGCGGCAGGGCTTCTGACCGGCATCCAAACGGTGAAGGCCGCGCCTGAATGGCTTCCCGCCACCAGCCAAAACTAAGCCCCGAAGTCTGGCGTGGCAGCCATGCCCCGTCCTTGGCGGATATTGAGGCTTTGGGCCTTGAAAGCTTTGCCCGTCTGCCCAAGGGTTTGCGCGATTTGGCGCAAGATGTGCTGATCCGGGTGGAGGATTTTCCCTCGGCGGATGTGATGCGGGATATGGATGCGGGCGAGTTTGACCTGCTCGGCCTGTTCCACGGCACGGGCCTTGCCCATGCGGGGGCTGTTCCCGAGACCTTGCAAATGCCCAACACGGTGTTTTTGTATCGCCGCGCCATTCTGGATTATTGGGCCGAGCATCATGAGAGCCTTGGGGCCATCGTCACCCATGTGCTGGTGCATGAAATCGGCCATCATTTCGGGCTTTCGGACGAAGACATGGACGCCATCACCGGCCCCTCCCCTTGACCGGGGAACGGCCCCGCGCCACAAAGCATCCGAACCTCATTTTACCGGGATATGCCCCATGTATAGTTTCTCCACGCTTACCGGCGTTGCCGCCCCCCTCGATATCATCAATGTCGATACCGACATGATCATCCCCAAGCAGTATCTGAAAACCATCAAGCGCACGGGTCTTGGCTCGGCGCTGTTTTCGGAATTGCGCTATGATGATGCGGGCAAGGAAAACCCGGCTTTCGTGCTGAACCAGCCCGCTTATCGCAAGGCCCAGATTCTTGTGGCGGGGGATAATTTCGGCTGCGGCTCGTCGCGCGAGCATGCGCCTTGGGCTTTGCTCGATTTCGGCGTGCGCTGTGTGATCTCCACCAGCTTTGCTGATATTTTCTACAATAATTGCTTCAAGAACGGCATTCTTCCCATCGTGGTTTCGAAGGAAGAATTGGGCCGCCTGATGGAGGATGCCCGGCGCGGTTCAAACGCCACGATGACGATTGATCTGCCGTCGCAAGAAATCCGTGGGCCGGATGGTGGGGTGATCCGGTTTGAGATCGATGCCTTCCGCAAGCATTGCCTGCTTCATGGTTTGGATGATATCGGGCTGACGCTGGAAAAGAGCGCGTCGATCCAGAGCTTTGAAACCAAGAACGCCGCTGCCCGCCCCTGGGCCTGAAGGATCACGAATATGGCAAATTTCAATATTCTGCTTCTGCCCGGTGATGGCATTGGTCAGGAAGTATCGGTTGAAGTTGAAAAGCTCATCAACTGGTTCAACACCACGGGCATCGCGCAATTCAGTGTGGAGCGCGGGCTTGCGGGTGGTGCGGCTTATGACGCGCATGGCGAAGCGATTTCCGAAGACGATATGCGCAAGGCGCAAAGTTCTGATGCTGTCATCTTCGGTGCAGTTGGTGGGCCGAAATGGGACAAGGTGCCTTATGACAAGCGGCCCGAAGCCGCGCTTTTGCGCCTGCGGAAAGATTTGGGCCTGTTTGCCAATTTGCGCCCGGCCATTTGCTATCCGGCCTTGGCTGATGCTTCCTCGCTCAAGCGAGACGTGGTTGAAGGGCTTGATATTCTCATCGTGCGCGAACTCACGGGCGGGGTTTATTTCGGCGAGCCGAAAACCATCATCGATCTTGGCAATGGCCAGAAGCGCGGTATTGATACGCAGGTTTATGACACTTATGAAATCGAGCGCATCGCCAAGGTGGCGTTTGAGCTTTCGCGCGCGCGTCATTCCCGCGTGGCTTCTGCCGAAAAGCGCAATGTCATGAAATCGGGTGTGCTGTGGAATGAAGTCGTCACCAAGGTTCACGCCGATCATTATACGGATGTGAAGCTTGAGCATGTGCTGGCTGATAATTGCGCCATGCAGCTTGTGCGCTGGCCCAAGCAATATGATGTGATCGTTACCGACAATCTGTTTGGTGATGTTTTATCAGATGTGGCCGCGATGCTTACAGGCTCGCTCGGCATGCTGCCATCGGCAGCCTTGGGTGCTGAAGATCCGGTCACCGGACGGCGCAAGGCGATGTATGAGCCCGTGCATGGCTCGGCCCCGGATATTGCAGGTCAGCAATTGGCTAATCCCATCGCCATGATTGCAAGCTTCGGCATGGCATTGCGCTATTCCTTCGGGCTGAAGGATTGGGCCGACAAGCTGGATCAAGCCATCGCCAATGTGTTGGCGCAGGGGCTTCGCACCAAGGATATCGCCAGCGGTGGTGCCCATATTGGCACGGCCCAGATGGGGGATGCCATTTTGGCCGCCCTCAAGAAGCTCGCCTGAGAAACTTATTTCGTGCGCCTTGTGCGCACGAAATAATTCAGAACTTCCACCGTCAGTGAAAACGCGATGGCAAAGTAGATGAAGCCACGCGGTATGTGCATGTGCAGGCCATCGGCGATGAGGGCGACACCGATGAGCAGGATGAAGGCCAAGGCCAGCATCTTCACCGTCGGGTGATGCTCAATAAATTGGCTGATCGGATTTGCCGCCAGCAGCATCACGGCAATGGCGATGATATTGGCCAAGATCATCACGGGCAGGAATTGCGACAGGCCAACAGCGGTGATGATACTATCCAGCGCGAAGACCAGATCGATCACCATGATCATAAAGATCACCCCGGCAAAGCTTGCAGCCTTGGGCTCTTGCGGGCCTTCTGTGCCACCTTCCATCTCTTGATGGATTTCGGCCGTGCCCTTCCACAAGAGGAACAGGCCACCAGCCAAGAAGATCACGTCCGAATAGGCCAGATCGAAGCCATAGATATTCATGAAGGGCGTGCGTAGCTGGGTTAGCCACACAAGCGTGGATAGCATCAGGATGCGCAGCACAAGCGCACCGCCTAAGCCAATGCGCTGGGCCTTGGGCCGTTGGTGCTTGGGAAGCTGCTGGGAGGCGATGGACAGGAAGACCAGATTATCGATGCCCAGCACGATTTCGAGGAAGGTCAGGGTCAGAAGGCTCACCCAGCCATCCAGCGTGAAAGCCCAAGACCAGGCGAGCGTCCAGTCAAATCCAGCCAGCCATTCCATGATGCTCAACCCCTGATGCTTGTGTGCGTGAGCGCCTCACTAGCCGCACCCGCACCCCCAAGGCAACCGTCAACTTGACACCGGGCCGCCCGCCGCCCTAAAACCCCAGCCCATGAACATCTCGACCAAAACCAAAACCAAAACGGTTTAAGCTTTTCCCCGGCCTCTCCCGCGGGGGAAAGGCAACCTCGGCACTTTGCCTTGGCAGAACCGGATTTCAGGTTCTTGGGAGGGGGCAGCGGGAAGGCAGAGGGTTATCTCCATGGGTTATAAAGTCGCCATCGTCGGTGCCACGGGCAATGTGGGCCGCGAAATGCTCAATATTCTGGATGAACGCCAGTTTCCGGTGGATGAGGTCTTCGCGGTCGCCTCGCGCCGTTCCATCGGCCAGGAGATTTCCTTCGGCGACAAGACGCTGAAATGCAAAGACATTGAAACCTTCGACTTCTCCCAGATGGATTTTGTGCTGATGAGTGCCGGATCGGATGTCTCCAAGGTTTGGAGCCCGAAAATTGGTGCCATGGGCCCCATCGTCATCGATAATTCGTCCTGCTGGCGTTATGACCAGAATGTGCCGCTCATCGTGCCGGAAGTGAACGCGCATGTGCTGGAAGAGTATATGCGCCGCAATACGCGCATGAACATCATTGCCAACCCCAATTGCTCCACAGCCCAGCTCGTGGTGGCGCTGAAGCCGCTGCATGATGTGGCGCGCATCAAGCGTGTTGTTGTCTCCACCTATCAGTCGGTTTCAGGTGCGGGCAAGGATGGCATGGATGAGCTTTGGAACCAGACCAAGGGCATCTTTGTAACCGACTCGGCGGAACCCAAGAAGTTCACCAAGCAGATCGCCTTCAATGTCATTCCCCATATCGATGTGTTCATGGAGGATGGCTACACCAAGGAAGAATGGAAGGTGATGGCGGAAACCAAGAAGATTTTGGACGCCAAGATCAAGCTTACCTGCACGGCTGTTCGCGTGCCAGTTTTTGTGGGCCATTCGGAATCGGTCAATATCGAATTTGAAACCCCGATGTCAGCCGAAGAAGCGCGTGAAATTCTGCGCGAGGCTCCCGGTTGCCTGGTCATCGACAAGCGCGAAAATGGTGGTTACGTCACCCCTGTTGAATGTGTTGGCGATTACGCCACCTTCATCTCGCGTATCCGTGAAGATGCCACGATCGAGAATGGTATCAACATGTGGGTGGTGTCAGACAATCTCCGCAAAGGGGCGGCCCTCAACACGGTGCAGATCGCCGAATGCCTCATCAATCGCGGGCTGGTGAAGTCAGCGGCGTAAAGAAAAGCGAAGGAGAAAAGGATCATCGGGTCAAGCCTGATGATGACGCCTCCGCACATTCTCTTCGTCACCCTCGGGCTTGACCCGAGGGACCTTTTCCATTTCGCTTACTTCAACAATTCCGCAAACATCGCCGGGCTTACATTGGCCCCGCACATCACCACGCCCACGCGCTCTTGCTCGGCAGGCCGATAAGTGCCGGACAGAAGGGCTGCAAATGCCGCAGCGCCACCGGGTTCAGTCATCATCCGTAGATGATCCCACAGCCAGATTTGCGCGCGCTTTACATCGTCATCACTCACCAGCAGGCTTTCGCCAACATGCGCTTGGGCTATGGGAAAGCTCAAAGCTCCCAGCGTGCTGGCCCCTAATGAATCCGCCGCAATGCCAGAAGGTGAAATGCCCACCGGCTTTCCTGCCGCCAAGGCCGCATGTAACGTGTTGCAGCCTTGCGTCTCAACACCCACCACCTTAATGCCGCCGCCATACCATCCGGCAATGCCGCCCACCAATCCACCACCCCCCACCGCCACCATCACGGTGTCGAGGTCTGGGCTTTGTTCTTCAAATTCGCGCGCAATGGTGCCTTGGCCCAGAAGTGTGGACTCGCTGTCATAGGCGTGAATATCCATCGCACCGGAGCTTTGTGCATAAGCTGCCGCCGCAAGGCGCGCATCTTCATAAGCCTCGCCTACCTGTTCGACCTCAGCGCCATGGCTTGCAATGCGCGCTTTCTTTTCAGCACTTGTTTTGCCATGCACGAAAATGCGGGCCGGAATCCCTAAAGACTTCGCGGCAAAAGCAACCGCCGCGCCATGATTGCCACCGGAAGCGGCTGTCACCAAGGCCGGTGGTGTTGTCTGGCCCAGCAAATTGGCAAAGGCGCCACGCGCTTTGAACGAGCCTGAATGCTGCAAATATTCCAGCTTCAGGCTCACGCTTTCGCGGATGCCAGGAAGGCGGATGTCGATGACGGGTGTCACGCGCAGAAAAGGCGCGATGACAGCATGCACAGCGGCAATGTCGCGGCGGGAAATCATTCAGCGCACCGGGGCGACATGAACGGAACCATCCGCATCACCGGAAAAATTCGCATCATAATGGCGCTTCTGGGCATGGGCTGCGGTAAGCGCATTGCGCATCAGAATGGCAACCGTCACCGGGCCCACACCACCGGGCACGGGCGTGATCCAGCCTGCCACTTCAGCGCAAGCTTCATAATCGGCATCGCCGACGGTTAATTCCTTGCCGTTTTCTTCAATCCGATTGATGCCAATATCAATCACCGCCGCACCGGGCTTGATCATGTCGGCGGTCAGAAGGCGCGGGCGTCCCACGGCTACAAAAACCGCATCGGCTGAGCGCGAATGCATCGCCACATTGCGCGTCATGTGATGGCATACGGTAACGGTGGCACCTTCCGCCATCAGCAAAAACGCAATGGGCTTGCCGACAATTTCCGAATGCCCGATGACCACAGCCTCCAGCCCTTCAAGCTTCAGCCCCGTGCGCTTGAGCAATTCAACCGAAGCTGCCGCCGTGCAAGGGGCCAATGCTAAATCCTTGTAGACAATATTGCCGATGGAAGTGGGGTGCATGCCTTCCACATCTTTCAGCGGATGAATGGCGGTCTGCAATTCGCGAATGTCCAAATGGCGCGGCACCGGGCGCTGGATGATGATGCCAGAAACGCGCGGATCGGTATTGAGTGCCTTCAGCACGCCTTGCATTTCGGCACGGCTCACCTCGGCTGGAAAATTGCGCTCCTCAAAGCCGATCCCGGCACGCCCCGCCGCGCGGGCTTGATTGCGAACATAAAGGCTTACCGCTGCCACATCGCCGATGGTGATGGAGACAAGCTTTACGGGCCAGCCGGAAGCGGCCAATTCAGCGGCACCTTTTTGCGTGCTGGCGAGAATTTCGTCGGCAACGGGTTTTCCGAGCAGGGCGTTATGGCGGTGGGCGATGGTCATGGGCTTGTCACTTCCTTCCGGCGTTGTCGCGCTTTTAAGCCATGCCCCAGCATCCGTCACCATTGTTTTAACCGCAGATTTCCATGCGTAAGCCCCGGGCGTCCAGATGCGGGGTCTGGGGCAGGCGAAGGCCTTTGCCATCGACAAGCCTCAGGGCCGACCAGGCGCAGGCGCAGGCATCCAGAAGATCATCCTCGACCCAGCCGCCTTTGGCGGGGCTTGTGAGCTTGTCCAAGGGAAAGCCTGCCTGTTCCAGAAGGGTTCTGCGCTCGGCAGGGCCTTCGGCCTTTTTCTTGGCATGCGCCAATTCCTGCCCCTTCATCAGCCGGAAGGACAATTCTGGATGCACTTCAGCCAACCGGCTTTGCAAATCCGGCGTCATGAGGGCATCGATTTCGCGCATTTTGGGGAAAATGTTGAAGGCTTGGCTGCTGATGCCAAGATTGTCGGAAGCAGCACGGTTCAGCTGTGAGGCTTGGGCATAATCGCGACCCCTGAGCGCGATGCGGGCTGGTGCGGAAAATACGCTGGAGCGGCGACGGCCGATCAGCTTGCGGGCCAGTTGCTCACACGCCCTGCCGCCTGTTTCAGCGCGTTCTGGAAAGCCGATCGGCATGTCCACGGCGATGAAACGGGCTTCCAGTTTCAGAATGTCTGAGAAGGCCGGATAGACCGCCGCACTTGCCGATCTACCACCATCCCAGATGACACCGAGCCAGCCAGAGCGGCAGCCATCCACGCCGATGATCATGAAAGCCCGTGCAGAAGATCAAGCCCAGGCTTGCCAATGGAAAGGCCGATCACTTTTTCCAACCGCTCCATCGCCTGTGTGAAGGCCGCTTGCGGCATAACTGCCTTCACGCGCTGGGCCAGATAAAGACCGGAGAACAGATCACCGGTGCCATGCGGTACTTTGTCTTGGCGCAAAGTCGTATGGCGGTGCGTTTGGCCTGCCGCCACCAGTTCTGTCACCAGCGCGTTACCTTGCGGCAGGCTGGTGGTGATGCGTTCGGGGATGTGGGCGGTCACATCCTTTTTTGCATTCAACCATTCGCGTTCAAAATGATTGGGGGTGATCATGCTGGCCAGCGGGACGAGATGATCGCGGATCGCCTCTGCCACCGCTTCAGGCACATAAAGCCCTTTGGGATCATCGCCAATCACGGGATCGCACAGATAAAGCGCAGGCTTCAACCGTGCGATGGTTTTTGCGATCGCGATGACCTGTTCGGCGTCGGCAAAATATCCTGTGAGGATCCCAGAAAGATTTTCAAAAGCACCCAGTGCTTCCAGCTTTTCCAACATGTCACTCAATGTGCCCGCTGGCACGCGAATGCCGGAAGGCTTGCCAAGGGCGGGTTGGTTTGACAGCAGGATCGTGGGCAGCGCGATCACTTCAATGCCAGCCGCGTTTAAGGCAGGCACACAGGCCGAATTGCCCACAGGCCCAAAGGCCACTTGCGATGAAATGGCCAAAACCCGCATCAGATCACATTCAACTCAAAAAATGGCTTGCCCGCCGCGATGCGTTCATAACCCAGGCTCGAAATATCAATCGTTTCCGAACGACCTTTCACAATCAGCTCGGCAATCGCATGGCCGACGCCTGCGCCCTGTTGCAGCCCGTGGCCGGAGAAGCCATTGGCGAAATAGAAATTTTGGACCTCAGGATGTGCGCCGATAATGCCGTTCTGGTCGAGGCTGTTATAATCATAATGCCCGGCCCAGCTTCCCACCACTTTGATGGCTTCAAAAGCCGGCACACGCTCAGCGAGGATGGGCCAGATTCTTTCGTCGAAGAAATCGTGATCGACCTCGAAATCCTGAACCTTCGGTTCTTCATGTTCTTCTGGCGAAAGCCCGCAAATGAAAGTGCGGCCTTCAGGGCGGAACCAAACGCCCGAAGGGTCCACGCTGAGCGGTGCCAGATGCAGGCTTGCAGGCGGGTTCTGGCAATCCAGCACATAGACATAACGCTTGCGTGGGGCGACTGGCAGATCCATGCCGGCCATAGCGGCAAGGCTTCCGGCCGCAGGGCCGCCAGCATTGATGAAATGGCCGCAATCCACTTCGCGGCCTGATGCGAGGGTGACGCCGGTAATGCGGTTGTTTGATTTATGGATTGCCGTCACTTCGCCTTCGATAAGTTCGGCCCCGTTATGGCGCGCTGCTTTGCGCAACAAGCCCATGAGGCCATGGGCATCAAGCCAGCCTTCGCCACTGGCCCCGAAGCTCGCACCCGCTACACCTTGCGTCGTGATCCAGGGGAAACGCTTTTGAAGATCGGTCGGTGTGAGCAGGTGGATGTCTGCTCCCAGTGCGCGTTGCAGGGCGTTGTTGCGTTCGAGTACCGCCATGCCCTTTTCTGATGCCATC
>CAJBCQ010000011.1 GCA_903951595.1 uncultured Hyphomicrobiales bacterium | reverse complement strand
CATGGCCAGAGGTGAATCAATGAAGACAGGGATCGCAGGCAAGTCACCGCGCCCCATGAGGATGGCTAAATCCGTCATCAATTCCTGTGTGCGTTCGACTGCGAAAGATGGCACGAGCATGACGCCGCCGCGCGCGATTGCCGCCTTCACTTCTGCGGTCAAATGCTTGCGGCGGGTTTCTTCATTGCGATCTTCGCGTTCGCGCGCGCCATAGGTTGACTCACACAGTACATAATCAAAATTCTGCGGTGCTTCCGGGTCGGGCTGTAGCAGCTTGAATTCGGGGCCGATATCGCCGGAGAAAAGAATACGCAAAGGCGGCTTTCCGGCTTGATCCACTTCGACTTCGATGGAGGCCGAGCCTAAGAGATGCCCAGCATTCCAGAAACGCGCACGCATGCCTGGGGCGGGGCTTACCCATTGCCGATAGTCATGCGGGGTGAACAGCTTTACCGCCGCTTCGGCGTTTTCCATGGAATAGATGGGTTCGACTTCTTCTTCCCCGCGACGCCGCTTGCGCTCATTCAGATTGCGCACTTCCATTTGCTGGATATGGGCAGAATCCGCGAGCATGACGGCGCATAAATCTGCCGTGGCAGCGGTTGCATGGATGCGGCCTTTGAAGCCGTCTTTCACCAGCTTGGGGATAAGGCCGGAATGATCAATATGCGCGTGGGTGAGAAGCATGGCATGGATCTTGGTGGGATCGCAGGCAAAGGGACGGTAATTGAGGCTCGATTCCGTTTTGGAACCTTGGAACATGCCGCAATCGACCATCACGTGAGCCTGTTCGGTTTCAATCACATAAGAGGATCCGGTGACGGTTCGGGAAGCCCCGTGGAAGTGAAGCTTAATGCTCATCTGTCGCCCTCGGTTACATGCTGGAATGCGGGATAGGTGAAAAGGCCCTGCCGTGTGAGGCTGGTCCAGGCGGTTTCGGCGTCATCGGCGAATTGGAAAAGCTGCAAATCACTCGGCGCGATCATGCCATGGGTGACAAAGGCTTTGAAATTGATGACCTCGTTCCAATAGGTGCTGTCCACGAGAACGACCGGGATATTGGGCATTTTTTTGGTTTGACGCAAAGTGAGGATTTCGAAAAGTTCATCGAGCGTGCCAAAGCCACCGGGAAAGACAACAAGGGCTGCGGCACGCATGGCCAGATGCATTTTACGCATGGCAAAATAGTGGAAACGGAAGGTGAGTTCGGGTGTCGAATAGGCGTTGGGTTCCTGCTCTTGCGGCAAGGTGATGTTGAAGCCGATGCTCGGCGCAGCGGCTTCCATCGCACCGCGGTTGGCTGCTTCCATGATGCCGGGGCCGCCGCCGGTTGCGATCACATTTTGGCGCGGGCCCTCATGGTTCAATTTGGCACCACCGCGCTCTGATACGATGCGGCCAAATTCGCGCGCGGTTTCATACCAAGCTGTCGCCTCTTTGACGCGCGCTGAGCCAAACACGACAACGGTGGAAGCAACACCCCATGCGCGCAGCAATTCTTCCGCCTTGGCATATTCCACCATAAAGCGCACGCCACGCATGGAGTCACTCATCAAAAAGTCAAAATCCGCAGCAGGCAGGCGGTAGCTGGGAGAGGCGATTTGTGCGCTGTTGTCGGGCTTGGTCGTCATTCATTTTCCCTTGTTGAAAAGAGCTGTCAGTTCCATGTGGGCTGAATAGCGAAATTGGTCAATGACAGTCACCGGTCCCATGTGCCAGCCCGCTTCACATAAAATTGCGGCATCGCGGGCAAAGCTTGCCGCATCACAGCCTACCGCAAAAATGCGCTTGAGGCCTGATTGGGCCAGCATGTGCGTTTGCGCCATGGCACCTGCGCGCGGCGGGTCGATGATGGCGGCATCAAAGCCTTCCAGCTCGCGCAACGAAAAAGGCAGGCGGAAAAGATCGCGCCGCAAGGCGGTGATGGGTTTCAGGCCCTTGGCATGATGGATGGCGCGGGTGAGGGCAGCGATGGCGGGGGCATCGAGATCGGATGCTGTGACGGGCGTTGTTTCGGCAAGCCGCAAGGCGAAGGGGCCGATGCCGCAAAACAGATCTATAATTCGAGAGGCTCCTTCAAGGGCCGTCATGGCTTGTGTCGTCATAATCTGTTCGGCCAATTCGGTGGCCTGTAGGAAGCCGCCAGGCGGCATGACCACAAGCGCCTTGCCGATCCGAAGGGTCGGGGCTTCGCGCTCCAACAGGATTTCACCGTGATTGGCCAAGCGGGCCAATTTCAGCTCTGTGAAGGCTTGAGCCAATTCCATATGCGCTTTGTCGCTGAGCTTGCCATGGCCGCGTATGTCCACATCCAGCCCGCCAAGGCAGGATGTGATTTGCAGGTCGGTGGATTTCAGCGGGCCACCTAGTGCCGCACCGATGACGCGCGCGATATGAAATGCATCCTGCAATTCTGGCACGAGCAGGGGGCAGTGGTCGATATCGACAAGCGCATGGCTTTTGGCGCGCATGAAGCCTGCGATGATGTTTCGGCCTTGCCGCCGAATGTGCAAATTGATGCGACGGCGGCCAGCCCCATGGGCGGGAATGTAGTTGATTTGGGCATTTTTCAGGCCAGCGTGACGCAGCGCAGTTGCCGCATTCTCGGTTTTCCACCGCGCGATCAGCGCATCTTTTGCGTGCTGCATGGCGCAACCACCGCAAATGGTGAAGTGCTTGCAAATGGGATTTACACGATCTTGTGAAGCTTTCAGAATGTGGGCGGTGCCATCGTCTAACCGTTCCACTTCTTCGCCTGGAAGCGTAAAAGCCATATGAATCAGGCCTTTCGGGCTCTCGGCCACGCCATCGCCTTTGCTGCCAAGGGCATTGATATTGAGTTTCAAAATATGCGCCACGCCGTTGAGGGGTTTCACGAAAATCAGACCAGAAGGCTTAATTTGGGCCGATTTCATGGGATTTAACAATGGTTGAATGTTTTGCGAAGCACTGGACAAGCCCGGAAAACAGTCGCTAAAGCTCATGGCTGAAGTATACAGTTTGAGTGATTCCCGCGCCGGGTTGAAATAAGCCCGTCCCATTGAAGCCAAGCCAAGGAGAATAACATGGCCGAGAAGAAAGCTGCCGACAAGAAAGCTGTCGCCACCATCCCGCTGTCCAAGCTCATTGCGGAGCTCGCTGAAGCCCATGAAATGTCCAAGAAGGACATGTCTGCCATTTTCACGGATTTCGTTGAGCGCACCGTCAAGAGCCTGAAGAAGGGCAACAAGGTCCGCATCACCGGCCTTGGCATCATGCAGGTGAAGGCGCGTCCGGCTCGCATGGGCCGCAATCCCGCCACCGGCGAAGCCATCAAGATCAAGGCTTCCAAGAAGGTTGCCTTCCGCGTGGCCAAGGAACTCAAGGACGCCATCTAAGCGTTCTGAATGTTTCAGGCATCAAGGCCGTGCTGATCCGGAGATCCGGGCCAGCGCGGCCTTTGCTTTTTGGGGCAAGGGTTGAGTTGCGCCCCTCATCTGCTGATGTTATTCCAGCAGAATGCCAAAGATTACGATCAATGATGTTTCGCGCGTTGCCGGGGTGAGTGTGGCCACGGTGGACCGTGTGCTGAACCGCAGGCCGGGGGTGCGCGCGCAGACGGTGGAGCGTGTTGAAAGTGCCATCCGCGAATTGAATTATCAGCCGGACCGGCTGGCCGCGCGGCTGGCGCGTTCGCGCGATATTCGTTTTTGCTTTGTGCTGCCGGCCGCCCATAATAGCTTTGCCGCGCGCCTGCGCGAGGAAGTGACCGCGATCGCCGAACACATGGCGCGCGAGCGCGTGACGATCGACATGCGGGTGACGGATGTGTTTGCCGCAGCAAGCCTGACGCGCATGCTGGAAGATGTGGGCCGTGAAGCTTATGACGGGGTGGCCGTTGTGGCGCTGGATCACCCTGGTGTGCGTGAGGCCATCAACAGCTTGACCGAGCAGGGTGTTACGGTGGTTACACTTGTTTCGGATGTGCCCAGCTCCAAGCGTGTTCATTATGCCGGTATCGATAATTCAGCCGCCGGGCGCACCGCAGCAAGCCTGCTCGGGCGCTTTGCTGGTGGGCGCAGTGGTAAGGCGGGGCTGATCGCTGGCTCCACCGAACTGCGCGATCACATTGAGCGGCAGTTTGGTTTTGAGCAGGTGATCGGGCATGAGTTTCCCAAGCTGAAAATTCTTCCCGTGCGCCAGGTGCGAGATGAACCGCAGCGCGTGGAAGCGGCAGCGCGCGCCATGCTGCGCGAGCATTCTGATTTGATCGGCATTTATCATGCAGGCGGTGGCACGCAGGGGCTGATTAGTGCTTTGGAAAGCGAGCCGAAGCGCAAAGACTTGATTTGCATTGCCCATGAGTTGACACCGCATACGCGCCGCGCCCTCATCAAGGGTACGATTGCGGCGGTCATCAACCAAGATCCTGGCCATGAGGCGCGAAGTGCGGTGCGCGTGCTTTTGGCACATGCGGAAAATGTGCCCCTGCTGATGGAGCAGGAACATATCCGCATCGGTGTTTTTATTCGGGATAATTTACCCTGACGCGGCCCGCATCGCGTGTTTCAAACTTCACGCTGCCATCCTGGCCGATGATCTGAAATATGCCGCCTGCGCGCTTGGCGTGAACCATGCCCCAGGGCGAGCGCATGGGGCCTAGTTCCATATCCTCACCCTCATTCACAGCTACCCAGCCTTGCCAAGGATCAATATCGATGAGGCTTGCGGTTTTGAGGAAGGGCAGAAGTGCCGTCCAGCTATAAAAGCTGTCCGTATCGGGCTGGTCGAGGCCTTCGCCGGTGGTTGCGTTGAAGTTTTCCGGTGCGAGACGTTTTTCCCAGGCGGGCGTGAATAGACTCCAGCTTTTTTCCAGAAGCCGTGCGGCCTCTTCCTGTGCGTCGGCGCGCTTGAGGCCGAGCCACACAAGCCAGTTGAGAATGGGCCAGATGCGGCCGCGCCAATAGACATTGTCGTTGAAGGCGGGATGCGAGCGCGCCACGGATGGCAGGCCAAATTCCCCACCGAACAGGGCGGGATCTTCAAGTGCGGCCAGCAAATGCCGCGTCTGTTCGGCATTCGCGGCGCCGCATAACAGCGGATAGAAGCTGGTCGGTGTTATCGCATCGGCGAATTTGCGTGACCATAGGCGATTGGCGAAGATATTGCGGGAAGCATCCCAGAAATGCGTCTGGATGCGCTTGCGATGCTTTTCAGCGATTTTTTCGAAGGTGTAGGCATCTTCATGGCGGCCAAGTTCGCGCGCCATGAGGGCGAGCATTTCGGCATCCAGTGTGATGAGGCAATTCAGCCCTACATCTTCCATGTCGAGCGTGCGGCTGCTCTCGTTCCAGCGCGCCTCGTCATGCATGGGCGAATTGTCCATGAAGGACTCGTCTTTGGCGGCAAGCTTGGTGCCGATATAGAGCCCATCGCCGACAATCGAGGAGCCATATTCGAGAATGCCATTGCCATTGCCGTCACGCTGGTTCCACCACCAGGTGTGATTTTGGGCAAGGGCTTCATAATTGTCTTCCAGCCATTGCTTGTTGCGATCCCGCTGAAAGGTAAGCCAAATGATGAGGCTCACCAAGGGTGGCTGGCTGCGGTCGGGCCAGGCATCATGGCCGGTGATGAGGCAGGGGAAGTTGCCCGCTTCGGTTTGGTGCGCGCGAAGGGCTGCAAAATTTTCCTCCGCCATTTCCACGTCAAATGTGGAAAGCAACATGCCGTTGATGGCCGTATCGGTAAGCCAGACACCAAAGCCACCGAACTTGCCGGCATCCCAATTGCGGGTGCAGGCGGTATAGGGGCGTTGATTGACGGGATCCCAAGAGTTGTTCCAGCCCATAATGTCGCGGATGGCGGCCAGCGGGCCTTGCGTTGGCGGTGCGGGTGGTGTGCTTTCAGACGAGATCCCAAAATTGGCGCTAAAGCTCAATTGTGGCATTTCATCCAGATTGAAACGCAAAGCCAGAACGGGGCCGCGATCGCCGCGTGAATTGAGATACCAATAGCCGTGTGTTTCAAATTCCTCCGCCACATCGGCTAAGCTCTCATGGGCGGTCACAAGCAGTGGCTTGGCAGATGGATTGACGAAAATGGAGCCTTCCGGCGTGGTGCAATAGGCGCTGTTGCCTTGCCAACGCCAATCGCCACCGGATAGGCAGAGCGTTACCCAGAAGCGCAGGCCCCATTCGCCATGTTGGGTCGCCTTCCATTGGCCGTGGACTGCGATGGGAGAGGTCTGTGTCCAGCGCCAATCAAGCTCGGTTCCAGCATGGCTGATGGCAAGCTCGATATGGCTTGAATCAAGGGTGCGGCTGCCGAGGGTGACTTGCTGAGGCCCAAGCCAGCTCGCCTTGCCGGTGCTGGCGGCATAGACCAGTGGCGTGATGCGGAAGCCCGTGGCCACATGCAGCATTTCTGCCGGTCGGGCCGGGTTCCAAGTGCCCCAGAAGCGTTCAGGATTCATGATGTGACCGCCACACTATGTTCATTTCCCCAAGCAAGGATCACCGCATCGCCCTTGGCAAATCGCGCATCACCTGCGCTTTGCACAAAGGCGAGTGCGATGCCGCCAGCAAAAGAATTGCAGGCCACCCGGTAAGTGACCGAGGGCCCGGAATAGATGGCCTGTATCACATGACCTTCACGGGTTTGGGTCAAGTCCTTTGGAATTTTGGCACCATTTTCGAGAATTCTCAGCTTTTCGGGGCGGATGATACGTGGTTCGCTGCCAAATATATTGGCGTCGCCCAGAAATTGCGCGGCAAACAGCGTGCGGGGGTGATCATAAACCTCACGCGGGGCACCAACCTGCACGAGCTTGCCGTGGTCGATGATGGCCACGCGGTCTGACAAGGTGAGGGCTTCTTCTTGATCATGGGTGACAAAAATGGAAGTGACACCCGTTTCGCGCTGAATGTCTTTCAGCTCCACCTGCATTTCTTGCCGCAGGCGACGATCAAGGGCACCGAGCGGCTCATCGAGCAAAAGGACTTTGGGCCGCGTGATGAGGGCGCGCGCCAGTGCCACGCGCTGTTGTTGGCCGCCGGAAAGCTCACGCGGACGCCGGGTGCCTAAGCCCTCTAGGCGTACGAGTTTCAGCATATCATCCACGCGAGGCTGGGTGTTGGCTTGGCGTGCCCCGCGCACGGTGAGGCCGAAGGCGATATTTTCAGCAACACTCATATGGGGGAACAGGGCGTAGTTCTGGAACACCATGCCAATGCCGCGCTTGTGTACGGGCACATGCTCCACGCGCTCACCGTCAAAGCGGATTTCACCGGAATCAGGAACCACAAAGCCCGCAATGGCGCGAAGAAGCGTTGTCTTTCCTGAGCCGGAGGGTCCAAGCAGGCCAAAAAATTCGCCCTCACCAAAGCGCAAAGTCACATCATCCAATGCCGCCATGGTGCCATAGCGTTTGGTGACATCGATCACATCAATGATGCTCATTTGCGGTTACCCCCGAAACGGTAATTGCGCGCGACAAGCAACATGAGGCCCATCGAGACGAAAAGGATGATCGTGGAAATGGCGTTGATCTCCGGTGTGAAGCCTTTGCGGATCGATGTGTAGATTTCAACCGGCAGGGTGGAAATGCCGGGGGGTGCGAGGAAATAGCTGATCACGAACTGATCGAAGGAAACCGCAAAGGCAAAGGCGGCGGCAGCGGCAATGCCGGGGGCGATGAGAGGCAACGAAACACGCCAGAAAGCTTCTACCGGACTTGCTCCCAAGGTGGCGGCGGCTTCTTCCAATTGGGGCCCGTAATTTTTCAGCTGCGCGCCCACTACCACGATCACATAAGGTAGCGATAAGGCCACATGGCCGAGCAAAATGGCATGAAGCCCACGCCCGATGCCGGACCAGAAGAAGAAGATCAGCATGGCGGTGCCGATGATGAGCCACGGGATGGTGATGGGTGGCAGCAGCAGCAATTGCAAGAGCGTCTTGCCGCGAAATTCATAACGCGCAAAGGCAAGTGCTGCGAGGGTTCCCAGTGTCGTGGCGATCACCGTATTGGCAAGAGCGATCCAGACGCTGTTGAGGCTTGCCTGTAACAGCCGTTCATTGCTGATCAAGGCCTTGAACCAGACGAGATCGAAAGTGAATGGGAATTCGTAAAGAGCCGACTGGTTGAAGGCCATCACCATCATCACAAGGATGGGCAGATAGAGGAATGCCAGCACCAGACCCAGCCAAGCTTTGCAAAAAGAGTTCATGGCTTCATCCTTGCCGCAGATAGCGCGCGAAAAAGGGTGCGCCGGCCGCCAGCATCAGCAGCATGATGGCCAGCATGATGAAGGAAAGGGCGGCCCCGAGCGGCCAATTGAACACGGCGGTAAACTGGTTTTCGATGATCGGCCCCAGCATCATGGCATTTTTGCCACCCAGAATGCGTGGCTCCATGAACGAGCCTGTGACGGGCACGAAGATGAGGATAGCACCGGCAAAAACGCCCGGCAGGCTTAATGGCAAGGTGACGCGCAGGAAGGCGGCCAAGGGGCTGGCACCGAGGCTTCGCGCAGCTTCGGTGAGACTTTGCTCGATAGCCTCCAGCGACACATAAATGGTGAGGATCGCGTAAGGCAGATAGGCATGCACAAGGCCAATGACGATGGCGGGGTATGTGAATAACAGCCCCACATCGCCACGCAGCACCATGGTCCAGCTGAAAGTTCGCACCAGTGCATTTGACCAAAAGGGCAGCACCACCAAGAGAAACAGCGCCTCGCGCCAGCGACCCTTGATATAGTGAGTCAAGGCATAGGCAGCCGGGTAAGCCAAGACCACGCAAAATGTGGTGACATAAAAGGCAAGCTCAAAGGAGCGCCAAGCATTGTACCAGTAAACTTCCTTGGTGAAGAAGGCGCGGTAATGCGCGAGCGTGAAACTTGATTCACGCCCGCCAACGGGGGCCACGGTGAGGAAGCTGAAATAGAGCATGGCCGACAGCGGCAGGAAGATGGTCAGCGCCAGCCAGAGATAGGCTGGCGCTGTGAGGCTTGCAAGGACGCGCTGTCTGCGGGAGATGATCACTTGGTGAAGCTGGTTTTCACCTCGTCCCACAATTCTTGATAGGACTGGCGCACTTGATCGGACATGGGCGCCATCCAGTGCAGGCGCTTGACGGTTTCGGCATCGCCCAGAACCACGCGGTTCAGCGCATCTGCGGGCAGGGCCGCATTGGCGGCCGCATTGGCAGAAGCGGGGGCACCAACATTGGTGTCCCACGGCACATAGAATTGCGGGCTCACCATGAAATCAATGAAAGCTGCCGCACCTTCCGGATTGGGGGCACCCGCGGCGATGGTGAGACCGTCAAACCAGCCGATCGCACCTTCTTTTGGCACCACGAATTCGACGGGCAGCTTGAAGGCTTTCTTGGAACGGGCGGCGGAACCTGACCAATAGGTTGAGATCGCATAGTCACCAGCGGCCATGTATTTGTTCCACTCGTCTTCGGAAGACCAGAAGGTCTTGATCTGGTCTTTGAGCCCCATGAGCTTGTTGCGGACAGCGTCGAGATCCTTGGGGAAGTTCATGTCTTGGCCGGTGGCAAGGGCTGCAAATTGCACCGATTCCAATGCGTCATCCCGCCAGCCCACGCGGCCCTTATTGGCAACGTCCCATAGGGCTTCCAAGCTGTCCGGCTTTGATGTGATCTTTTCAGTTGAGTAGGCGATCGAGGTGACACCCCAAACCCAAGCAACGGCGTAATGCTTGCCATCCTGAACAAAGCGTTCGCTGTCGCGCATGGCGGGGGAAAGATCGTTCCAGTGGGTGATCTTGGCGCTATCCACAGGATCGATGAGGCGTTCCTTTACGGCATCCATCACGAAGGTATTGTTCATCAGCACGACATCATAGGTGCCGGGGCTGGTGCGTAGCTTGGTGAGCATTTCCTGTTCGGAATTGAAATAATCATGGGTGACTTTGATGCCGGTGTTCTTTTCGAACATCTCCAGCGCCCATTTTTCATCTGTGCCATAGCCTTGCCAGTTCAGAACCTTGATTTCTTTGGCATTGGCGCGGCTTGTCTGGCCCAGCAGGCCCACGGCCGGAAGGGTGGCAAGGCCTGCAAGCACGTGGCGGCGGGTCCATTGGGAATGGGTCATGGGATAGTCTCCTTGCAGCGTTTATGGGCCGTGCTGGCGGAGGAAAGCCTCCACCTCACGCAAGATTGGAGCAGATTGCGCTGCCCCGCGTCGGGTTGTCGAGAGGGCACCGCAAGCTGCGGCAAAGCGCGCGGCGGTTGTAATGTCGGCACCTCCGCCCACGGCATGGGCAAGTCCGCCATTGAAACAGTCCCCGGCGGCCACGGTGTCGATGGCCTCCACGGTAAAAGCGGGCAGATGTATTTGCGTTGTGGGGGCGGAAAGAAACAGGCCTTTGGCGCCCAATTTGAGAATAACGGTTTCAGCCCCCAGTTGATGCAAAGCGCGCGCTGCCGCTTGGCAGCTTGGCCCGTTTTCGGGCCTGATTTGCGTTAGCGTCTCGGTTTCACTCTCATTGGGGGTAAGAATGTGGGCGAGCTGATAGGCATCTGAGGAAAGGCCATTTGTGGGGGCAGGGGCAGGGTCGAGGATGACGGTGCCGCCGGCCTTGCGTGTGATGCGAGCAGCAGCGGCGGCGGCGGCCCACGGCACTTCATTTTGCAAAAGTAGCACGCGGGCGCTT
>CAJBCQ010000010.1 GCA_903951595.1 uncultured Hyphomicrobiales bacterium | reverse complement strand
TAGCCCAGGTGAAACAAGCGATTGCGCCGCAAGGATCCTCAAGGTTAAACCATCGACAAGACCAATCGCTCTTGAGCATATTGGCTCACCTACACGGATTTGGACCCAAGAAATTCATCGGTTCGCGAGTATTCAACACGCAGCAGGATGTGGATTAGGCATCCTCCGTCCCATGACTTGTGCTTTCAAAAAGCAAGGCTCCCGCGCTCATTCATGCCGATCCATCACCACATAACCAAGACGCCGCGCCATCTCATCGCGCTCAGCCTCGGCCATGTCAGCCCTCACCATCTCCTGCACAAGTGCTTCAAAGCGCACACGCGGCGTCCAGCTTAGCTTTTCTTTTGCCTTGGATGCATCACCCAATAGGGACTCAACTTCCGTTGGCCGGAAATAGGCCGGGTCCACGGCGATGATGCATTTGCCATCTTCGCCATAGCCTTTTTCATCCACCCCAGAACCTTGCCAACGGATGACCATTCCAAGTTCACTGGCCGCTACATTAACAAAGTCCCGCACGCTGTGCTGGGCACCCGTGGCGATGACAAAATCTTCCGGTTTTTCCTGCTGCAACATCAACCACTGCGCTTCCACGTAATCGCGCGCATGGCCCCAATCACGCTTGGCGTCGAGATTGCCAAGATACAGGCAATCCTCAACCCCAAGTTTGATGCGTGCCAGCGCGCGCGTGATTTTACGGGTAACAAAGGTTTCCCCGCGCACCGGGCTTTCATGATTGAACAGAATGCCATTGCAGGCAAAAATCCCATAAGCCTCGCGGTAATTCACGGTGATCCAATGAGCATAAAGCTTGGCAACACCATAGGGGCTGCGCGGATAAAAAGGCGTTGTCTCACGCTGCGGTGTCTCCTGCACAAGGCCAAAAAGCTCTGAGGTACTGGCCTGATAAAACCGTGTCTTGTTCTGAAGGCCCAGAATGCGGATCGCTTCCAGAAGCCGCAAAGCACCCAGCGCATCCGAATTGGCGGTATATTCCGGCTCCTCAAAACTCACCGCCACATGGCTTTGCGCCGCCAGATTGTAAATCTCATCCGGCTGTGTCTGCTGGATGATCCGCAACAGGCTTGAACTATCCGTCAAATCGCCATGATGGAGGAAAAAGCGTACATCCTTTTCATGGCGGTCTTTGTACAGATGATCAATGCGGTCCGTGTTGAAAAGGCTCGTCCGGCGCTTGATTCCATGCACGATATAGCCTTTACCCAAGAGGAACTCGGCAAGATAAGACCCGTCCTGCCCCGTGATGCCGGTGATGAGCGCCACTTTTTCTTTTTTCTGGCTCATGCTCTGGCACCTTCATTGGAAGAAAATTGTACGAAATCAGCATAGGCAAGCTGCAAACCCATCTCTAGTTTCATCTCGGCCCGCCAGCCAAGTTGCAAAAGGCGCGTGCTGTCCAACAGCTTACGTGGCGTACCGTCCGGCTTGCTGCGATCAAAGGTAATGTCACCTTCAAAGCCCACCACGCGGCCAATCAGTCCGGCAAGCTCGGCAATGGTGATGTCCTGGCCAGTACCGGCATTGATATGGCCTATCTGCAAGGCCCGGTGGCGTTCACCATCCAGCTTCATCACCGTAACACAGGCAGAAGCCACATCATCCACATGCAGAAATTCGCGCCGCGGCGTGCCGCTGCCCCAAATGCGAACCGTGGAAGCCTTGTCGCGCTTGGCTTCATGGAAGCGGCGAATGAGGGCGGGGATCACATGCGCGTTCTCGGGGTGGTAATTGTCACCCGGCCCATAGAGATTGCACGGCATGATCGCGCGGTAATCTAAGCCATGGCTTGCGCCATATTGGCGGTTATAGCTTTCACACAGCTTGATGCCTGCGATCTTGGCAATGGCATAAGGCGCGTTCGTCGGCTCCAGCAAGCCGTCGAGCAACGCCTCCTCAACGATGGGCTGCGCGGCATGCTTCGGGTAAATGCAGCTAGAACCCAAAAACAAAAGCTTCTTCACGCCGCTGCGGAAGGCCGCATCAATCACATTGGCTTCGATCATCAGGTTTTCGTAGATGAATGGGGCCGGATAAGCCTGATTGGCATAAATGCCGCCCACTTTCGCCGCTGCGAGGTAAACCTCATCTGGCCTTTCTGACGCAAAGAAAGCCCGCACGGCGGACTGATCCGTCAAATCGAGTTCTGAATGGTTCCGCCAGACAAAGCTCGTATGCCCTTGCCGTTGCAAATGTCGCAATATGGCCGAACCCACCATCCCGCGGTGACCTGCCACATAGATCTTCGGCTGCTCAATCATCGCGCGTGGTCCGCCCATAATGATCTTCAAGCCGCTCAATATCATCCTCACCGAAATAGCTTCCCGACTGCACTTCGATGATCTCCAAGGGCTCGCTGCCCGGATTGTGCAAACGGTGAACCTGGCCCAGAGGAATGAAGGTTGATTGGTTTTCACTCAGCCGCGTCACCTGATCGCCACAGGTCACTTCAGCAATTCCCTTCACCACCACCCAATGCTCGGCCCGGTGCTTGTGCTTTTGCAGGCTCAAATGGCCACCCGGCGTCACCTGAATGCGTTTCACCTTGAAACGTTCGCCTTGATCGATGCTGTCATACCAGCCCCACGGGCGGTAAACCTTGCGATGCGACAGATGTTCATCGCGACCCATTTTGGAAAGGGCGCCGACAATTGCCTTCACATCCTGATTGCGCGACATGGAAGAAATCAACACCGCATCCGCCGTCTCGATCACCACCAGATTTTCGACCCCCACAAGGCTCACCAATCTTGACGATGCGTGTACCAGCGTGTTGCGCGTATCCGCCGCAATCACATCGCCGGAATGGGCATTTCCGTCAGCGTCCTTGGGCAAAGCCTGCCAAACTGCATCCCAAGCCCCAAGGTCGCTCCACCCGGCACTCAACGGCACCATATGGATGGTAAAGCGACTGCCGGGGCATTTTTCCAAAACGGCATAATCAACCGATTCCAATGGAATGGCCTGAAACGCTTGCTTGTGGGGGCGCAGAAATGGGCCGGCCAAATCGCGCTGCTCACCGCGCTCCAGCCAAGCCGCGCGCGTACCCGCCAGAATGTCAGGCCGAAAATGCCCCAACGCCTCCAGCCATACCGAAGCCCGGAACACAAAAATCCCGGCATTCCAGAAATAGCCGCCCGCTTTGAGATAGCCGCGCGCGGTGGCCGCATCGGGCTTTTCCACAAAACGCTTCACCTTCAGCGCCGAAACATCGGCAAGGGCTTCAGCCTGAATATAGCCAAAACCCGTCTCGGGCTTGTCGGGCTTCACACCCAAAATAACAATTCCACCCCCCGCCGCCGCGCGGATAGCATTGCCAAGTGCGGCGGCGAAACCACCGTTGTCGGCAACGTCATGGTCGGCGGGCGTAATGAGCAGAATAGGGTCGTCACCCGCCTCAAGCGCGGCAAATGCGGCCAAGGTTACAGCAGCAGCGGTGCCCCGGCCTTCCGGTTCCAATAATACCGCACCGGGCATAATGCCCGCCTCGCGCAATTGCTCGAAGGCAAAAAACCGATGCTCCTCACCCGCCACCAGCATCAGGGGCCGGACGGCCATCCCATCGCCACCCAGCAAGCCCATGCGCCGGGCCGCCTGCTGGAACAGGCTTTCCTCGCCCTTCAGACACAAAAATTGCTTGGGAAACCCCGCCCGTGACAACGGCCACAACCGAGTGCCCGATCCGCCACACAATATCACCGGTTGAACATCAAGCATCGGCAGATCACGCACCATCAAAAAACCTATTAATTGTGGGTAGCATTAACACGTAATCAGCAAGGCTGTCATGCCACCTTCTGGGCCTCCACAACCCACCTTTTTGAGCTTCCTTGCCCCCCGGCCCGCCATCCTGTATATCCCCCTCGTCGCAGGCGACGGTCACCCCTGGAGGAAGGCCTGCGATTTCACGGGGCCATACGGGCTCCGTTTGAATTTCATGATCCTCTTCAAGGAGTTAACGTCCATGGCCAAAACCATTGAACTGAAGGCCTCGGCGCG
>CAJBCQ010000009.1 GCA_903951595.1 uncultured Hyphomicrobiales bacterium | reverse complement strand
GAACGCAAAACTTCCTCGGCAATTTGTGGCTGGTTGATGCGGCCTGCCACAAATACGGGCTTGGAAACCACCTGCTTCATCGCCGCCGCAAAGGGGGCCACATAGGCATTGCCGATCATCATGGGCGGCACAATGTGAATGGCACCCGAAAGGGAAGCCGAAGTGCCCGCCACAACGCTGTAATAATCAATAAGCCCCAAGCGATCCAACGCGCGCGCATATTCCAGAATTTCGGTAGGCGGCAGCCCCGCGCTATCATGCTCCTCACCGGAAATGCGTAAGCCCACGGCAAATTCACGCGGCACACAGGCGCGAATAGCTTCCGCCACCTCCACAATGAATCGCAGCCGATTTTCAGAACTGCCGCCATATTCATCTTCGCGCAAATTCACAAGCGGGTTGAGAAATTGTGCGGGCAGATAGCCGTGGCTGGCCACAATCTCGCAACCATCATAGCCTGCCAGCATCAGCCGCCGCGCGGCATGGGCATAGCCATCCACGATGTCTTCGATCAGCCCGCGCGAAAGCGGCACCGGCATCACATGGAAGCGCGAATTGGGAACCGCAGAGGGCGCATAGGCAATGGCCTGCGTGCCATCCTGCGTTTCCATGATCTCACGGCCCGGATGGAACAACTGGCCGAAAATCATGGTGCCATGCGCCTTCACCGCGCGCGCAAGCTTGGCAAAGCCCGCAATGGCATCATCATCCGTCAGCATGAGAATGTGAGAGGTATAGCGCGCCGTCTCATGCACACCCGCCACCTGCGTCACAATCAACCCCGCCCCACCGCGCGCGCGCGCTTCGTGATAGGCGATAAGCCGGTCGGTCACATGGCCCTCATGCGCCATCACCGTATCATGCCCGGTAGAGAGGATTCGGTTGGGAATTTCAGCGCCCGCAATGGAAAGCGGCGCGAACAGATTCGGAAATGCGGTCATCATGGCCGCAGACTATTCCGAAAGCCAAAAAATCAAAAGCGCCCAAGGATGGCTCCCGGGCGCTTCCTATTCGCTCACATGCCGTACATCCGGGCTATGCGTGCGTTATTGTTTAGGTCTACGCAGCCTTAGCGGCCGCGGACCATGTTGCGAATTTCGCTGCGGGCGACGCCGATATCATGCAGCATGCGGTCATCCAGCGCTTCCAGCTGGCGTTCGGCATGCACGCGGGCGAAGTAGCCAAGGATGCGGCCAGCCAAGCGGCTGACGAATTCGGTGTTGCCAGACTGGCGGATGGCGGTGTGGGTCATGCTCATAATCTTATCTCCTTTAGCGTTTAGTGTGCATCGCACAATGTGGTCTAGCTTATATGGCGAAACCCGCCGCGAGGACCAGTCCTGAGTTCGCATAGTGTCATGCGTAAAACGCATAGCTGTGTTCATACATCATTAATACTCGCAATTCGATCATTAATGAGTGCTTTTTTGCATTTTTATCAACTAAAATCATATAGTTAAACCAAACGTGTCACGGATGCGCCACAATTCCGTCACCATCCCGTCACGGTAGCAAAAACCGACAAACTTGCGCGATTTGCCGACTGCTCCATGCGTTAAACGCGGGTTAATCTATATTTCCGGCTATATTGCGACGCAACAATGCATAGAAACGTCATTGGTTGCACCCCCGCCCGGAGCGGGTTAACAATTGGGGCATGTATCAAACCTTTGAAAATTTGAGCGAACCCCAGCACACCCCCGCCCGCATCGCCGCCTTGCGCGCCGAAATGGCCCGACAAGGGCTTGATGGCTTCATTGTGCCCCGGCAGGACGAGTTCCAGGGCGAATATGTCGCCGCCTATGCCGAACGCCTGCGCTGGCTCACGGGCTTTGCCGGAAGCTGGGGCATGGCGATCATTCTGGCCGAGGAAGCCGCCATTTTCGTGGATGGCCGCTACACCATCCAGGTGCAGCATCAGGTGGACACCCGTCTCATCACCCCGCGCCACCTGAATGACGAGCCGCCGCAGGATTGGATCGCCGAAAAGCTCAAACCCGGCCAGAAACTCGGCTTCGACCCGTGGCTGATCACCGCCGACCAAGCCGCCCGCTTCGCCACCGCCGCTGAAAAGGCCGGTGCCAGCCTCGTTCCCGTGACCGGCAACCTCGTCGATGCCGTCTGGACGGATCAACCCGCCCGCCCAGCAAACCCCATCAGCGTGCAGCCCACCCAATTTGCTGGCACCCGAGTGGAGGAAAAGCTCGCCAATCTCGCCGCCGACTTGCAAAAACGCGGTGCGGATGCCGTGGTGCTGACCTTGCCCGACAGTGTGGCTTGGGCCTTCAATATCCGCGGTTCCGATGTGCCGCACACCCCCGTTGTGCTGGCCCATGCGCTCATCACCAAAGACGCCACCGCCACCCTTTTCATCGACACGGCCAAGCTGCCGGAAGATGTGAAAGCCCATTTGGCGAAAACCGCCCGCATCGCCCCGCCAGCCGCCTTGGAAGCCGAGCTGAAGAAACTGGCCGACAGCACCGCTTGCGTCCTCATCGACCCCACTTGGGCCGCCGATGGCGTGCGCCGCGCACTTTCCGGCGCCAAAATCATGAACGCGCCCGACCCGTGCATTCTGCCCAAGGCGCGCAAAAACAATGCCGAGCGCGAAGGAGCCCGCGCCGCCCACCGCCGCGATGGTGCCGCCATGAGCCGCTTCCTGCGCTGGCTGGAGATCGAAGCACCCAAGGGCAAGCTCACCGAAATAGCCGTGGTGGAGGCTCTGGAGGCTTTCCGCCGCGATACGGAGGAATTGAAGGATGTGTCGTTCAAAAGCATCGCGGGCGCTGGCCCCCATGCGGCCATTCCGCATTACAGCGTGTCCGCGGAATCGAACCTGCCGCTGGAACTGAACCGTATTTTCCTCATCGATTCCGGCGGTCAATATGTGGACGGCACCACCGACATCACCCGCACGGTGATCGTCGGCACGCCCACGGCGGAAATGAAAGACCGCTTCACCCGCGTGCTGAAAGGCATGATCTCGCTTTCCATGGTGCGCTTCCCCAAAGGAACCGTGGGAAGCCAGATCGATATGCTGGCCCGCGCCGCATTGTGGAATGCAGGCCTTGATTACGACCACGGCACCGGCCACGGTGTCGGCAGCTTCCTTTCCGTGCATGAAGGCCCAGCGCGCATCAACAAGACAGACCGCGTGCCGCTGGAACCCGGCATGATCCTTTCCAACGAACCCGGCTTCTATCGCCAAGGCGAATATGGCATCCGCCTCGAAAATCTTGTGCTGATCACCGAGCCGCAGGAAATCCCCGGTGGCGAACGCCCGATGATGGCTTTCGAAACCCTAACCCTGTGCCCCATCGACCGCCGCCTGATGGATGTGAGCCTGTTAAGCCCCGCCGAGCATGAATGGCTGAACGCTTATCACGCCCGCGTGTTGAAAGAAGTAGGCCCACTTCTGACAGGCGATGATGCCACCTGGCTTGCCCAAGCCTGTGCGCCCCTATGAAAACCGCCCTCATCACCGGCGCATCCGGCGCGCTGGGAAGCGTGGTGGCGGATGTGTTTGAAAAAGCAGGCTGGCGCGTCATCCGCCACAAGCGTGATGAACCCGTGCCGCAAGAACCCATTCATGCGCTTCTCAACATTGCCGGCGGCTTTGACATGGGACCAATGGTGCATGAAACCGACGAGGCGCTGTTGGATCGCCTCATGGAGATGAACGCCAAAACCGTGCTGCGTATGGCGCAAGCCGTGGTGCCGGGCATGCTGGCGCAAGGCCACGGCAAGATCATCAATGTGGCCGCCATGCCGGGGCTGAAGGGTACGGCCGGAATGGGGGCCTATTCAGTTTCCAAATCCGCCGTGATCCGCCTGACAGAATCCATGAGTGCGGAACTGCGCGCCAAAGGCATCAACGTCAACTGCGTGCTGCCCTCGATCATCGACACGCAAGCCAACCGCGCAGCCATGCCGAAGGCCGACCCTGCAAAATGGGTGACACCGGTTGCCTTGGCGGATGTCATGCTATTCTTGGCCAGCGACGCGGCAAGAGCCGTGCATGGCGCGGCGATTCCGGTGGTGGGGTTGTCCTAAGCCAGGTTCCCGCGAAAGCAGGAAACCAGCTCTTACAAAACCCCACGCAAAATCACCACGCTCACCACCCCCACCACAATCGTCACCAACATCGGCAACCGCAGCATCGCGGCAACTGCCGTGATCCCCGCTGCCACTGTTTCGGCAACTCCCGTCGTCAAAACGCTCGGCACAATCACCGCCATCAAAATGGCAGGCGGCAGCGCATCCAATGCCGCGCGTGTGCGCCCGCGCACATTCACAAAGCGCAGCAGATAAAGCCCACCAAGCCGTGTGCCATAAGTGGCAAGGCCCATGGCCAGAATGGCAAGTGCGGTATGCAGATCAACGCTCATGCCGCCACCGCTTCTTCTTCATAAAGAGCCGCCGCCACCGCAACACCCGCCAGCCCGCCGATCACGATATACCAAACGCCGGGAACGAAAAGCTTCGCCAAAGCCGCCGCCAAAGCACTGGCCCCCAACACAGCACCCGTGCGCGGGCCTTTCCAGAAGCCGGCAAGAATGGCGATGAACATGGCCGAGAACGCAAAATCAATGCCGTAAGCCGCCGGATCACCAAACTGCGCCCCGAACACCGCCCCGGCAAGGCTCGAAAAAAGCCACGTGAAATAGGCCGACAGCGCCAAGCCCAGATAATAGGCAAGCGTCAATTCCTGCGTCAGCGCACGCCGCTCGGCCATCGCCCAGGCTTCATCACACATGAAATAGACCGCAATGCCCCGCGTGCCTTTCGGGAAAGCCCCCATGTGACGCGACAGCGATGCGCTCATCAGGAAATGACGCACATTCACGATGAACACGGTAAAGGCGAGCAACAGAATAGGTGCCGGATCATGCCACAGCTCCACCGCCACAAATTGCGACGCCCCCGCAAACACGCCTGCACTCATCAAGCCAGCTTCGGCAGGTGAAAGCCCCTTACCCGCCGCCAGCGCGCCCCACAGGGCACCAATGGGCACAAAGGCGATGAGCAGCGGCAGCATATCCACCACGCCCAAGCGGAAATCTCGAAACGCCATCAATCCTGCCCCACCAGACGGAACCAGCCGTCCTCATCGATCACTTCAACGCCATGCTTTTCAGCATCTTTCAATTTCGACCCCGCCCCCGGCCCCGCCACCAGAAGATCGGTTTTCTTCGAAACAGAACCCGAAACCTTCGCCCCCAACCGCTCCGCCATGGCCTTCGCCTCATCCCGCGTCATGCGCTCAAGGGCACCGGTGAAGACGACCGTTTTGCCTGCAACGGGTGATGATGTGGCCACCGCCTCCAAGGCCTCCACCTTTACATGCGACAACAGCGCATTCACCACTTCCACATTATGCGCTTCAGCAAAGAACTCCACCACGGCATCCGCCACCACATCGCCAATGCCTTCATGCGCGGTAAGTTCGCGCCGTGCCTCATTTTCAGGATCAGCCGCAGCAATCATCTGATCCCGCAAATGCTCGGCTGATCCATAAGCGCGCGCCAACTGCCGCGCCGTCGTCTCGCCCACATGACGAATGCCGAGCGCGAAGATAAAGCGATCAAACCCGATGATGCGCCGCGCATCAATCGCGTCAAACAGTTTGCGAACACTCGCCGCACCCCAGCCTTCACGATCTTTGAGCTTCTTGAGTGAACGCGCATCACGCGCTTCGAGCGTGAAAATATCCGGCGGCGAAGCAACCAGCCCATCATCATAGAATTCCTGAATGACCTTCTCACCCAAGCCTTCAATATCAAACGCCAACCGGGAAACAAAATGCCGCAACCGCTCCACCGCTTGCGCTGGACACACAAGCCCACCCGTACAACGGCGCACAACGCCTTCACGCACAGCATGACTGCCGCAGAAGGGGCAAAGTTCTGGCATCACGAACTTCACCGCATCCACAGGCCGCTTTTCCAGCACAGGTCCCAAAATCTGCGGGATGACATCACCGGCCCGCTGCACGATCACGGTATCGCCGATGCGGACATCCTTGCGCTCGATCTCATCTTCATTATGCAGCGTGGCATTGGACACCACGACACCGCCAACAGTCACCGGTGCCAAGCGCGCCACCGGCGTTAAAGCACCCGTGCGGCCTACCTGAATGTCGATGCCTTCCAGCCTCGTCATCGCCTTTTCGGCAGCGAATTTATGCGCCAAGCCCCAACGCGGCGAACGCGACACAAAGCCCAGCCGCTCCTGCAAATCGAGCCGGTTCACCTTGTAGACAACGCCATCAATATCATAGCCCAATGCGGCGCGTTCTTCTTCGATGCGGTGATAATGCGCGAGCATTTCCTCCACCGTTTCACACAGCACCATCAGCCGATTGACCGGAAAGCCCCAACGTTTGAAGGCTTGGCAAACATCCCACTGCGTGGATGCCGGAGGCCTTTCCGCATAGCCCCACGCATAAGCAAAAAACCGCAAGGCCCGGCGCGCGGTAATCCGGCTATCCAACTGCCGTAGCGAGCCGGCCGCGGCATTGCGGGGATTGGCGAACACCTTCTCACCGGCTTTTTCCTGCGCCACATTCAGCGCAGCAAAATCCGCATGGCTCATGTAAATCTCGCCACGGATTTCGAAATCCGCCGGAAAATCCGAAGCTGAAATCACATGCGGCACATCCGCAATCGTGCGGATATTGGCCGTTACATTCTCACCCTCAAAACCATCCCCGCGCGTGGCCGCTTCCACCAATTTTCCATGTGAATAGCGGATGGAAATGGAAAGCCCGTCGATCTTCGGCTCCGCAGTGAAGGCCAAAGGCTCGGCTTCACCCACATTCAAAAACCGCCGCACGCGGGCCGTGAATTCGCGCACTTCTTCTTCGGAAAAACCATTGGCAAGCGACAGCATGGGCACGCGATGCCGCACCTTGCCGAACGCCTCAACCGGGGCCGCGCCCAAACGCTGCGAAGGGGAATCCGCGCGCACCAATTCGGGAAACTTCGCCTCGATGGCATCATTGCGCTGGCGCAGCGCGTCATATTCAGCATCCGTTACTGAAGGTGCGTCCTCACGGTAATAGCGCGCGTCATGGATGGCGATTTCTTGCGCCAACCGCGCAAGTTCAGCGGCAGCTTCAATGGGGGTCAGCGCGGATATGGCAACAGGCTTCTGCATAGCCACCTTATGGCCCGGATCAGCCCGTGGCGGCAAGCAGCCGATCGGCCTGCGCGCGCGCCTCATCGGTTACCTGCGCGCCCGAAAGCATGCGGGCAATTTCCTCACGCCGGGAGGAAGCCGAAAGGGGCGCAACGCGGGTCACCATACGATGCCCGCCGCCACCCACTTCTTCCATTTTGGAGATCATCAAATGATGATCCGCGCGAGCTGCCACCTGCGGCGAATGGGTGACACACAAAACCTGCAACCCCGCCGACAACCGCCCCAGCCGCGAGCCAATGGAATCGGCCACCGCACCGCCAACGCCCGTGTCGATTTCATCAAAAATCAGGCACGGGGCGGAACCCTTGGCCGCCAAAACCACCTTCAAAGCCAGCATAAATCGCGCCAATTCACCGCCCGATGCCACCTTCATCAACGGGGCTGGTGCAACGCCGGGATTGGCCGAAACGAGGAATTCCACCCGGTCCACACCGGACGCCCCCGCCTTGGCGGGTTCGGCCTCAATCAACGTCTTGAACCGCGCGCGTTCCAGCTTCAAAGGCGCAAGCTCGGCCATCACAGCCTTATCGAGCAACTGCGCGGTGGCAAGCCGCGCATCCGACAAAGCCGCCGCCGCCTTTTCATAAGTAGAAGCCGCCTGCGCCTCGGCCTTTTTCCAGCTTCTTCACATTCGACCCGCCATCGGCGAGCGATTGCATATCTTCCTCAAACCGTTGCCGAAGGGCGGTCAGTTCCCCCACCTGCACCTTATATTTGCGCGCCGCCGCCCGCAGCGCGAATAGCCGTTCCTCGCTCTTTTCCAACACTTTGGGATCATAGACAAAATCACGCGAAGCACTGGCCAATGCGCGGCCCGCTTCGGCCATTTCCACCAGCACCCGATCGAGCGCACCGCAGACAGCGTCAAGCTTGCCCATCGCCTGATCTTTGCGCCGTTCCAGCTTTCGCAGCGCCAAATTCAGCCGCGCTTCCAGCGTGCCATCATCACCCAACGCATCTTTGGCTTCCCCAAGGGCAGCGGCGAATTGCTCGGCATTCATCATCATCTGACGTCGCGCGGCTAGGGTTTCTTCTTCATCTTCTTGCGGGTCAAGATCACGCAATTCGGCGGTGGCGTGTTCGAGATAATCGCGATCAGCCTCCGCCTTTTCCACCCGCGCGCGCGCATCGGCCAAAGCCTCCCGCGCGGCAGTCCAAGCCTTCCAGGCATCGCCCACCGCCGCAAGCAAAGCATCATGGCCGCCAAAGGCATCCACCAACGCCCGGTGACGGGCCACATCGACGAGCGCGCGGTCATCATGCTGGCCGTGGATTTCAGCGAGCAACCAGCCGATCTGGCGCACCAGATTGAGGCTGGCCGGCTGATCATTGATAAAGGCGCGCGATTTGCCATCCGCCTGCTGGATGCGCCGGATGACAAGCTCGCCATCCACCTCCGCATCCACCCCCTGCTCGGCCAGATGCCGGAAAGCGGCGTGGGTAGGTGGCAGGGAAAAACTGGCGCTAACGACACCCTTTTCGGCCCCCGCCCGCACCAGCGCACTATCCCCACGCGCGCCAAGGGCAAGGCCCAAACTATCCAGCAAAATCGACTTGCCCGCCCCCGTTTCCCCCGTCAAAACGGTCAAACCCCGGGCGAGCGAGAGGTCGAGCTTCTCGATCAAAACAATGTCGCGAATGGAAAGTGCTGTCAGCATGGAAGTATTATAGCTGATTCAGGACAAACCGGGAACAGGGGAGTTTAGCCGCCCCAATCACCCCAGCCTAGCCGTCTTCCAAGCCTTGCTCACCCAGATGGCCCACACGCCCGCTGCAAACCCAGCCAGCCGAAGCCACAAAAGCCAATGGCCGGAAATCGGGTGATTTCCGGCCATCAGGATCGAATGTGGGGCACCACAATCTATTCGGTTGCTAGGCTTTCAACGCCGATCCTCGCGGTTGCGTTCGCTTCGATCTAGGCGACGTTGATCTAGAGTTTCGTCATGTTGGCTCACGTTGCAGGTTCTTCACGCCTCACATACAGAATGATCAGCCAAGTGAAGAACAAGATGACGCACAGGTTGACCAACATCACGTCAACCGCTGTTGAGATACCCTTTGCTTGTTTCACCAACCCAGAAGTTAGCGCCTGAGATTGGCGAAGCGTTGGGTCAATCAGAGTAGCGCCTGCAACCGCGCCGCTGATGGCACGAACGCTTTCGTCACTCAACGCCACTTGTGCAGGCGTGGCCAGCCCAAGGTTCGGGCCTTGACCACCCACGAGCGACGCTGCAACCACCGGTCCCGCCAACACAAGTTGCGACGACAGGGTTTCAACCAACTCAACCTGCCCCGGATAGGTTCCCGCAGGTATCCGCGCCGGACGCAGGAACGGATAGCGGATCAGGTTTGCCCCGCTAGTCCACCCAGCAACCGGAACCAGCTTCAGGCTCGTTCCAGCTTGCAGCTGCTTTGTCAAAGTGGCATCTGCAAGCGGCAGAGTAACCACAGCAACATCACCACTGCCTTCCGGTATCGCCGCCAGCAGGCTGCCCAGATCTTCGCTACCAGCTGGCTTGATCGAAGCCTTCAGTCCAAGACCCTTCTGCAGCAGCACTGCAATGCGGTGGGTCGATGAACCTTCTGGCCCAGTCACAAGACCCGTCGCGCTTGCCAGGTCTGTCACTCCGGTCCGGCCAACAAGATGGATCAGTCCCTGATCCACAGCCACCACGGCTTCGCTGTTCTCAACCCGGACGACTTCTTCGCCACCCACGTCAAAAAAGCTTTCCGCCCCAACCAAAGCCACGCGGGCTTCACCGGCCGCCAATGCCGCCAAAGGTGCGGTGCTGGCAGTCAATTCAACCCGCCGCCCCGGAAAGGCCGCCCGAACAGCGCGCAGGGACGCCGCCGAAACGGGGCCCTCGGTCATCAGCGCCGAAGCCGCAATCCGGACAGGTTCATCTGTCGATACGGCTGCATCCGGCAAAAGACCGATCTGATTCAGAGCGATTTTGGCAACATCCTTGGGGCTGCGTCCATCGATCTCAACCATGCGGTTCAGCTCACGCATCATTTCCGCGCTGATTTTGCCCTCTAGGCTTTGCAGCACCTCTGCCAGTTCCGGATGCGCCGAAATTGCATCCTTGCGGGCCAAAGTCGTGGCCTCGTAAACCGGGAAGAAGCCCAAATCGTCAGGCAGAACCGTCAACCCAAGATCGGTGATCTGACCATCGGTGGTAAACACCTCAATCACATCAAACTTGTTTTGTTGCAGCGCATCGTAAAGCGAAAGCCTATCAGCAATCGAGACGATGGTTGTCGTCCCAAAGGCCAGACCATAGCGGCGGTTCATCGCCGACAGGCCATCGATCGGACGCACCCGGAAATCTTCCTCAGCGCCGATCTTCAAGGTTCCAGCAACCGCCACCAGATCAGACATCTTAGTGATGCCCAGTTCAGCCGCACGGTCGGGGTCCATAGCTAGGCCATAGTTATTGGCAAAGCCGAATTTCGGTCCCCAGCTTAAACCAAGCGGCTCATAGATCTCGGTCAGACGCGCCGACATTTCAGCACCGTTCGATGATGGGTTCTGCCCCACCAACACCATGCCAGTGCCGTTATATTCGGGATAAAGCGCGATATCCCCGCGCCGCAGCCCGTCCATAATGGCCTGCGAACCGGAAATTTCAACCACTTTGCCCACCGGCAATCCCCGCTCCTTGGCCAGATCCGCGACCATATGTGCCAAGACCCGATTTTCGCCAAAGCTCTTGGCACCGATATTGATCCGGTCCTCGTCGCTTTTGCAGCCCTGCAAAGCCAGGGCGCCAACCATGGCTCCGAACAGAGCCAACATTTTGAGGTTCGTCTTCATGCTACTTTCTCCTTGCCAGCAGCTCGGATCGTTGCGGCAGCTTGCGGCTTACCAACCTTTTCTTTTCCGATTTCCCGCATAAAACTGACGATTTGCAGCAGGATGATCACCGTGAAGGGAATGGCCCCAGTAATCGCCATCGCCTTTGCGGCTGCTACCGATCCAGTCAGCAGAGTCGCTGCCGTCAGAAGAGCGATCAGGCAGCCCCAAACCCATTTTTGTATCTGGGGAGGATTGAGATCGCCGTCAGACGTCATCATGGCCAGCACATAGGTGCCCGAGTCAGCCGAAGTGACCAAGAAGATGAACATCAAAGCCACAGCCAGTGCGTTCAGAATGTCAGCCCCGGGGAAGTAGCTCAAGAACGCGAACAGCGCCTTCATCGGGTCATCAAAGATGATCTCTTTCAAGCCGCCGCCACCGAACATCTCGATATAGAATCCGGCACCACCGAACACAGCAAACCAGACCATCGAAAACAGTGTCGGTACGCCGATCACACCGATGCAGAATTCCCGGATCGTCCGGCCTCGGCTGATGCGCGCCACGAAGATGCCAACAAACGGGCCCCATGCGATCCACCAGATCAGATAGGTCAAGGTCCAACCGGACGTCCAGCTGCCAAGATCTTCAAAGGGGAAAAGCCTGAATGACATCGTCACCAGACCCGACAGATAGCCGCCGATCGAATCCACGAAGGTTTCAAGCAGGAAACGGGTCGGACCAACGAACAGGATGAACAGCATGATGCCGATCGCAATCAGCATGTTGATGTTCGACAGGATCTTAATGCCCTTGTCCACACCGGTCGTTGCCGAAAGCATGTAGCTGATGAACAGCACCGCCAAAATAATCATGGCGACAGTCATGGTTTCCGAAGTGCCAAAGGCGTAGAACGACCCGGCGCGCACGCCAAGTGTGCCCATCGCCAGCGATCCGGCCAAACCGAAAACCACCGAAAGCACGGCCAGAATATCAGCAACCTGGCCGGCGCGTTTGCCGCGAAGGCCAGGAAACAACGCCTGAATCGGCGTCGACATCATCGAAGCTTCACCCTTCCGGAAGGTGAAATAAGCAATCACCAAAGCGCAAATGGCGTAAATTGACCAAGCGTGGAAACCCCAATGTAGATTGGTGATGACGAGGGCCTGACGGGCCGCAGCTGCGGTTATGCCTTCGGCTCCGGGCGGGGTGATGTAATGATACATCGGCTCTGCGGGCCCCCAGACCAACAAGCCTGATCCCATGCCGCCTGCAAATAGCATGGCAATCCAAGATGCGGTGCTGAACTCGGGCTCCTCATCATCGCGCCCCAATTTGATATTGGCATAAGGCCCGAATACCATGTATCCGGCCAAAACCATAAAGCCGGTGCAAGTAACTAGCCACGCCCAGCTAACAGTCGTCAGCGAATAGTTGGTAAAGCCGAGTAATGCACCCGACATTCCTGCGGAATCTACAACGCCCCAGATGCCAATAGCAGCACAGAATGCCATCGACACGATGAAGACGGTGTTCATCCGGAATTTTTCCGGTTTCTCGTTCATCATTTCCCCCTCATTTTCGGACTTTGCGAAAACTTCCGTTTACGTCAGCCCTTTGTTCAACTTCATTTTTTCAACTACGTGTACTCGTTGAGCCAGACTTTGAATGTCCTGATGGATGCAACAGAACATTCAGGAACAATCATCACTTGAAGCTCCCAGCAGACATGTGCTTAACGATCTGAATCCATATACCCCGACCTCAGCGAATGAAACTTGGTCAATTCTCAGCTTTATCGATGACCTGAAGTTATGATCCGACGAAAAATCGACCGCGTGTCACTCACCGCATTCCGTTTCTTCGAAGCGGCAGCGACACGGATGAACTTTACCGCAGCCGCGCGTGATCTGGGTGTTACACAGGCCGCCGTATCACGCCGGATCAGCGCGCTGGAGGATCATTTAGGTGCGGCGCTTTTTCGTCGGACCGGGCGACGTTTGGGCCTGACCGAACAAGGCGAATTGTTGCTGGCCCATACGACGACAGCTCTCGATTACCTCGAAGAAGGCATTGACCACCTGAGCCAGACAGCCACGCTGCCTGTTTCACTGGTTACGCTTGGATCGGTTTCGCATCTGTGGCTGCCGCAACGGCTGCAAAAATTTACCGAAGTGCATCCGCATATTCCGCTGCGGCTGCTGACGACCGATAACCGCGCTGACCACATGGACGACCGTCACGATCTGACCATTGTCTATTTGCGGGGCGGGCACCCGCGCTGGCAATTCAGCCGGCTGTTCGCCGAACAGCTTGTTCCCGTCGCATCACCCGAATTCCTGCGTCAGCGCGGATTGCAGCCGCCGCTGAGTGCGGCCACCATTGCGAAATTGCCATTGCTGAACTACAGCCGCTTCGATCTGCACTGGGTCACCCTTGGCGACTGGCTGACCAAGCATCTTGGGCGGGGCGCTTGCTTGCCGTGCGGGGTTGAGTTCTCGAACTATGCCATGACGATCGAGGCGGCAGTGCGATCTGAAGGTGTGGCCCTTGGCAGCCGAAATTTATTGACCGATGCACTGGAAACCGGCGCGCTGGTCGAGATTTCGGATCTGGTGCTAGAGACCGGCTACTTCTATCTGCTAGGCCGGCCACGAACCCGCGAAATTTCACACGGCGCGCAGCTGCTCTATAATTGGCTGGTAAAAGATTGACGCCCACGTAAGGCCCAGAAAACCTTCTCACGAGACAGCACCCGGCTGCCCGCGCTGCGGCTTGGCATTGAAACTTACCCCGGCGTAACCTTCTTCCACGCCTTGCTCAGCCAGCTATCCGTATTTTCCTGCGGCTGCAAGCCGCCGGTTTTCAGCAGGGTGTAGGCGTCCTTATACCACTGGCTCGACGGGTAATTATGCCCCAGCACGGCAGCGGCGGTTTGGGCTTCGCTCATCACGCCCAGCGCGTAATAGGCTTCCGTCAGCCGATACAACGCCTCTGGGGTTTGGCTGGTGGTCTGATATTTGATCACCACCGTCTTGAAGCGGTTCACCGCCGCCAGAAGCGAGTTGCGCTTCAGGTAATAGCGGCCCACTTCCATTTCCTTGCCCGCCAGATGGTCACGCGCCAGAACCGCCTTGGCGGCAGCGTCGGTGGCATAGGGGCTGCCGGGGAACCGCGTGCTCACCTCATCCAGCGCCGAAAGTGCCTTTTCGGTAACCGATTGATCGCGCTTCACATCCGCAATCTGCTCATAATAGCTAATGGCGATGAGATAATAAGCATAAGGCGCATCCTTGTGGCCCGGATGCAGCGAGATGAAACGCTGAGAGGCGATAACCGCCTCATCATAACCGTTACGCATATATTGTGCATAGGCGGCCATCAGAATGGCGCGGGTGGCCCAGGCCGAATAGGGATGCTGGCGCTCCACCTCGTCAAAGTCTTTCGCGGCCGTCTTGTAATAGCCCTTCTGGAGGTTTTCCAAGCCCTTATTATAGAGCACCGCCACCGGCTCGGCATCATCGGCCACCGCCAGATCCGGCTGCAAGCCTTGGCCCGCGCCAGCTTTAGCGGCTGCCGGGGTTGCCGTAGGGGCATCGCCGCCACCCAGCAGGTCGCTCATGCTGGATGAGCAGCCGGAAAGCAGAATACCAAAGCTCAGGCAGGCAACGCGGAAGGTCAGGGCGGTCATGATCAAGCTTTCCCCAGCGAAAAACGGGCGAACACATGGCGGACTTCTAGCCCAAACAGCAGCCCCCTGCCAGTGCCGCCCGCCCAGTGCCCCTCACAACAGGTCAAAACAGGCGGAAACATGGCCGCAACAAAAAAACCCCGGCAAACAGGCCGGGGTTTTGTAGGTGGGAGGAACAGGCAGGGTCGTTCAATTGGCCTGACGGCGCAGGAAAGCGGGAATTTCAAGCTGGTCATCCTCATCCGCCATGGCGGATTGGACAGCCTCAACCTTGCGCGCAGACTTAGGGGCCAGAGCCGGCTCAACATGCGCGGCAGGCGCGTCAGCCTGCTTGCCCATGCCCTGGGCCAAGCGTTCAAAAAGTGACTTTTTCTTCGGTGCCTTGGCGGCGGCAATGCCCGAAATCTCGCTCTGGCGCGCCTGCATCTGCTTGCGGGCATGCGGCGGGAATTCATCGATGGCCGGCATGCGCGGCGCGCGCGGGGCCATTGTGCGAACCGGCGGCTGCAAAGCACGCTGGGCTTCAGCATCCGCCAGTGCCTGAGCAGCGGCTTCCTGATCATAAAGCGAGGTGAACTCATCCTCGGCTTCTTCGGCCGCATATTCAGGCTCAGGCTCTGCCTGCACCGGCTGCGGACGCTTCATCGGCGGCAGAGGCGCGCGCATGCCGAAACCGCTGGTGGTACGGCTGACCAAATCTTCCTGCTCTTCATTATAGCTCTGGGTCTGGTGTTCCTTGGCAAGGCCCGTGGCCACCACGGAAACCCGCATAGTGCCTTCCAGGCTATCATCAAAGGTGGCACCGAGGATGATGTTGGCTTCCGGGTCCACTTCCTCACGGATGCGGGTTGCCGCTTCGTCTACTTCATAAAGGGTCAGGTCCGGGCCACCGGTGATGGAAATCAGCAGGCCGCGCGCGCCGCGCATGGAAACATCATCCAGCAGCGGGTTGG
>CAJBCQ010000008.1 GCA_903951595.1 uncultured Hyphomicrobiales bacterium | reverse complement strand
GGTCAATGCGCGGATCGGTTTCATCCTGCGCGGTGCGAAAACGCTCGGTCGCCGCATAATGCCCCATGAACCACGCCACACGGGCACCTTGGCGAAGCAGGTAGGAAGCGCGTGTCATCAGGCCCATGTGGTGGCTCCTTTGTCTCCAGAAAGCTGGTTTCCCGCGTGCGCGGGAATGACGATGATTCGTAGTATCACTGGCGCTTTCGCGGGAATGACGATGTTTTTTAGTGTCATTCCCGCGCAGGTGGGAACCCAGCTTCCTTCTTCACCGCCGCCAGCAAAAACTCGACATTCCCATCACCCCCTTGAACGGGCGAAGGCGCAAGGCCGATCACTTTCCAGCCGTTGCTTTGCAGCCATGCGGCAATATCGTCACACACCGCCATCCTTACCGCCTCATCGCGCACAATGCCGCCGCTGCCGAGCTTGTCGCGGCCGGCTTCAAATTGCGGCTTGATGAGTGCCACCAAATGCGCCCCCGGCATGGCCAAGGCCAAAGCGGGCGGCAAAGCCAGTTTCAGGGAAATGAAGCTCACATCGCTCACGATGAATTGCGGCTGGTATGGCAAATCCGTCGCCAAAAGATCGCGCGCGTTCAAGCCTTCCAGAACGCGCACGCGGGCATCCTCGCGCAAGATATCGGCAAGCTGCCCGTGGCCTACATCCAGTGCCGTTACATGTGCGGCACCGCGTTCGAGCAGCACTTGGGTAAACCCGCCCGTTGATGCCCCCACATCCAGCGCGTTCAATCCGGCAGGTGACAAGCCAAAATGATCCAGCCCATGCAACAACTTCAATGCCGCGCGCGAAACATAGCCACGCGCCTCATCGGCCAGCGTGATCTCATCGCCCGCCTCTGCCCCTTGCGCGGGCTTTTTGGCGACAACTCCATTGAGGCTTACCGTGCCGCGCAGCACGGCATCTCGGGCACGCGCGCGCGAGGCATAAAGCCCGCGCCGCACCAGCTCCTCATCGAGCCGGGTTCGCATATTACTGGGCTTGCAGAGGCTCAGTGCCCGACGGCGTGCCATCGGCCTTCAGCGTGATCTTTTCAATACGCGCTTCGGCATCTTTCAGCAGGGCTTCGCAATGCTTTTTCAGCTTCTCGCCGCGCTCATAAATGGCGATGGATTGCTCCAGATCGATCTTGCCGCTTTCCAGCTTCTCCACGATGGTTTCCAATTCCCGCAGGGCGGTTTCGAAATTCATCGCCTTGATGTCTGCACTCTCGGTCATTCGTAATCCTCATCTTCTGTGGCCGAAGCCGAGCCGCGCATCAGCGCCTGCACATGCACGGCCGTCGAAGCCGCCAAGGCCCGCAAGTCATACCCGCCCTCCAGCACCGAGACAATGCGTCCATCGGCATGGCGGTGGGCGGCGTCCATCAAATTGAGCGTGGCCCAGATGAAATCCTGCTCATCCAGTTCCAAACTGCCCAGCGGATCATTCTTGTGGGCATCAAAGCCTGCCGAGATGATCAGCAATTCAGGTTCAAAATCATTCAGTGCCGGCAAAATCACCGTCCGCATCGCCTCGCGGAAAGCGGCGGATCCGTCACCGGCTTTCAGCGGCGCGTTGAAGATATTGCCAACCCCCACTTCGGTACGATCGCCTGAACCGGGATAAAGCGGCATCTGGTGGGTGGAGCCATAGAACAAGTCCGGGTCGCTCCAGAAAATATCCTGCGTGCCATTGCCGTGATGCACATCAAAATCCACCACCGCCACACGTTCAACACCATAAATATCGCGCGCATAATGGGCGGCAATGGCGGCATTGTTGAAGATGCAGAAACCCATAGGGCGGCGGCTTTCGGCATGGTGGCCGGGGGGCCGCATGGCGCAGAAGGCGTTTTCCACTTCGCGCCGCATCACCGCATCCACCGCGCGCGTGGCCGCACCCACGCCGCGCAAGGCGACCTCCAAGCTCATGGGGCAAAGCCAGGTGTCGGGATCAAGCTGTTCCAGGCCTTCTTCGGGCACGCGCTGGCCAATCATGTGGAAATAATCACCCGGATGGGCAAGCTCAACCTGATCTTGCGTGCCCAGTGGTGCTTCCTCGCGCCCCAAATCGAGAAAATGCTCATGGGCGAATACCTGATCCAGCATGCGGATGCGATCAGGCCGTTCCGGGTGGCCTTCCGGGGTTTCATGCAGCAGGCAGGATGGGTGGGAAAGTAGCAGCGTGCTCAACGGATTTTGGCCTTTCGGGCTGGATTCTTGACTTGTCAGCATGGTGGGCCTTAATCGCGCCATGCGTCAAGGAATGGACATTGCAGCCGCGGCGGCGGAAATCAAGGCGGGAAGGCTGGTGGCCTTTCCGACTGAGACTGTTTATGGCCTGGGCGCGGATGCCACTTCGGGTGTTGGCGTGGCGCGGGTTTATGAGGCCAAAGCCCGGCCGCAGTTCAACCCGCTCATCACCCATGTGGCGAGTGCTGACGAGGCTTTCAATCTGGGTGATTTTTCCCAAGACGCCAAAGCCTTGGCGCATCGCTTCTGGCCGGGGCCGTTGACGATTGTGGTGCCGCGTGCTGCTTCCTGCCCGGTGGCGATGTTGGCCAGTGCCGGGCTTTCTTCCATCGCGTTGCGCGTGCCCGCGCATGAAGTGGCACTTGAATTGATCCGCGCGAGCGGTGTGCCGCTGGTGGCTCCTTCAGCCAATCCATCCGGGCGCATTAGCCCCACACGAGCCGAACATGTGCGCGGATATTTTCCGCAGCTTACCGTGTTGGATGGTGGGGCATGTGCTGTGGGGGTTGAATCGACGGTGGTTAGTTTTCTCGACGGCACGGCGCGGCTGTTGCGTCCGGGTGGGTTATCGCGCGAGGCCTTGGGCATAGCACTTGGCGAAAGCAATTCCGAAATTCTGCACGCGCCGGGGGGCCTGCTCAGCCATTATGCGCCGAATGCTGCTGTGCGCTTGAATGCCACGCATGTGGAACCCGGCGAAGCCCTGCTCGCTTTCGGCCCACATGTGCCAGCCCATTCCGGCCCCATGCGGAACCTGTCGCCATCGGGTGATCTGGCTGAAGCGGCGGCTTGCCTGTTTGAGAATCTGCATGCGCTGGATGCCGAAAAGGTCGCCCGCATCGCGGTCATGCCGATTCCGTTGCACGGCTTGGGCGAGGCCATCCATGACCGTCTGACCCGCGCGGCAGCACCGCGATGATGGAACGGTTTGTTGAAATTGTCGGTGCGGCAAATGCCATCCGCGAGGATGCGCGGATGCAGCCCTATATGACCGAATGGCGCGGCACCTATCAGGGCCGCGCGGCACTCGTTTTGTCTCCGGGAAATGTGGCGGAGGTTTCCGCCATCCTGAAACTGGCATCTGAGACCAATACCAAAATCGTAACCCAAGGCGGCAATACAGGCCTCACCGGCGCGCAGATTCCGTTTGAACATGGGCGCGAAATCCTGCTTTCCACCCGCCGCCTCAACCGCGTGCGAAACGTGGATGCGGCCAGTGATGTGATGATTGTGGAAGCAGGCGTCACTTTGGCCCAAGCGCAGAACGCGGCAGCGGCCGAAAATCGCTTATTTCCCTTGAGCTTAGCCTCCGAAGGCAGTTGCTCGATTGGTGGCAATATCGCCACCAATGCCGGCGGCACCGCGGTGATTGCCTATGGCAATATGCGTGATCTCGTTTTGGGCCTGGAAGTGGTGCTGGCGTCAGGTGAAATCTGGAATGGAATCAAGGCTTTGCGGAAGGATAATGCGGGCTATGATTTGAAGCAGATGTTCATTGGTTCGGAAGGCACATTGGGCATCATCACGGCGGCGAGCTTGCGGCTGTTTGCGCAACCGCGTGCGCGCGTCGTGGCGCTTGTGGGGCTCAATTCACCTGAAGAAGCCATCGCCCTATATGCGCAAGCGCGTGAAATTGCTGGGTTATCTCTCACCGCACTCGAACTCATTCCGCGCTTCGGGCTCGACATTATGGTAAAGCACATGGGCAAGGGAAACCCCATTGCAAAAGCCTTTCCGTGGTATGTTTTGATCGAGCTTTCGGGGGCGGATTCATTTATTTCGCTTGCCGAAAGAATGCTGGAAATTTTGCCCGAAAATGCCGCGATCGCGCAGTCGGAAAGGCAGGCAAATGAGCTGTGGTCTTTGCGCGAAGGCCTTTCAGAAGCTCAGAAATTTGAAGGTGCCAGCATCAAGCATGATGTTAGCGTGCCTATTTCTTCGCTTGCCGAATTTATTCGCCAAGCACTGGCTGAATTGGCGCAAAAATTCCCGCGCGTGCGCCCGCTGCCCTTCGGCCATCTTGGCGATGGCAATTTGCACTTCAATATCAGCCAGCCGGAGGGTGAAAATTCAGCCGATTTTCGCGCTAAAACCGACGAAATCAACGCGATTTTGCATGGTTTAACACGTCAATTTGGCGGCTCCATCGCGGCTGAACACGGCATCGGACGCCTGAAGCGGGAGCTTTTAGAGCAGGTGAAAAGCCCCGTTGAGATGGAGATGATGCGCGGGCTGAAGCGCATGCTCGATCCGCAAAACATACTCAACCCCGGCAAGGTGGTTTAGGGCTCACAGGCGAAGGAGCATGGGCAGAAGGAAGGAGGTGCGGGAAAACTAAGCAGGGCGGCGTTGATGTTAATTCACGACAAGAAGTTACAGCCCAGCAAAGCCAAACTGCAATTTTTCGACCCCACCACACGACCTATAGGGAAAAAACCGTATACCCGTTCATTTTCGGATGCGGGTGATGGCTTACCGCAATTATAGTG
>CAJBCQ010000007.1 GCA_903951595.1 uncultured Hyphomicrobiales bacterium | reverse complement strand
TGTCGGAGGTGTTGCGCCATGAGCGACGATAAAAAGCCGGTCCATACACAAGAAGAAGATACCCGTTTAAATAAGAAGCCGAAAACTTCAAGGAAAAACGAAGTCTCCCTCGTCCGTTCCTCAGCGGCAGAGTATCTGACCTTTGTTGCCGCCACTGGCAATGCGCAAAGTAGCGTGGAAATGCGCTACGAGGATGAAAACCTCTGGCTTACGCAGAAGATGATGGCCACGCTCTACGACGTGTCGGTGCCGGCCGTCAGCCAACATTTGAAGCGCATCTACGCCGACAGCGAGTTGGAGCGCGAGGCAACTGTTAAGCAGTTCTTAATGGTTCAAACCGAGGGCGAGCGCGAAGTTCAGCGCAAGGTGGATCACTACAGTCTGCAGGCAATCATCGCCGTGGGCTTCAAGATTGAAAACGAACGTGCGGTGCAGTTCCGCAAATGGGCCAGCCAGATCGTCAAGGATTACACGATTCAAGGGTGGGTCATGGATGCGGAGCGCTTGAAGAGTGGCGGCAGCGTTCTGACGGATGAATTTTTCGAACGGCAGCTGGAAAAAGTTCGGGAAATCCGCGCATCCGAGCGCAAGTTCTACCAAAAGATCACCGACATCTACGCGACCGCGCTTGACTACGACACATCGGCCACGGCGACCAAGCGCTTTTTTGCGGCGGTTCAGAACAAGCTGCATTACGCCATTCACGGCCAGACAGCGGCAGAAGTCATTGTGGATCGGGCCGATCACAGACAAGAGAATATGGGCCTGACCAGTTGGGAGGGCGCGCCCCAAGGGAAGGTTCACAAATACGACGTTGCCATTGCCAAGAACTACCTGTCGGATTTCGAATTGGCACAGATGCAGCGGATTGTCTCTGCCTATCTCGACATGGCAGAACTTCAAGCCATGCGCCGCATGCCCATGACCATGGCGGATTGGGAAGAGCGCCTTAGCGGCTTCCTGAAACTGTGGGACCGGGATGTGCTTCAGGACGCAGGCAAGGTAACGACAGAAATCGCCAAGGCGCACGCTGAAAGTGAATTCGAAAAATACCGCATCGTGCAAGACCGGTTGTTTGAGAGCGATTTTGATCGGGTGATCAAGCAAATTGAATCCGGCCGCCAACCCGATGCCGCCGAGGAATAGCGGCTATGGCCACGAAGACGAACACGCCCAGCTGGAGCAACGTCAAGACGAAACTCTTGGATTTCGACCGCGCTGGTTTGCTCGGACTGCTGCAAGACCTCTACGCGGCCAACAAGGACAACCAAGCATTCTTCCACGCTCGCCTGAGTCTTGGCGACGACGTGCTCAAACCGTATAAGGTCACCATCGACCGCTGGCTTTGGCCTGACATGTTCAAGAATCAAGACACCTCAGTCGCCAAAGCTAAAAAGCCTATCGCCGACTACAAGAAAGCCATTGGCCAAGCGGAAGGTCTGGCCGAACTGATGGTGTTTTACTGCGAACGGGCAGCAGGGTTCAGTAATGAAGTTGGGCTGCAGGATGAGGGCTACTTCGACGCGCTGGTGCGGATGTTCGAGCAGGCCTTAAAAACCATCGCCAGTTTGGCCGATGCGCAACGCCAGCCGTTATGGGACAGGTTGGATGCCGTGCGCAGCAACTGTCACAACTTCGGCTATGGCGTCGGTGACGATATGGACGACTTGCTTGCCGAGTACGGGGCCGATGATTGATCGCGATCAGTTGGCCTCTCTGCAAAGTGAGAACGCACGCCTGATTGCGCTGCTGGACAGCCACGGAGTCGAATGGCGATTGCCGCAACAACCGACCCCGCCTGAACATGCGCCGCCTGTCCCGAAGCCAGAACCATCGCCATCGCGTCTTTCCACCGCTGAAAAGGTAGCGCTGTTTCGTCGGTTGTTTCGTGGCCGCACCGACGTCTACCCGATCCGCTGGGAAAGCAAAACCACCGGCAACGCAGGATATGCACCTGCCTGTGGCAATGAGTGGCTGGCCGGTGTTTGCGAAAAGCCGCGTATCAAGTGTGGCGAGTGCAATAACCGTCTGCTGATTCCCTTGTCGGATCAGGTGATCTTCGAGCACCTTGCTGGAAAACGCACCGTTGGGGTCTATCCGCTGCTGACCGACGACACCTGCCATTTTCTCGCTGCTGATTTCGATGAGGCGCAATGGCGGGAGGATGCCAAAGCGTTTTACCTGTCCTGTATCGAACTGGGGGTGCCCGTCGCCCTTGAAATATCACGTTCCGGCAATGGTGCGCATGCCTGGATTTTCTTCACCGGCAGCGTGTCGGCTCGGGACGCACGCCGACTCGGTACGGCCATCATCAGCCACACTTGCGCCCGCACGCGGCAACTCAAGCTCGAATCCTACGACCGGCTGTTCCCCAATCAGGATGCGATGCCCAAAGGCGGTTTTGGCAATCTGATCGCACTGCCACTGCAGAAGCATCCGCGTGAAAACGGATGCAGTGTATTTGTGGATGCTGACTTCCGGCCTTACCAAGATCAGTGGGCCTTCCTAGCAGCCATTGTGCCAATGCCGGCGCACGATCTCGAGCCCATCATTCTGAGGGCGACGGGCAACGCGCACCCACTCGATGTGACCTTCATCGATGAGGAAGACCAGAAAGAGCCTTGGAAGAAGTCCACATCCGCTAGCAAGAAGTTGGTCGGACCGATACCGAAGTCGCTTACGGTGACGCTGGCCAACCTGATCTATTTTGAAAAGGCAGAACTCCCGCAGTCACTGGCCAATCGGCTGATTCGTTTGGCGGCCTTCCAGAATCCTGAGTTTTACAAAAAGCAGGCGATGCGCTTTTCGGTGTGGGATGAACCGCGTGTGATTGGTTGCGCCGAAAACCACCCCAACCATATTGCGTTGCCGCGCGGTTGCCTGGATGCCGCGCTGGCGCTACTTCGTGACAATTCGATTGGCTTCGAACTGATCGACGAACGATACGCTGGGTCGCCGATGGACGTTGCGTTTGCGGGTACTTTGCGGCCAGATCAAGAGTTCGCCGTTGCCTCCATGCTGCATCACGATGCGGGCGTCCTGTGCGCACCGACGGCCTTTGGCAAAACGGTGACGGCCGCTGCGATGATTGCTCGCCGTGGCGTCAACACGCTGGTGCTGGTGCATCGAACCGAACTGCTTAAGCAATGGCAGGAGCGCCTGCAATCATTCCTGGGCGTTGGCAAGGGCGTGGTCGGCACCATCGGCGGCGGCAAGGCGAAACCAACCGGAAAAATCGACATTGCGGTGATGCAATCGCTGTCGCGCCAGGGCGAAGTGAATCCGCTGGTCGAAAACTACGGTCACGTGATCGTGGACGAATGCCATCACGTCGGCGCGGCATCGTTTGATGCGATTTTGAAGCAGGCCAAAGCCAAATACGTGCTCGGGCTGACGGCCACACCGATCCGCCGTGATGGTCAGCAGCCGATTATTTTCATGCACTGCGGGCCAACTCGCCACACCGCAGCCAAGCCCACAGGTGCGCCGCACGATCTGGCGGTCACGCCCTGCATGCTGCACTCGCGGATAGATTTGCCGCAGGAGGCGGGGATTCAGGATGTATTCCGGCACCTTGCCATTGATCAAGCCCGAACGGACGCGATTGCTGCCGAAGTCATCAACGCCTACGGCCAGGGCCGCAAGGTGCTGGTGCTGACTGAGCGCACCGAACATCTCGATGCCATACAAACTGCCTTGGGCGACAAGGTGCCATCCTTGTTTGTCCTGCACGGGCGGATAGCCAAGAAGCAGCGCGCCGCACTGATCGCGGAACTGGGCGCGTTGCCACCTGATGCGGCGCGTGTCCTGCTGGCGACCGGCAAGTTGGTTGGAGAAGGGTTTGATCATCCCCCGCTGGATACCTTGGTGCTGGCCATGCCGGTGTCGTGGAAGGGGACCTTGCAGCAATACGCGGGCCGATTGCACCGCGAGCACGCGACCAAGACCGATGTGCGCATCATCGACTTTGTCGATACCGGCCACACAGCGCTGCTGCGGATGTGGGATAAGCGGCAGCGTGGTTATCGGGCAATGGGGTATCGGGTGGGCTCGGATGACTTAAGTGACTTCTGACTTGCCAGTGATATGAAAACTTACTTTAATTGTTGCAAGTCAAATTAAAGAACACTTTAATGGGTGGGGG
>CAJBCQ010000006.1 GCA_903951595.1 uncultured Hyphomicrobiales bacterium | reverse complement strand
TCGCCCGCGCTCAGCCACCGCGATAATGGCCTCGCAATGATCCAGCACATGCAGCCAATCGCGCACATTCAGGCCATCACCATAAAGCGGCACCTTGCGGCCTTGCAGCAGATTGGTGATGAATAGCGGAATGACCTTTTCGGGAAACTGCCAAGGCCCGAAATTGTTCGAGCAGCGTGTTGTCACCGCATCGATGTTGTAAGTGTGATGATAGGCGCGCACCAATCCGTCAGAAGCGGCTTTTGAAGCTGAATAGGGGCTGGATGGTGCAATGGGGGTTTCTTCAGTGAACTTCAAATCAGGCCGATCGAGCGGCAGCGAGCCATAAACCTCATCCGTGCTGACATGCACAAAGCGACCACAGCCCTTTACACGCATGGAATCAAGCAAGCTCAGTGTTCCGGTCACATTTGTATCGATAAAGGCGCGCGCATCCGCGATGGAGCGGTCCACATGGCTTTCAGCGGCAAAATGGATGACGAGTTCATTCTCCGCCACCAGCCGCATCACGCGCGCGCGATCCTGAATGTCGCCGATCACGACGCTGTGGCGCGGATGCGCCAGCACATCGGTAAGATTTTCTGGGTTGCCGGAATAAGCAAGGCTATCGAGATTGGTGATGTGCCAGTCAGGCCGATTTTCTAGCGCATGGCGTATGAAGTTTGACCCGATAAAACCGAAGCCACCGGTCACCAATACTTTCACAGCCATCTCGCCCATCTCCTTCATGAATACTTAACCTATCCGGCAAACATGGTTAATCTGGAGTTAACGGGTTGTATTTAAGCGGCAATGCGTGCGTCGCTTGTGGCCCTTCTGGCGGCATCGCGCACGGAATCTTCCCAATGCGGGGCTTGGCCGATGGCCTCTGTGGTGCGCGAAATGTCCAGAACACTCCATTCTGGTCGGCTTGCGGGGCGCGGATAGGTGCTGCTGGCGCAGGGCTCTACCTCGCAAGGCAGGTTCAGCGCATCCCGGATGGTGAGCGCGAAGCGGTGCCAGGAACATTGCCCGTCATCGGTGACATGCCAAATGCCGCGCTTGTCCGTCATCAACAGGCGCAAGGAAGCTTGCGCCAGCCATTCAGCCGAAGTGGGCCTTCCGATCTGGTCCTCCACCACGCGCACCTTCGGGTTGGTGCGCATAATATCAGCCATGGTGCGAAGGAAATTCTTGCCCCAGGGCGCATAAAGCCAACTGCTGCGAATGATGAGGTGATGGGCACTGTTCATGCGCACAAGGTTCTCGCCAATGGCCTTGGAGCGACCATAGGCATTCACCGGCCCACGCGGATCATCCGGCAAATAAGGCGAACCCACCTCGCCATCAAACACATAATCCGTGCTGTAATGAACAAATGGAATCCCCGCATGGTCGCACGCCAAGGCCAGATTGCCGGGGGCGGAGGCATTGAGCGCCATGGCCCCGGCAGGATCAGCCTCCGCACCATCCACATCCGTCCAGCCCGCGCAATTGATGACAGCCGAAAGTTGGCCATCAATCTCGCGATGGATTTGTTCTGGATCGCAGATGTTGAAGCACTCACGCGAGGGGGCTGTATAAGCAATTCCGCTGCGTTCCAACTCTTGCCGCCAAGCGCGCCCCAACATGCCATTGGCACCGACCAGCATCACGGGATATTCAAAGGATATCATGGTTTCTTTTCCTTTAAGCGGCCACTAGACCGGCATTGAGCTTGTTGGCACCTTCTTCGGCTGCAAGCCGGGTGGCGCGGTAAAGGCTTTCCGTCGTGCCCGCATCCGTCCACCAGCCTTCCAGCGTGTCGAAAGACAAAATTCCGCGCTTGAGATAATGATTGTTCACATCCGTGATCTCTAACTCGCCACGCGCGCTGGGCCGCAGCGTGCGGCAGATGTCGAACACCTGCTCGTCATAGAAATAGATGCCGGTAACAGCCATATTGCTGGGCGGAATTTTCGGCTTTTCAATGATTTCAGCCACCCGCTGATCTTCAAACCGCACCACGCCAAAACGCTCAGGATCTTCCACCTGCTTTAACAGAATTTTGGCACCCTTGGTTTGGCGGCGGTAACCGTCGGCGGCCTCGCGGATGTTACCGCCAATGATATTGTCGCCCAGCATCACACAAATACGCCCACCATCAGAAAAGTCTTCGGCAAGCTTCAAGGCATGTGCGATGCCACTTTCACCTTCTTGATAAGCATATTGTAGGCGACGGCATCCAAGCTCCTTGCCATTGCGAAGAAGCTTGAGAAAATCACCCGCATGCTCGCCACCCGTTACAATTAGAATTTCATCAATACCGGCATTGAGCAGGCTCTGGATGGGATAATGCACCATCGGACGATCATAGACCGGCAACAGATGCTTGTTGGTCACAAGCGTCATCGGTCGAAGCCGTGACCCCAAGCCGCCGCAAAGAATAACGCCCTTCATGCTGGCCTCCTTGCCATATTGCATGCAAGGCCTGACGCAAGCCACGTGCCAGCTTATAGGGGCCTCTTAAGGTTTTCCCGCGCATCGCGCCTCGCAAATTGCAAACCACACTCGCAATCTGCATACCAAGCGATCGCCAGGCGCGTCAGCGCAATTGGCACGCGCCTTGCTTTGATGCTGCTCATGAAAAAACATTCACATAATCAATCCGTCTGCCTCTTTGGCGCAGCCCCTGATACCGGCAATCAGGGCGTTACCGCCCTTTGCCAATCCGCCGTGCTTGCCCTTCATGAAAGGGCCATGGGCCCCATTACCGTGTTCGATCATGGTCGTGGAAAGCGGTCTGATCGCTGGAAGCTTGGTGAACAAAGCGTTGCCGTCATCCGTCAGGGTGCTGTGAACGGTCGCCGCCTCTACCGGCCAGAAAATCTGCGTCAGGCAAAATTGGCCCAGCGCTTCGGTGGCCTTGGCAATCCGCTTTTGAAAACCATCCGCAATTCTGCCGCGGTGCTAGATGTGTCCGGCGGTGACAGCTTTTCAGACATTTATGGCCCCTCGCGCTTTGAAACCATCACACTGCCAAAGAACCTCGCCCTCAATGAAGGCCGCCCACTTATCCTTCTGCCGCAAACCTACGGCCCTTTTGAATTGCCAAGCGCTGGCCGTAAAGCGGGGCGCATCGTGAAGGCTGCGAGCCTTGCCTATGCGCGCGATGCCCGCTCGTTGGCGGCCCTACAACAGCTGCTGGGTAACGATTTTGATGCCACCCGCCACCGGCTTGGTGTGGACATGGCCTTTGGTTTGCCACAGACGCCCCCAGAATTGGAAAAGCTCGGAAGTGCTCTCAAATCCTTCCTCCTGGCCACGCGCGAAACGCCACTGATTGGTCTCAATTTTAGCGGCCTTCTGTTCAACCGGGCTGAATGGGCCAAGGAAACTTTCCACCTGCAATGTGACTACCGCGAATTTGCGCGTGATTTTCTGATACGCCTTATCAAGGAAACCGTCGCGAATATCGTGCTTGTGCCGCATGTGCATCAGCCCCTCGATAATTTTGAATCAGACCTTGCCGCAGCCCTCGACTTGATGGAAGAAATCCCGCCGCATTTCAAAAATCGCGTCACCATTCCCACAAATCCACTCAATGCATCTGAAGCCAAATGGCTCATCGCGCGGTGCGATTGGTTTGCAGGCTCGCGCATGCACGCAACCATCGGCGCGCTTTCATCCGGTGTGCCCGCAGCCGCCTTGGCCTATAGCGGCAAAACCTTGGGCGTGTTCGAAACCTGCGGCCAAGGTGATAGCGTTCTGGATCTACGTGAAAACCGCTCCGACAAAAGCATCTTCGATCGGCTCCTTGCGCTTTTTGCCGAACGCCGTCTCACCGCCCGCATGCTGGCCCCACAGGCAGCCCAGGTGCGAGAACGCGCCGCCCAACAGATGGATGAGATCAAAGCGTTTATCACCGACCAAACAACCAAAGCGGAGACCACCTGATGCTTGCCCGCCTCACCAAGGGTGCGGGCCTTCTGGCGCTCGTCTTTGCAGCTGGCGAAGCCGCCACCCTCATGCGTACCGTGGTTTTCGCCCATTGGCTGACACCGGCACAAATGGGCGCACTCGTGCTGATGATGACAAGCTTGCGTCTCATCGAAATGATCACGGATGTCTCCATCGACCGTCTCGTCCTGCAAGCCAAGGATGGTGCAAGCGCGAAATTCCAAACCCTAGCCCATGGTGCTTCCATCCTGCGCGGGGTCATCGGGGGCTTGGTTCTGCTGCTGCTCGCCCTGCCCATTGCTTTTACCTTCGACATCAATGCTGAAGGGCTTTGCTTCCTCGCCCTTGCGCCGGTGATCCGTGGCTTCCTGCACTTGGATTGCCGCATCTATAACCGCCATTTGAAACCTGGAGGCGCGGCTTTGGCTGAAGGCGGAGGCTCGCTTGCTGGTCTTCTTGCCGCCTGGCCTTCGGTGATGATCACGCAAGGCCCGGAGGCAATTGTGCTTGCAAGCTTGGCGCAAGTCGTGGCGATGGTGGGGCTGTCGCACTGGGTTGCCCGCCGCCCTTACCGCGCTCGTCTTGAAATCGCAAACCTCAAGCGTATCTGGGCCTTTGGCTGGCCGCTGGCACTGAATGCGCTATTCCTCTCGGCTGTCTTTCAAGGTGAACGTATTGCGGTGGGTGGTGCTTATGGGCTGGAAACACTCGGTCGCTTTGGCATAGCGAGCCAGCTTGCTCTCATTCCGGCCATTCTGGCTGGCCGCATTGCCATCGCTGGATTGCTGCCAGTTGCGGCACGCAGCCAAGGCCGCGCTGAAGGCCGGTTTGGCCTTGGCGTGCTATACACCGCTTTCGGTTCAGGCCTGTTATTCACCGCCTGCTTTGCCCTGCTCACGCCTGCCTTCATTAGCTTCGTGTTCGGCGAACATTACGCGCTCGAAGCCGCCGCTCTGGCTTGGCTTGGTGCCGCCGCCGGGGCTCGTATTGCCCGCGTCGGTCCCGTCATCCTGCTTCTGGCCAATGGCGACACGCGCGGAGTACTGGCGGGTAGTTTTCTGCGCGCCATCGCTTTGGGCTTGGGCATCTTGCTTGCACTCCAGGGCTTGAGCCTCGTGCATTTCGCCGCCATCGCGGCTGCCGGTGAAGGTGCCTCCCTCATCGCTGCCTCCCTGCGCCTTCGCCATCAATGCCGCATGCGCCGCGCGCTGGATCCCGGGCTTGTCATTCTGGCGGCATCGCTGGGCATAACGGCCCATTTCATACCGCTCATCAGCCTGAATGCGTCATTGGCGCTGGTGCTGGGCCTGCTTGGCATCGGGCTTGCGTTCCTCAAGAAACCGCAATGGCTGAAGTTTCCCGCCTTGGCCGCCAGCACCCGCTGAAGGTGAAACAAAGATGAAAGATGTTGATGATGTTTTGGTCAATCACTCGGGCACCGGCACCCGTGCACGTACTATTTTGAATTACCTTCATAATTGCCTATGGCTCAGCCAAGCGCGCGCGTGCTGAGCCATGCAAGATGTTTATGACGACAACCAAGCCGCACCCCGGCCTGATCGGGTAAAACTCGCTTTACCAGTGGCACTGCTGATCGTCATGTTCGCCTTCCCGCCTGAGGCTTCGCTCAATCTTGGCTCTTTGCGTTTTTCGCCTTACCGCGTCCTGCTCATCATCATGGTTCTGCCATGCCTGTTCAAACTGCTGGCAAACCGCTTTGGGACCATCTTGCTGGCAGACGGCCTCATGCTGTTCCACGTCAGCTGGGCGGCGCTTGCCCTTTTCAATTATGATGGAATGAACGCGATAGAGCCGGCTGGCATGTATTTCATCGAATGTTTCGGCTCTTACATGCTGGGTCGCCGCTATATCCGCAATGCCGATGATTTCCGCGCCCTGTCTCGCTTCATGACCTTCTTCGTCCTTGGGCTTTTGTGCTTCACGCTTCCAGAATCGGTAACGGGTCTGCACGTCATCCGCGAGTTCTTCCGCGCCGCTCTCGGCGGCCCCCCCCTTCCACATATTGACCCGCGCTGGGGCCTGTCGCGGGCCTTTGGTTCCTTTGATCACCCGATTCTTTATGGCGCTTTCTGTGCTGCCGCCTTCAGCATGGCGCTGTTTGTGGTGGGTCCCAACTATTCCAAGATGAAGGCAAAATGGATACCCACTGGCGTTTTTCTCGCCTGCTTTTTGTCATTGTCTGCCGGTCCCTGGGTGGCGGTCATTATCCAACTGATCCTCGCCGGTTGGAACCGGATCACGAGCAATATCCCCATGCGCTGGGGCATTCTGTTCTTAATCTTTTCTCTATCCATCTTTGGCGTCAGCCTGTTTTCCAACCGCCCGCCCGTGAACGTGTTCATCACCTACGCATCCTTCTCGCCCGTCAGCTCCTATAACCGCATCCTCATCTGGGAATATGGTTCAGCTGAAGTGGCCCGAAATTGGTGGTTGGGCATAGGATTTGCCGAATGGACTCGCCCATCTTGGATGAGCAGCAGCATGGATAATTTTTGGTTGCTCACCGCCGTGCGCTACGGCATGCCGGCTTTGATTGCTCTTGTTTGGGCCATTACCTCGATCTGCCTCGGTGCAGCCGGACAGCGCAATCGTGATCAAGGTTGGATCGCCTGCCGCTACGCTTGGATGATCACCCTGTTTGGCATCTCTTTTGCAGCAACCACCGTGCATCTTTGGAATGCACTATTCTGCCTCTTCTTGCTGTTCATCGGCTCTGGTGTGTTCATGACGACACCCGCAGTTGAAACGAAAACACTGGCCGAGCAGGAAGCCGAAGAGCGTGAGCTGGCAGAAGAAGAATATGATTATGAAAACGAACTTGGATGGAATGATGATCCCCGCAACAGCCATGCTGCCTGACAATATCGATGTCTCTATTGTCATCGTGAATTGGAACACGCGCGAAATACTGCGTGATTGCCTCACCAGCTTGTACGCCAACAAGGCCGGGGTAAGAGCTGAAGTCTTCGTGGTGGATAATGCCTCCAGCGATGGCTCAGCCGATATGGTTGCCCAATACTTTCCCGAAGTGTTGCTCATCCGCAATGATGTGAATGCTGGCTTTGCCGCCGCCAACAACATTGCCATCCGCCGCGCCCGTGGTCGTCATGTGCTGCTGCTGAACTCTGATACGCTGGTTCATGGGGCTGTCATCACCAATTCGGTTGCCTATCTGGATGAGAACCCGGATGTGGGTGCCATGGGTTGCCGCGTTCTCAATGCAGATGGCACGGTGCAGCTCACTTGCTCAGCCTGGCCCAGCCTTGCCAATCTCATGCTACTCACGAGCGGGCTTTGGAAACTTCCCTTCCTGAGCTTTCTGCATGGCTATCGCTTTGATAGCTGGAAACGCGACACCCAGCGTGATGTTGATGTCATTTCCGGCTGCTATATGCTGGTACGGTCTGAAGTCATTCGCCGGGTTGGCAGGCTCGATGAAAACTTCTTTTTCTTTGGTGAAGAAACCGATTGGTGCCGCCGCATTGCAAAGGATGGTTGGAAACTGCGCTTTGCGCCGGTGGGCGAGATCACCCATCTGGGGGGTGGCAGTTCTGGAAGCCTGAACCAACGTCGAGACATCATGTTGACGCAAGCCATTGTACGCCTCCATTACAAACATTCCGGCATTCTCGCCGCAAGTCTCGCCTTTGCCATGTTGTTCATCTTCAATGCCAGCCGCCTTGCTTTTTGGCAGCTCGCCAGCCGCATGATGCGCCATCCCAAGGGTGCACAGCGGCGAAAGCATTTTGCGGGCGTCGTTGCGGGCTTTGCCCACGCTTGGCCAAAGGCAGGCCGCGCATGAACATGCCTCTCAAATTGCTTCTCATCGCCGGCAATGTCGATGCAACCGATGTCGGCGAAGCCCGCAATGCTTTCGAATTGGTGCACCATTTAGGCAAGATCGCGCAAGTCACCTTGTTAACCCAACAGCGTGTGGGCCGTGAGGACACGCAGCGTCAATTACCGCATGTCGAAGTGATCACCTTCCCTGAATTCACTTTGCCTCGCAAATTGGAACGCATCACGGCCATGCTGAAACCGGGCTATCCGCTGTTTGCCGCGCGTGTGCGCGCCTGGGTGGCGCAGGCGAGCAAGCAGGGGCGTCATTTTGATATCGCCCATCAATTAACGCCATTGGCCCTACGCTATGCCTCTCCGCTGAAAGACTGCGGCATTCCCTATGTCTTGGGCCCCTATGCCGGAAGCCTCGATACCCCGCAGGGCTTTGAATCCGAATGCGGTTCAGCACCCTGGTTCACCCATCTGCGCCGCCTCGATCACTGGCGCTTTGCTCATGATCCGTGGCTGCGCGAAAGCTACGCCAAGGCTGAATGTGTGCTGGGTGTTGCTCCTTATGTTGGTCGCATTTTGCAAGGCATTCCGCTGAAAGCCTTTGATGTCATGAGCGAGATTGGCATTGATACGCTTGCTCCCCTCCACCAACCGCGTGATCCCAATGCCCCCTTGCGCCTGCTGCATGTTGGCCGCGCGGTACGCACCAAGGGCTTGCGCGATTGCGTGCGTGCGATGGCGCTGTTGAAAGACTTGCCCCATGTAACCCTCGATCAGGCCGGGCGCGGTGAGGAGTTGGAAATCTGTCGCCGTGAGGCTGAACGCTTAGGCGTTGCTGACCGCATCCGCTTCCATGGTCAACTCACTCGCACCGAGATCGAGAAACTTTATGAGAAAGCCGATATCTTTCTTTTTCCAAGTTTCCGCGAACCCTCCGGCAGCGTGATTTTCGAAGCCCTCCGGCATGGACTTTGCGTTGTCACCGCCGACCGGGGTGGCCCCGGTCACGTGATTGATGAAACCTGCGGGAAGAAAGCGGATCCAGTGACCCCGGAAATCTATGCTGCGGAGCTCGCCGCCCATGTGCGCGCGCTGGCCAGCGATCCAGATCAACTGGCGGCTCTATCCAAGGGTGCGCGCTTCAAAGCTGAAAGCATTGGGCTGTGGCCCGGCAAGCTCCAGCGGCTCATGGCGATCTATGAAAATATTTTGACCAACGACAAGAGGGCAGCGGCATGAAAACGAAAGTGACACGGGTTCTGGCCGTCAGCTCCGGTGGCGGCCATTGGGTGCAGATGATGCGCCTGCGTCCAGCCTTTGCCGGCTTTGATGTCACATTTGCTTCTGTTGATGCAGACCGTGCCGCCGATGTGGCCCCTGCGGTTTTCTACGCCATACCCGATGCCAACCGCATGCAGAAGTGGAAGCTCTTGGTGCTTCTGGTCAAGCTTGGCTGGATCATGCTGAAAACCCGCCCCCATGTTGTCATCACCACAGGGGCCGCACCGGGCTATTTCGCCATCCGCATGGGTCGCGTTCTGCGTGCCCGCACGCTGTTTCTCGACAGCGTTGCCAATGCCGAAAAGCTCTCGCTTTCGGCTCATCTGTCCCAGCGCCACGCTGATTTGATGCTTACCCAATGGCCCGAAGTCGCTGAGCGCACGGGCAGCAAATTCATGGGGTCCGTCATCTGAGGGTAAGATCATGATCTTCGTCACCGTCGGAACCCAGTTGCCCTTTGATCGCCTCATCCGCACCATGGATGGCTGGGCCAATGCCACTGGCTCGAATGTATTTGCCCAAGTTGGCCCCGCCAGCAGCTATAAGCCCTTCCATATCCGCACGCGCGCTGATCTGTCGCCAGAGGCATTTGATGAAGCCATGGATGAAGCGCGCATCATCGTGGCCCATGCTGGCATGGGAACCATCCTGTCTGGCCTTGAACGCGGCAAGCCCGTCATCATCATGCCGCGTCGCGCCATCTATGGCGAGCATCGCAATGATCACCAGCTCGCCACCGCCGCCAAGCTTGCGCATCTCAACGGTCTGCATGTGGCTGCCGATGAGACTGCACTTCTGCGCCTGCTATCCGATCACACCCTGCTGAAAAATGGCCCAGCTCTTGCTTCGGGTGCCTCACAAGGCCTCATCACGGCTATCCGGGAATTTATCAGCCCATGATCACCAGCATCCTCATTCCGGCCCATCAAGAAGAAACCACCATTGGCCGTTGCCTGTCGAGGCTGCTGATGCAGGCGGAACCTGCTGAATTCCATGTCATCGTCGCCGCCAATGGCTGCACTGACAACACCGCTGAAGTGGCCCGCACCTTCCCCGGCGTCGAAGTCATCGAACTGGCGGAAGGCTCCAAAATTGGCGCCGTGAACGCAGCGCGCGAACGCGCCAGCCAAGGCCCCCATATCTATCTTGACGGCGATCTTGCCATCACCACCGCTGCCGCGCGCGCCCTTTCTGCGGCTGTCTCAGAAGGCCCCGCCCTCGCCGCCATTGGCCGTATGGATGTGGACATGTCGCATGCCTCCTTTGCCGTGCGTCAATTCTACAAGGCTTGGCGTTTCAGCCCCTATTTTGACCACGGCAAATTTGGCGGCGTCTATGCGCTGTCTGTTGAAGGCCAAGCCCGCATTGGCCATCTGCCACGCCTTACCAATGATGATGAATTTGTCAGCCGCCAATTCAAGCGCGAAGAAATCGTCTTTGTGCCAGAGGCTTCCTTCACGGCCATGGCCCCTGCAAGCTTTGCCGACCTGCTGAAAGTTCGCACCCGGGTGCAGCGCGGCAACCGGCAACTGGCCGCGCGGGGGGCGAAGGCCAAAGGCCCCGGCTTCAAAACCTTCGCCGCGCGCGTCCTGCCGCGCCCACATCTGTGGTTGGGCTTTGGAATCTTCACCATCGTCAATCTGTTGGCTGTCGTCAAAGCCCGCAAAGCAAAAGCCGATGCTTGGGAACGAGACGATAGCAGCCGCAGGCTGCGGCCTGGCACTGTCTGATCATGGCATCCGATCAGGCCGCCATCCCGCAACAGGCGCCGGCCCCCAAGCCACCAGCCTCGCGTGAGGCTTCCGCGCGCGTCGGCGATCCGCGCCTGCGCCAGATCCGCAACTTCATCCAGCAAACCGAAGCCCAGCCCTTCGACATTGTGAAGGCCGTGAAAGGCGGCCTGCGGGGCCGGGTTCCGCTGGCCCTCATGATCGGTGTTCTGCTCGGCAGCCTTCTGGCTGTCATGATCCAAATGACGGCCAAGCCGAACTATATGAGCCAAGGGATCATGCGCCTAGCCGGGCGTGATCAGTCCATTCTGTATAGCAGTGCTGATGATTCTCGCATGAAGCTGTTTGATTCCTTCACGATGGGCGAGACAAACAAGCTCACCAGCCCACAAGTGTTGGAACGTGCTCTTATCATTGCCAAAAACAAAGGCGTTCCCGATCTGCCGCTTGAAAGCGCGCCCCTCGAAGGCATGCTCGAAGTCAAAGGCAATAAGGGTATTATCACCATCACGGCAAAACACCGCAACCCTCAAACAGTCGCTGGCGTGCTCAACGCTTTATTGGATGGCTATATTGATCTGCATGTTACCCAAGCACGCGAACGCCAAGCATTCCGCGAGCGCGAATTGGTCGCGCGTAGCCAAGAGCTCTTGGCAAAGCTTGCCAAGATGGATCTCGAAATTCTAACGGTTGGTGGCGAATATGATGCTACCTCCATTATCAAAGCCCATGCTGAAAAACTTGGCGAGGTTCAGGCATTATCGAACCGCATCGCCGAACTTGAAGGTCAGATCGCAGGCTTGGACTCGCGCGATCCGATAGCCGGTGCGGCCAAGCAAGATGCTGATCTTTCCAAGCAGATAGCCGCCGACGGTCCCATTGCTACGCTTGTTGTTGAGCGTATGAAGAAGGTTTCTGAAATCAAGGTTCTTTCCCAACGCTACACACCGCAAACCAAGCGCATGAGAGCCGCGCAAGCCGAATTGGATATCATTGATCTGGCCATCGAGGAACGAAAAGCCGCGATTGGCGTGGTGATCGGTCAGGTGATGAGTGGTGAGGATCTCAAGGTAGATGGCAAGTCACCTGCGGAGACGAAAGAATATCTCAATCGCTTGAAAGAACGCCGCGAGACTGCCGCCGCAGAGGCTAAGGCGCTGAACACCCGCAGTGACAATCTTGCCTCTCTGGAACGAGAACGTGCCCAAACCCGCAGCCTGCTTGATGAAAGTCGCAAGGCTGTCGAGCAGTTACGTCTTGAAAGTCGCATGGTCTCGACCGGCCCTGCCGAAATCATCGAACGTGGTGTCGTTCCTAAAAAACCCCACCAAGATAAGACCCCCCAGCTTACAGGTGTCAGCTTTGCTGGGGGCTTGGGCATGAGCTTCGTCCTGTTCATCATCTACGGCATCATCCGCCCCCGCATTCGGCATGAGGAGGATGTGAAGGCGCTTGGCAAGAGTGTTGCCCTTGCGGGCATCCTGTCACCGGATGGAAAATCGGGTGTACATAAGCTTCGCAATGCCTTGCAGCTTGCCTTGGGTGATCCCGCCACAACCAGCCGTTCGCTTGCTGTTATGTCGCTACACCCGGGCTCAAATGCCAGCATGGTGGCCAAGGCGCTTGGAAATTCCTATGCCGATTCCGGCTCACGCACGATGGTCATTGATGCCGACTTGCAGACCCCCGCTCTTACCTTCAGCCTCGGTCACGCTGAACTCACCGGCCTTCGCGAATTCATTGCAGGCAGCGACACGATCGGTGCGGTGCGCTCAGGCTCCATCGATGTGCTGCCAACCGGCCATGGTAATTTGGATGATGACACCTTCTCGCTCTTGCATGTCCGCAAGCTCATGACAACGGCTTCGGAAAGCCACGATCTTGTTATTGTCGATTGCGGTGAAGTGGAAACCCGCCTCGCGGCCAGCCTGTTCGCCTCCGAAGCCGATCTCGTGGTTGGCGTCGTGCGTCAGGATTGTTCTGAAGCTGATGTTCGTCTGGCTGTCTCTCGCCTCATCGCCATTACCCAGCGCCCCGTTCAGGTAGTCTATGTGCAAGACCCCACTTATACGCGCAAGCCCATCACGCCGATATTCATCCGCGTGGCATTAGGCAAGCTTCTTGCAAGGCTGAAATCGCGCCTGGTAGCGCGCCTCGTCAAACGGCAACAATTGCGCAAGGAGAAGAACACATGATCGCGCCCTCGCCAAACATGACAGCCCATCTCATTGATGATGATCCGGTGCTGCTGGGCCTCTTGAGCTTTCGCCTGCAGCGGCTCTGCCCGCAACTGGTCATCACCCAGTCAACCGAGCCACAAGCCCCACCGGGCCATGACTTTTACATCATCGACAATGATTTCGGCGGTGCCCATTCCGGCGCTCGCTTGGCCGAGCGTATTCGCATGGCATCGCCGAATGCCATGATCCTGGTTTTTTCATCCTTCTTGGATGTGCCCTTGCTCAAGCGTGTGGTCAATGTCGGCGCTGACGGCGTTTTTGATAAGCGCGAAGAAGCCGATATTGAGCGCCTGCTGGACACTGTCGCCACTCATTGCGAGATCGGTCGCACAGAACAAGCTCCAGCTCAACGCAAAAGCCTTGTGGGTGAAATTGTTGGCATGTTGCAATTGTGGAACAGCAAGCTTGCGCGTGAGGAGAACGCTCGTGTCTTATAATTTCAGCTTTGAGAAGCTCTGGGTGGTGGAGGATTCAGCACCTTTGCGCGCGGTCGTCATGCAGCTTGTCGCAAGCCTTGCGCGCAATGTTGAAGGTGCAGGAAGCTATGCCGATTGCGACGCGCTATTACACGCCACTGGCAGGCCAGATGCCATTGTGTGCGATCATGATTTACCCGACGGCACGGCCATGGATGTGGCGTCTCTGTTCACGCGCGATAATTTGCCCCGGCTCGTAGCCCTCACCGCCAGCACAGATAGTCAGGTGCATGAAGCTCTGAAAGCTTCGGGCTTTGCCCAAGTGGTGCAAAAGCCCGTGCGGGCCACGGAGCTGCGCCAAGCCCTGAACATCAAAGGCACATCGGCGCGCGAAGTTGCTATTCCGGCTGAATTGCAGGAACGCTATGTGCGCTTTGTGGCCGAGGAAACCCGCGCCATTGCTGCCGCTTATGCTTGCTTAAGCGCACCCAAGCTCATTCACCATCTGCACAAGCTTGCCGGAACGGCTTCTGTTTATGGTGACAAGCCACTGGCGCGCGCGGCAACAGCCTGCGAAGCGCGCTTACGCGATGGCGAGCCGCTGTCTTGGCTTCGCCGCGAATTGACACAATTATTTGAAAGTGCAGGTGGGCCCTCGCGATTAGCCTCTTAAGCCTTCACCGAAGCCCAGCTCTGCTTCTTGCGGTAAATGGTGGAAGCGCTGATGCCCAACGCCACGGCCGCACGCGGCACATCTCCACCGCAAAGCTCAATCGCGCGGTTGATCGTTTCTTGCTCCACCAATGCCAAGGGCTTGATGCCCCCCATTTCCATCATCTGTGCCGGTGCCGCAACCGGTTGCACCACCTCCGGCGCAGGCAAGATCGTCTGCACCATCGACACAACCTGCGGCACCATGGAAACGACCTGCGGCACGCGTTCAAAACGCGTGGCCAGCGTCAGCATAGATTCGGTCACAACCGGACCGGGATTGAGCACCACGGCATGCCGGATCACATTCTGCAATTCACGCACATTGCCAGGCCAGCCATATTCACTAAGCCGCCGCTCCGCACCCTCATCCAGCCCCGTGAAATGCTTTTGATCCTCTGCCGCAAAGCGCGTCACAAATTGGCGCGCCAGTGTTACAATATCTTCACCACGCTCGCGTAAAGGCGGCATTTCAACAGGGATGACATGCAGCCGATAGTAAAGATCCTCACGGAATCTTCCCGCCTGCACTTCCGCCAAAGGATCGCGATTGGTCGCACATACAAAGCGAATATCAGCGCGTTCCAAGCGTTGCCCCCCCACGCGCTGGTAAGTTTGCGTTTGGATGAAGCGCAGCAATTTGGATTGCAGATCCGTCTCCATTTCGCAGATTTCATCCAGAAACAGCGTGCCGCCATTGGCGCGTGCTGCCGCCCCCTCGCGGTCCTTGGTGGCCCCAGTGAAAGCCCCCGCCACATGGCCGAAAATTTCGCTCTCCATCAGCTCACGCGGGATAGCCGCGCAATTGATGGCCACAAAGGGCTTGGCCGCGCGCGGACTTAAGCGATGAATGGCTTCAGCACAAAGCTCTTTGCCCGTGCCGCTTTCGCCCAGCACGAATACGGTTGCACGGCTGGGGGCCGCACTTTCCACAATCCGATATACGCCCTGCATCACAGGCGAAGCCCCGATCATGCGGTCAAGGCCGTTCCTTTCACTTTCCTCGCGATAGGTCTCAACAATGCGAGTGAGGCGCAGCTTTTCCAGCGCATTAGCAACGGTTACTTTTAAGCGATCCTTGGTGAAAGGCTTCACCAGAAAATCGACCGCCCCCGCCTGCATGGCTTCCACCGCATTCTGAATCGACCCATTGGCGGTGATCACCACAAAGCTTGTGCTAAGCCCTTGATGGCGTGCCGCGCGCATGATTTCCAGCCCGTTCATGTCGGGAAGATCAAGATCGAGCAACACCAGGTTCGGCAAGTCGCGTTCGAGCAACGCCAGTGCTTCTGTGCCAGTGTCGGCACACACCAGCCGCAAGTTTTCGCCTTTCAAATGTGTTTGATAGAGTGCAGCGAGTGGCGGACTGTCTTCAACCAATAGCACCAGAGGTCCGGTGTCGGACTGGGGCAGGGAGGCGGCGAGGGATCGGCTCATGCATTCAGCCTTTGGTAATCAAGTTCCTGTGGGAAGAAGCTGATAGCCATGTTACTGTGCTTGCATTAACAACATCTTCCCTCTTTACGGTTGATAATAAGCTCATGATGATTATCCCGACAAATTTGCCAGAAGTTCTTGTAATCGAGCCGAAGGTTTTCGGTGATGCACGCGGCTTCTTCTTTGAAAGCTTCAATGCCAAGGCCTTCGCGGCTGTTTTGGGGCGCGATGTGCAATTCGTGCAAGACAATCATTCGCGCTCGCAGAAAGGCGTGCTGCGCGGGCTTCATTACCAGTTGGTTAAACCACAGGCCAAATTGATACGCTGTGCCGTGGGTGAGATTTTTGATGTCGCTGTCGATATGAGAAAAACGTCGCCATTTTTTGGCCAATGGACGGGCGTTCACCTTTCGGCGGAAAATAAAAAGCAGCTCTGGATTCCCGAAGGCTTCGCACATGGTTTCTTCGTGCTGAGTGATGCCGCCGAAGTGCTTTATAAAACCAATGAATATTGGCACGCCGAGCATGAGCGTTCGCTGGCTTGGAATGACCCGGAAATCGGCATTGAATGGCCGGGTGCCGATCCACTTTTGTCAGCCAAAGATGCCGCCGCACCTTCCTTCAACCAAGCTGAAACCTTTTAACGCGGCCCTGCGAATTTCGCCCGCAACACGCGGGCGGCAGCCCCCTTGGCCCACACTTCATCACTCGTCTTGTGCCACACAATCTGCGTCTGCTCGCGCAGCATCGGCAGAAGTGACCCGTGAAAGCCATCGGTAAAAGGCCGCATCAGCAAATCCTCCGCCCGCATGGCTTCACCCGTCACGATAATGCGCTGAGGTGCCAGAATATTGGCGATATTCGCCGTCTCTCGGCCCAAGCGCAATCCAGCTTGCGCGATCAAAATCCGCAAAGCCGGCTCGCCCTGCAAAGCGCGCCTCGTCATCTCATCAACAAGCTCGTGAACTTCCAAACCATCCGCAGGGATGGGCCGCTCCATCAACTGCGCGGCTTGGCGGGCCAAGGCACCATCGCTGACATAGGCTTCCAAACAACCCTTGCGCCCGCAACGGCACAAGGCACCTTCGCGTTCGACAATCACATGGCCGAATTCAGCCGCCAGTCCGTTTGGCCCTGCATATAATTCGCCATTTAGAAAAAGCCCCATGCCAAGCCCGTGTTCGAGCGTGATGACCATGAAATGATCCACCCCACGCCCCTCACCAAACCAGCGTTCCGCAAGGGTGACGAGGTTCACATCATTTTCCACCGCAACCGCAATGCTGGTGATATGAGAAAGCCAAGTGGCGAAGCTTTCCGCACCTTGAGCAAATACCGGACTCCACAGGCAGCGCCCGCTGGCGGATTCCACAAAGCCCGGCATGCCAACGCCAATGCCGGCAATATCACCCGCCGAAAGCCCCGCCGCACCAATGAGCTGCAAAACGCCATCCCCAATTCGCACCGCGCTTTGCGTGGCATCCAGCCCACCCGGCGGATGCGCGATTTTGGTGCTGCCCAGTGCCTCACCGGCAAAATTGGTGATCGCCAATGTCGCTTCATGCATCGATAATTTGATACCAACAACATGACCCGCCATCGCATTCACCCCGATCACTTGCGCGGGCCTTCCACGGGTGGAACCGGTCGCTTTTTGCGCCACAACCAGCCCCTCGGACATGAGCGCGGAAACGGTTTCGGACACCGTTGCCGCACTTAAGCCCGTTTTCTGCCCCAATTCGTTTCGCGCCATGAATCCATGCCCCAGAAGGCACTCCATGACCTTGAGGCGGTTGGCGGGGGTTGCGGGCAGGTTTTGGTTCAACATTCGGGCATTTTTTACGGAAGCCGAAATAAAGTCAACCCAATGATGTAAAACCATCATTTGCCTTTTATACCATCCTTTCCGTTGACATTATTTCGGCTTCCGATGATATTCCGCCGCAACCCCTTTCAGAGCCTTTGGAGAGCCCCTTGTCGGCCCAGATTATCCCCGTCCAACCCTTCGATTTGGTCGTTTTCGGCGGCACGGGCGATTTGGCGCTGCGCAAGCTTTTGCCCGCCCTTTATCACCGTGATGCAGACGGCCAACTCCCTGAAGATGCTCGCGTAATCGCCGTTTCGCGGCAAGCCTTGGATGATGATTCCTACCGCGCAAAAGTGGCTGCCGCGCTGGCAACCTACATTTCTGCGTCAGAAACGGTCGAAAACACCACAAATCGCTTCCTGGCGCGTTTGCATCACGTCACCCTCGACGTGAAGGGGGATGCGGGCTGGCAGGAACTCAAAAAGACCTTCGCCGGCCGTGATGACCGGGTGCGCGTTTTCTACCTCGCCACGGCACCTGATCTTTTCGGAGCCGTTGCCAAGCGCGTGGGCGAAGAAAATCTCATCACGCCACTTACGCGCTTGGTTTTGGAAAAACCGATCGGCAAGGATTTAGCAAGCGCACGCGCGATCAATGATTTGGTTGGCTCGGTTTTCCCCGAACGCCAAATTTTCCGCATCGACCATTATCTGGGCAAAGAGACGGTTCAGAATTTGATGGCACTGCGCTTTGCCAATTCCTTGTTTGAGCCGATGTGGAATCACAGCCTGATCGATCACGTGCAGATTACGGTTGCCGAAACCGTTGGCGTTGAAAGCCGCGCGGCTTACTACAACACCTCCGGCGCGCTGCGCGATATGGTGCAAAACCATCTCCTCCAGCTTGTCTGCCTCGTGGCGATGGAGCCACCATCCGCGATGGATGCCGATGCGGTTCGCGATGAAAAATTGAAGGTTCTGAAATCTCTCAAGGTCATGAAACCGGCAGATGTGCTTCGCAATGGCGTGCGCGGGCAATATAAGGCAGGCGCTGTCAACGGTGTTGCGGTTCCAGGCTTTGCCGAAGAAGTCGGATCACCAACTGCCACCGAAACTTTCGTGGCCTTAAAAGCGGAAGTCGAAAACTGGCGCTGGGCGGGTGTGCCGTTCTATTTGCGGACGGGAAAGCGCATGCCACATCGCGTTTCCGAAATCGTCATCCAATTCCGCGCCATTCCACATTCCGCCTTCGGGCCAGATGCCGGAACCATCGAGCCCAACCGCTTGGTTTTGCGCCTGCAACCGGATGAGGGCGTGCAGCTTCAATTGATGAGCAAAGACCCCGGCCCCGGCGGCATGCGCTTAAAGCCCACCCCGCTCAATCTTTCTTTCGCCGATGCTTTCAAGGTGCGCTGGCCGGAAGCCTATGAACGCCTGCTCTTGGATGTCGTGCGCGGCAATGCAACCTTGTTCATGCGTCGTGATGAAGTGGAAGCCGCCTGGAGCTGGGCCGAACCCCTGCTGGCCGCATGGGAGCAAAGTGCTGAGCCTGTGCGTTTCTACAATGCCGGAAGCTGGGGTCCGGCTGAAAGCGCCATCCTGCTGGCCCGTGATGGCCGCGCCTGGGCGGACCCAACCACATGATCCGCGAAATCCATTGCGCGGATTCCGAACATCTGGCCGCAGCCTTGGCCGAGCGCGTCATCGCCATTTTGGCTGACGCGATCACGTCCAAAGGCAGCGCCAGCCTTGTTGTTTCCGGTGGCCGCACGCCCAAACGTCTGTTTGAAATTCTTGCAAGCCGCGATCTGGATTGGGAGAAAGTTTCCATCACCTTGGCCGATGACCGCTTGGTTCCCGCCGACCATGATGATCTCAACGCCAAGCTGGTGCGAACTTTCCTTTTGCAAGACAAAGCCGCCGCCGCAAAATTTTATCCCCTGTGGGATGGCAAGGGCGATCCTGCCAACATGGCCGCAACGGCGTTGCAAAATTTCGAAGGCCGTTTCGATGTGTTGCTGCTGGGCATGGGGGATGACGGGCACACCGCTTCCTTGTTCCCGCAAGCACCCGGCTTGGCAAAAGCCCTCGACATCACCGATGCTGAGCCCTTGCTCATCCTGCCTGCAACCTCCACCCGCCAAGCGCGCGTCAGCCTCACCCTTTCGCGCCTGGCCCATTCAGCCCATATTCTTCTGGCCTTTGAT
>CAJBCQ010000005.1 GCA_903951595.1 uncultured Hyphomicrobiales bacterium | reverse complement strand
GGTGAAAAGGTCTTCCCATTCGCTGCGCTCTTTCAGCGGAATGTCGGCCTTGAAGGTTTTTTTCACCTCCGCCCGGAAGGCGGCGGAATCGGCAAGCTCCCACCAGTTTTTCAGCTTCTCGGTGAGCTTGGGGCTGCGGTCGGGCGGGCAGAGGTCGGGGATGCGGCGGGTCAAGGCGCTCTCACTTGCGAGACAGAATTTCGCGGCACTTTGCGCCGCCATTGCGCAAAAGCGTAATTCACTGCGCTCACTGTCCGTCATGTTTGGGATGGGGAGCGTCTCGATATACTGCACGCGCAGTTCAAAGTAGCCACCCCGAACAGGCGGCGCGAGTGCTGTTGTGAGATACCAAGCCAAATCCGAATTCAACAAAGCCAATAGTGACAAGTCGTCAGACGGAACAAAGTAGCTCTTGTCATTTGAAAGTGAGCGCGTTTCTTCAAGATGAAACAAGGCACGAACAGAAAAATGGGGATAAGAAATTTTGACCTGCTCAAAGCCGGAAAGATAAGCCGCCTGCGCCTGCTGAAGTTCAAACCACTCCTGCTTGGTCGCCCGCTTTTCCAGTGCATCCTTGAACGGCAGCAAATGCTTTTTGATCGCTGGATAATCGTCAATCCGTATCGCGTTTTTCGGAATGTAGATGATCCACAAATCGCGTGGCTCAGCCCGCCACCGCTTCAAGTCCTTGCCTTCGAGAAACGGCTTCAAAATCTCCGCTGACTTCGGATCATCCGCAACCAGCCTATCCCGCGTGGCCCGGTCAATCACGAAAGCCTCATTCAGCCCTGTCTTGATGCCATAAAGGGGCGAGCCGTAAACTTCCTTCAGCGTCTTCTTTCCGCGCGTGATCTTCTCCCGCAGGGCACGCAGACCATCGGCTTCCAATTCCCAGCTCGCATCCGATAGCTTTCCCTGCGGAAAGCCTTGCGCGCTGTCTCCAAAAGCCGTGCTGAAATTGCCCTCCGGCAGCGCGTTCAGTTTCCAGAATTGTATCTGGTGATCATCTGCCGCGCGGCGTTTCTGCATTGTCAGAATGGCGGGATAAGTCGTCACCCCTTCAAAGATTTGCAGATCGCCAAAATCCGTCACCGTGTCGATGGCGGCTTCCTTCAAGAGATAACGCCGCAGGGGTGCCCCGGAACCTGTTTTGAAGAAGGTGGATGACGAGATGTAGCCAAGCCTTCCTTCCGGCTTCAAAAGCCGAAGCCCGCGCTCGAAGAAATAGCAGTAAAGATCGGCCCGGTCGGAAACCACCTCAAAGCGCGTTTCCAAATAGGGCTTCATGGGCTTGATCAGCTCCATGCGCACATAAGGCGGGTTGCCCAGCACCACATCAAACCCGCCTTCGGCAAACACTTCCGGGAAAGCGCTGTGCCACGAAAAGCCGTGTTTCAAATAGGCGTAATTGGAATCCTCGATCAGGCTGTCACCCACCACGATATTGTGGTCGAGGCTGTCCAGCTCCTTGCCGCGCCGCGCGGTTTTCAGCCAGAGCGACAGCTTGCTGATCTCCACGCTTTCGGCGTTCACATCCACGCCGTAAAGGTTCTGCGACAGAATCTCCCGGTCAATATCTAGGAGGTCGCCGTAATAGCCGTCCTTGCCTTTCAGATCGGCAATCTTCTTGTTGGCGCGCTCATATTCAGCTTTCAGCCAATCAAAAGCGGTAACGAGAAACACGCCGGAGCCGCAGGCAGGGTCTACCACGCGCAGCAGCGACAATTTCAGGCGGTAGCTTTCCCACGCCGCTAATTCGCGGCCCTTGGCGAAGGTGAAGTAATCTTCCGTCTGGCCCTTGGCGAATTCAGCCATCGTTTTGCGGAACAATTCTTCCACATGGGTGCCGAGCGTTTTTTCTACGATGAAATGGGCGATGTAGTCAGGTGTGTAAACAATGCCATCGCGCTTCCTTCGACCGGAAACGCCGGAGGTTTTTTCTTCCTCCGCTTCGCCGCGCGCCCGCGCCAGCAGCTTTTCAATATCGGAAACCGATTGCTCGAAAATTCGGCCCAGCACGGTGACGGAAACTTCGCTGGCGAAATCATATTCACCCAGCTTGGCAAATTGCTCGCACACGCTGTCGGGCAAATGCAAATCGTCAATCAGCGGATCGTGCTTGAACAGGCCGCCATTATAGCGCGAGATGTTGAGGGCGGCACTTCCCTCATCAATGGCGCGGAACAGGCCCTTGAAGTTTTCCCAAACGGGAAGCGGCTTATAGGGGTTCTTGGCCTTGTAGGTTTCATTCAGCGTGTTGCGCGGCAACAGCCCCTGATCTTCTGCAAAGGCGGCGAACAGCACGCGGTCGAGAATCTTTTGCGCGGCCCCCACGGCGGAAACAGAGTCCAAACCTTCAGCACTCACGCCGTGGATCAGCATTTCGCGCAGGGTTTTATATTCGCTATAAAGGCGGGTGGAGATTTCCTTGTCGGCTTCCTTGCTCTGCTTCAGTAATTCGGAAGTGCGGTGCCCGAGGAAATTGTCGGCATTCAGAAGCAGCGTCAGGCGGGCATATTCAGCCGGATCGTCAATTTTGGAGAGATCGAATTTCTCATAAAACTGATTGCCCTCGCCGAAAGCGTAAAGTCGGATTTCGCGGAAGTTGGAAACCAGCACCCAGCGCGTGCCCGCATTGGCATTGGCGTAATCCCAAGCCTGCTGCACGGGCGTGATCTTGCGCCCCGGCATGGGTGCATCCAGATCGCGGGTGACGGCACCTTTCAGCTCAAAGGGCGCGATGATGCGCGAGGGGCCGGAGACGGGAAATTCGCCCAGCGCTAGATCGACCTCGAGATTGCCGATCCGCTCCTTAGGTTTCATTGTGGCGGGCTGGCCCGCCACAGGCGGCACGTAGCCCAGAATGTTTTCGATAAACAGCGAATTGAACCGCTGCTCCCCCTGGCTTTCATTCACCGCCTCAATATCACCGTTGCGCACAGAGTTGGCCCAAGTGACGAGCGCGGCGCGATGCCGCTCCGGAATCGTAGGCGGTTGCGCCGTGACCGTGCGTTCGATCAGTTTTTTGTTAAACAACCCCATATTGCGCTAAAGAGCATATGCACGACAAACGTGCAACTTGATATGATGTATGCTCAAGCTGAGAACTGGAGGTGCCATGCCTGCCACAGTCAGGGATGTTTTGCGGATGCTGATGGCGGACGGCTGGCTTCATGTGGCCACGCGCGGCAGCCATCGGCAATTTAGGCATCCGGTCAAACCGGGCCGAGTGACCGTTGCGGGTCAGCCGTCAGATGACTTGGCCCCCGGCACGTTCAATAGTATTCTCAAGCAAGCAGGCCTGAAGGATAAAAGCTGATGCGTTACGCCATCGTCATTGAAAAAGCCGGAGCCAATTTCTCGGCTTACGTGCCAGACCTGCCCGGCTGCATCGCCACGGCGGCGACCGTTCCCGATCTTGAGCGTGAAATCCGTGAGGCGATCCGGTTTCATATTGATGGCATGAAGGAAGACGGCACCCCTGTGCCAGCGCCATCAGCCATAGCGGAATATGTGGATGCGTGAACTGCGGCTCTTAAGCCAAGCGCCCTTATCCGGCGGGTCCGGTTTGGGAGAGGTGGGGGAGAGCGGAGTACCGGGTAGAGGGTGGATCCGATCTTTTTGGGCAGGCACTCCGCTACGGGATTCACAACAACCGACTTATGAGGAAAACCCCGCCCTGCTTTGCGGATGACGATGGCCATCGCCCCCCCGGCAGGATGGGAATTTACATATCCCGGATTAGGAAAAAAGTCAATATCGCTTTCGCGGGGGTTGGGCTGTATCAAGGGCTGGAAGCGAAGGGGAAAAGGATCCTCGGGTCAAGCCCGAGGATGACGGTGTTACGGGTGAAACAATATCTCGATCTCATGGCCCATGTTCTCGCCCACGGTCACGCCAAGGGTGACCGGACGGGCACGGGCACGCTTTCGGTGTTTGGGCACCAGATGCGGTTTGATCTGGCGGAGGGCTTCCCGCTCGTCACCACCAAGAAGCTGCATTTGCGCTCCATCATCCATGAATTGCTGTGGTTCATCCGGGGTGAAACTAACATCCAATATCTGCACGACAACAAAGTTCGCATTTGGGATGAATGGGCGGATGCGAATGGGGATTTGGGGCCGGTTTATGGGGCGCAGTGGCGGTCTTGGCCGGCGCGGGATGGTTCCACTATTGATCAGCTGGCCAAGCTCATCGCTATGATCCGCCAGAACCCCAATTCGCGCCGTCTGATGGTAACCGCGTGGAATCCGGCGGATGTGGACGCGATGGCTTTGCCGCCGTGCCATTGCTTGTTCCAGTTCTATGTGGCCGGGGATAAGCTTTCCTGCCAGCTTTACCAGCGTTCGGCGGATATTTTCCTCGGCGTGCCGTTCAACATCGCTTCTTATGCGTTGCTCACGCATAT
>CAJBCQ010000004.1 GCA_903951595.1 uncultured Hyphomicrobiales bacterium | reverse complement strand
GTCCATCACCCCTGCAATGCGGTCTTGCATAGAAGCAATGGTGTTTTCTACCTTCTGGATCGCAATATCATTGGCGTCCAACGTAGTGGCTTCGATGGACATGGCACTCACCTTGGCACGCTGGGTGATGGCATCCAGAATGGACCGACTGGATTCTTCCAGCGTATGTTCCAGTTTCTTGGTGGCCTGATCAAACTGCTGCATAAAAGCGGTCGCAGTTTCCTGAAGCTGCTTATGGATATTGTCGCCAGTTGTCAGAAGGTGCGTTCGGCTCTCCTGTTCAATCTCATAAAGCGAGGTCTTGAAGCTTTCGCGCCCCTCATCCACTGCACTTTGGATCGTGCGGTAACTGGTGTTTACGATGGTGCGTAAATCTTCGGTGATAATTTTCACCATTTCCGTTTCGGTGGCGGAGATGGCGGCCATTTCACTCATCATGGTGGTGTCACGCGTCAACCGCGACATAAAGGACTCGATCTCAGACTTCAGCATTTGCAACACGCGCTTCACATTGCTGGAATTGCGCTCAAGCTCGTAGTTTGCCTCGGTGGTGATCATTAAGTTCGCATGTTGCAGGAACTGGCGCTGCTCTTCGGCTTCCCCGATCAGATCTTTGATATTGTTGATGTTGCCGTCGGATGCCTGATTGATCTCTTGCAACACGGCATTGAACTTTTGCGCCAACTGCTCGCCCTCGTCGGCAACGTCACTGATTTTGCGTTCAATGATAGCAAGGCTTGCGGTTACCGCATCCTGCAGATTGTTGATCTCGCTCACTGCGCGGTCTGTCGGTGTGAACAGCTTATTTGCAGCACGGATGAGCTGAAAAATGGCCGTGTTCTGCACCCGGGCGCGGTGTGTGGTAAATGCGACAACCCAGATGAGAACCAACAGCAGCACAGGCTGGATGAACAGCGAAAGGTTGGTGAACCCTTGCCCAAGTTCCGCAACCGGCCCGCTGCCGAGTAAACCCGGAGTGGTCAGCGCCGCATAGCCAGCGCCTGCGGTTAAAGCCGTAACGCCAAGGCCTGCCCAGAACGAACCGGAGCCAAAAAACCTTGGGGTCTCACCCCTGTACGAAGACCAGTAATTCTGATTTGCCGGATTGGGGCCATTATTGGAATTGAAAGCGCCACCCGGTTCTGGATCATAGTGGGCTGCTTGCGCGCGAAGCTTTGGGTTGGCGGTACTCATTATCTAACTTTCTCACGGCCTGATTCACGGGGCGAATTGTCCAGTCAGGCGCTGGTCTTATCAGATTTATAAACGTATTCTATATGTTAGAAATCATATCTTCACAACCACGCTGCGCTCATGGATATTGTCAGGGCAGGGCCGGGGGATTGGATATTTTGCGGTTAACCATATCAATGCTGAATTTCTGCGCGCTTCTGGCCCTGGGGGCTTGGGTGTATTTCAACGGCATGCCGCATTGGACAACGAATGCGGGAGCAATCCTCATCGGTTCAACCGCTCTTTTTTCGCTCAATCTGGGTTTCTTGGCTTTGTCAGGCCAGCGACATTCGCCCGCAATGGGCAATTCGCCCGGCTATGCAAACACACTGGCCGCCATCCGCGAAAGCCGCGCGTCATCGATTGATGCCCTGCGCAGGTCATCCATGCAGGCCTTGTATGATGCCGCAAGCCCCTTGGGCGCGCTGTCGGCAGAACGCCTGACCGAAGCGGCAGGCCTGCTTCAGCGCCGTGGTGAATATGATAAGGCCCTTGAACAGCTTGCCGATGCACCGGTCGCGCGTGAAATCCTGTCGCTGGCAAATCATGTCAATACAACCCCGGATGATGACGCCATCATCCGCCTTGAAGGCCTGCTCGCCTTCATCCATTCGCGCGAACCTGATGAAGGGACGCTCGAAATCCTGGAAAGCGTCGATGTGCGTTTGGATGCGCTTTATCCCGATGAGGCCTTCGATCCGCCGACCGTGGACCCTTCGGGCGGCAGTGCCCCATCGGCCCCATCGGCCCCAACGGCCCAAGCGGCCGCGCCGTTGCGTGATATCAATTACGAGGATGTGGTCAACGCCACCTTGCGCATCGTTCCGCTTGAGAAGATTTCGGGCCTGGCCCTGAGTGAGCGCCGTGCCTTGTTCAGCCGTGTGCGCAGCATCATGCAGAAGACTGGCAATTTACCGGATGCTTCCGAGATCAGCGAGATCGAGACTTGGGTTGCCGCGAACTCGCACTGAGTATGGGGGGATGACATGAATTGGCTTTCGCGTCTTTGTCTGGCCTTCGCAATGATGGCGACCGCAAACGCGGCCCATGCGGCAAATCAGGCCTTTTCTAAGTTCCCGGACCGCTCAACGCCGGATGCGATGATTGCAACTTTCATGAATGCAACAGATGCAATCGCTGCTCGGCTTGAAGCATTGGAGGCCGCACGTAAACGCTCGCAGTCTTCATTCTACCCCCAGCCCTCCATGGCTGAGATGGCCGAGATCAACCTGCTGAAGCAACAGGTGCTGGACAGCATGGATTTGTCCGCCGTCCACAAGGGCATCCGTGAAAGCGTTGGAATTGAAACCGCGCTGATGCTGCGCGAGGCTTTGTATCGAATTGCCAGCGACAATCCAAACTTGCGAACACGCCAGTTGCGCGACGATCTGTGGATTGTCGAGGGAACCTATCTGAGTATCGGCAGGCTAACGGAAGGCATGCACAATGGTGAATTCATTTTTTCCGGTGAAGCCATAGACTATGCGCCGCTGCTCTATGCCAGCGTTATTGAGGGAAAGCCGACAGGCGAGTTCAACGCCTATGAATATTATATTCAAACCCCCGGCGGCATTGTGCCGCCGCGTTGGGCAGGTCTTGTGATGAACCTTCCGCAAGTGTGGCGGCAGGTCTATCTGGAGAACACCTTGTGGCAATGGGTGGCTTTTGTGGGCGGCATGGCCATTGTTTTGTTCGGCCCCGGATTGGTGGGCCGGCTCGCCGCGTCGGGCGTAAACAGATTCACGCTGCAAGTTCTCAGTGCGGCGTTTTTGTCAGCCACCGTCGGCTACAATACCATCCATGCCATCAACCTAACTGGGTTTCCGCAAATCCTTTGCGTTGTGGTGTTCAACTTCATCTTCTTCGTGGCGGTGGCCTTGAGCGTTTACATGGCCAGCGACTGGTTTGCCCGCAACTTGCCGCGCCTTTCCAAGCTTGATCCGGCCAATGTTGACGCAAGCATGGTCCGTCTTTTTTGCCGACTGATCGGCATAAGCGGTGCGTTCGTAATCTTGGCAGTGGGCGCAAACAGGGCCGGCGTACCGGTGTTGGGCATTATCGCGGGTCTGGGTGTTGGCGGCTTGGCTGTGGCACTGGCCGCCCAGCCCACGCTCGAAAACCTGCTGGCGGGCATCGTGCTGTATTTGGATGGTTCGGTGCGCGTGGGTGAGCGTATTGAGGCCAACGATGTGGAAGGCGTCATTGAGCAGATCGGCATGCGTTCCACCCGTTTACGCAGTTCCGATGGCGCCCTCGTGAGTATCACAAATTCGGAACTTGCCAGCCGCATCGT
>CAJBCQ010000003.1 GCA_903951595.1 uncultured Hyphomicrobiales bacterium | reverse complement strand
CGGTTCCATTTCGGCCAAGATGGAGGCGGTGTCGATCACGTTGATGTGTTCATCACCACGATCGGTAATGCGGTGCGCGCAATCTGAGCGGCGATCCAAGAAGGCTTTGCCCGTCTTGCTGCCGATAGCTCCCTGGAAAAGGTTCACATTGGCGCGGCCCGCAAGATTGATCGACAATAGTTGGAAATTTGAGCTTTCTGGCTCGATTACATAGGCGAAGGCTTCGGGGAATATCTTCAAGAAGTAAAAGCTACTCGTTCCGATGTTGCCACCGGCGTCGATGATCAAGGGAAATCCGGTTTTTGACTTGGCGTAGGCTTGTAGTGCCTCCAAGTATTGTCGAGTTGGGATTTTGTATTCCGTGAACATTAGCACCTGACGCGCCATCCATTTGTCGTCGTGCCTGGCACTGCTGCGGTAGTAGATGAAATCCCATTTGTCGTTGATCTTGCTCCAATAGCGGCTCAGGCGCAGATCGCCGAAGGTTTTTACCCTGAATGTGCGCTCCAGTTGATTGATGAGCGTGTGGAGCAACTGTTTGCGAAGCTTCATCGCTCTCACTCTTTGGGTTCAAAACAGGGCCTTAAAAACACATGTGCCGGAGCATTTGCATGCACCGGCACCAGTTCGTGACAATCAACGGCGGACCCGAAGCCCGCTCGCGGATTACTTAGCCTGAAGATTCACAGCAGACTGCTTGCCCGAGCGACCATCGGTCTCAAGGTCAAAGCTGATCTTCTGGCCTTCATTCAGGCCGCGCATGCCAGCGCGTTCGACGGCGGAGATGTGAACGAACACATCCTTAGAACCGTCTTCGGGCTGGATGAAACCGTAACCCTTTTGATCGTTAAACCACTTCACTGTACCAACGGCCATTGTAGATATTTCCTTTTGCGTCATGTTCGAATCAGTTCCCGTTTGCTGGGTGACTGATCCATTCTTTCGATTTTTGGTGAGATCTCTGGGGTGCGCATTTCTAACTATACAGCGCAGCACAGGCGAAACAGCCCAAGCATCGGAAGATAAGCTACTCTTTTCTTGCAGCTTTTACAAGGCGTCGCTTGAAGCCTTATTAAAAGTTATTCGTTAACCATCGCCAGTTAGGGTCAAATTTCGCCTTGGCGGAGTGATCTTATGCGTCGTGTGACCGATATTGTGCTTCTTCCTTTGTGCCTTGCCATGTTGGCCTATTTTGGGTGGACCTATTTCCATGGCAGTCGGTCTGTAGCTGCAAATGAGCAGTTGGTTTTGCGGATTGCGGAGCTGGAAAAGCGTTATGAGGCGACGCGCACCGAAAGGTTGCAGCAGGATCAGCGCGTCGGGCTTTTGCGGTCGCAAAACTTGGACGCTGATATGCTGGACGAGCGGGCAAGGGAGCTTCTCAGGTATGTTAGCAAGGATGAAATAGTTATATATATTAATGGCTTAAACCGATAATCGGTTATTTCTCTGGTGGCTAGAGGCAGTCTGGCGGTTTGGTGTTAGATTGCGCGCATTGGCGGTAGTTGAATCTGATCCGCCGACCAGGGAGGTCACATGGCATCGCGTGCAGCCGTTAAGAAGACCCAAGCCGGGGAGCCCGGCACTTTCACGAGCAAGCAAGAACTTACCGCCTACCGCGAAATGCTGCTGATCCGCCGTTTTGAAGAAAAGGCTGGGCAGCTTTACGGTATGGGGCTGATTGGCGGCTTCTGCCACCTCTATATCGGCCAGGAAGCCGTGGTGGTGGGCATGCAGATGACGCTGAAAGAGGGCGATCAAGTTATCACCAGCTACCGGGACCACGGCCATATGCTGGCTTGCGGCATGGAAGCGCGCGGCGTGATGGCGGAATTGACCGGCCGGCGCGGCGGCTATTCGCGCGGCAAGGGCGGCTCGATGCATATGTTCAGCCGCGAGAAGAATTTTTATGGCGGTCACGGCATTGTGGGCGCGCAGGTGCCGCTGGGTGCGGGGTTGGCTTTCGCCAATAAATATCGCGGCAATGATCATGTGAGCCTGACCTATTTCGGCGAAGGTGCCTCTAATCAGGGGCAGGTTTATGAGAGCTTCAATATGGCGGCGCTTTGGAAGCTGCCAGTTGTGTTTATTATTGAAAATAACCGCTATGCGATGGGCACATCCATCACGCGCGCGGCGGCTAAATCTGAGGAGCTTTACCTGCGCGGGGCGGCTTATGGCATCGCCGGTGAGCAGGTCGATGGCATGGATGTTCGTGCGGTGAAAGAGGCTGGCGAGCGCGCCGTTGCCGCCTGCCGGGCCGGCGAGGGGCCGTATATTCTTGAGATGATGACCTATCGCTATCGCGGCCATTCCATGTCGGATCCGGCCAAGTATCGCACCAAAGAAGAGGTGCAGAAGATGCGCGAGGAGCATGACCCGATTGAGCAGGTCAAGCGTCGCTTGCTCGATGGCGGCATTGCTTCGGAGGACGATCTGAAGAAGATCGATGCTGATATCCGCGCCATTGTGACGGACTCTGCTGAATTCGCCCAATCCGATCTGGAGCCCGATCCTTCGGAGCTGTGGACCGATGTATATTTGACGGCTTAAGGCGGAGAAACGGACATGGCTGTAAATATTCTGATGCCCGCGCTTTCGCCCACGATGGAAGAAGGCAAGCTGGCCAAGTGGCTGGTGAAAGTTGGCGATCGGGTAAAATCTGGCGATGTTATTGCCGAGATTGAAACCGACAAGGCCACGATGGAAGTAGAAGCGGTGGACGAGGGAAAGATCGGCGAATTGCTGGTCGCGGCTGGCACCGAAAACGTAAAAGTGAACACGCCCATTGCCACGGTTCTGGCTGATGGCGAAGCGGCGGGTGCCAAGCCCGTGGCGGCTCCGATGGCTCCAGTTGTGGCGGCGGCACCGGCACCTGTGGCGGCGGTTGTGGCACCTGCGGTTGTTTCAGTAGTTGAAGCCGAAGTGCCTGCTGGCACGCAGATGGTGACGATGACGGTGCGGGAAGCTTTGCGCGATGCGATGCGCGAGGAAATGCACCGCGATGAGAATGTTTACCTCATGGGTGAGGAAGTGGGCCAGTATCAGGGGGCTTACAAAATCAGCCAGGGCCTGCTTGATGAATTCGGCGCGCGCCGTGTGGTGGATACGCCCATCACGGAAATGGGCTTCACGGGCATGGCTGTCGGTTCGGCCTTTGCGGGTCTGCGACCGATTGTTGAGTTTATGACTTTCAATTTCTCGCTTCAGGCGATGGATCATATTCTGAACTCGGCTGCCAAAACGCTCTACATGGCGGGTGGGCAGCTTGGGTGCCCCATCGTGTTTCGTGGGCCGAATGGTGCAGCCGCGCGGGTGGGCGCGCAGCACAGCCAGGATTTTGCGGCTTGGTTTTCCCATATTCCGGGCTTGAAGGTGGTGATGCCTTATTCGGCGGCGGATGCGAAGGGTTTGCTGAAGGCGGCAATCCGCGATCCCAATCCGGTGGTATTTTTAGAGAATGAAATTCTCTATGGCAAATCTGGTGAAGTGCCTACCGGCATGGATTGGGTGGTGCCGATTGGCAAGGCGCGCATTGCGCGGGTGGGCACGCATGTAACCATTGTTTCCTTCGGCATTGGCATGACTTACGCGCTGGGCGCGGCAGAGAAGCTTGCCGCTGATGGCATCGAGGCGGAAGTGATTGATCTTCGCACCATCCGCCCGATGGATGTGCCCGCGATCATTGAGAGCGTGAAAAAAACCGGGCGTTGTGTGGTGGTGGAAGAAGCTTGGCCACAGTGTTCGGTTGCTTCCGAAATCGCCGCACAGGTGATGACGCATGCGTTTGATTATCTGGATGCGCCCGTGGCCCGTGTGAACGGCAAGGATGTGCCGATGCCTTACGCGGCCAATCTGGAAAAGCTCGCTTTGCCGAATGTGGATGAAGTGGTCGCGGCTGCCAAAGCCGTTCTCTATATCTGAGGTCGCGCCCATGCCAACCAACATTCTGATGCCCGCCCTTTCGCCCACGATGGAAAAGGGCAAGCTGGCCAAATGGCTGAAAAAAGAAGGCGACCGGGTTAAATCCGGTGACGTTCTGGCCGAGATCGAGACCGACAAGGCGACCATGGAAGTGGAAGCCGTGGATGAGGGTACGCTCGGCAAGATATTGATCGCGGACGGCACGGAAGATGTGCTGGTGAACACGCCCATCGCCGTAATTTTTGGCGAAGGCGAGACGGCTGCGGATATCAAGACAGGCGGCGCACCAGCACCGAAGGCGGCTGTTGCGGTTGCGGCGGCCGCACCTGCGTTGGCTTCTGTTGCTGCGGCACCCGTTGCGGCACCTATCGCGGCATCCGGCGGCAAAGTGTTTGCTTCACCGCTTGCCAAGCGGTTGGCGAAGGAAAAAGGCCTGTCTCTGGGTTCGGTGAAGGGTTCCGGCCCGCATGGCCGCATTGTGGCGCGGGATTTGGAAGGCGCGAAAGCCGCTGCTGCTCAAGCTCCGAAAGCGGTTGCTGCGGCGGCTCCGCAGGGCTTGGGTGATGAGGCGGTGCTCAAGATGTATGAGCCGGGTTCCTATAAGCTCGTGGCGCATGATGGCATGCGTAAGATTATCGCGCAGCGTTTACAGCAATCCAAGCAGACCGTGCCGCATTTCTATCTCAGCATGGATGTGACGCTGGATAAGCTGATGGCGGCGCGTGAGGTGATGAATGCTTCGGCCCCGCTGGGCGAGGATAAGAAGCCGGTGTGGAAGCTCTCGGTGAATGATTTCATCATCAAGGGCATGGCGATTGCTTTGCAGCGCGTGCCGGGGGCGAATGCCACTTGGACGGAAGGCGGCATGCTGCTGCACACACATTCGGATGTGGGTGTGGCGGTAGCGGTTGAAGGTGGGCTGTTCACGCCCGTGATCCGCAAGGCGGAAACCAAGACGCTTTCGGCCATTTCGCTGGAGATGAAGGATTTGGCGGCGCGCGCGCGCAAGCGGCGGCTGGCACCTGAGGAATATCAGGGTGGCACGACGGCCATTTCCAATCT
>CAJBCQ010000002.1 GCA_903951595.1 uncultured Hyphomicrobiales bacterium | reverse complement strand
TGGGTTGATCGCAGCGACTTGGCCAAAGCCTATATCACTTGGGGCTCCTATGCCTACGGCACCTCCGGCGAAGGCCGCTTTGACGCGGAAAGCTTCACCAAACGCCTGTCGCGCATCGAGGCGGTTTTGCACAACCAAGATAACCGTGAGCATGATCTGCTCGATTCGGATGATTACTACCAATTTGAAGGTGGAATGACAGCGGCTGCCGAACACGCTTCCGGCCAACTTCCCAAAGTCTACCACAACGACCATTCCCGCCCTGAACGGCCCATCATCCGCACGCTGGAGGAAGAAATCTCCCGCGTCGTGCGCGCGCGCGCGGTCAACCCCAAATGGATCGCAGGTGTGAAACGCCACGGCTATAAGGGTGCCTTCGAAATCGCGGCCACGGTGGATTATTTGTTCGCCTTCGCCGCCAGCACGGGTGCTGCCAAAAGCCATCATTTCGATCTGGCCTATGACGCCTATCTGGGCGACGAAGCCACCCGCAACTTCATCGCCGAAAACAACCCCGCCGCTTTGCGCGAAATAGCCGACCGCTTTGCCGAAGCCATCGCCCGTGGCCTGTGGACACCACGCCTCAACTCCGCCCATGATGCCCTTCAGAGCCTCCTCAAAGGACAACGCCCATGACTGACGATCTTGAACACGACAATGCCCGCCACACCGAAAAGATGAAAAAGAAGAAGGCCGCACGGGAAAAAATTCTCGCCGGAAAAACCATCGAAAAAGGCCTCATCATCGTCCACACCGGCAAAGGCAAGGGCAAATCCACCGCCGCCTTCGGCATGGTCATGCGCCATATCGGGCACGGGCTGCGCGTGGCCGTGGTGCAATTCGTGAAGGGTGCCTGGGAAACCGGCGAGCGCGACGTTCTGGAACATTTCCCCGATCTCGTGACGATCAAGGCCATGGGCGAAGGCTTCACCTGGGAAACCCAAGACCGCGAACGCGACATCGCCTCAGCCCGTGAGGCGTGGGAGCAGGCCAAGTTATTCATCGCGGATCCTTCATACAAGCTCGTCATGATGGACGAACTCAACATCGTGCTGCGCTATGATTACCTGCCCCTAGAAGAAGTGCTGGAAGTGCTGCGCAACAAACCTGCCGATAAGCATGTGGTGATCACAGGCCGCAATGCCCGCGAGGAGCTTATCGAGTTGGCGGATTTGGTGACCGAGATGGAACAAATCAAGCACCCGTTCCGGTCGGGGGTTAAGGCGCAGGTGGGGATTGAGTTTTAAGTAAATGGTTTCTCGCTTTTGCGGGAACCCGGCTAGGTTGCCGCTTCCCGCCCCTCCCCCGCCGCTCCCGCACCTTGCCCCGTCCCTCAAACCCGCCTAAACCTGCCCCATTGCAGCGTTCCCGCGTGAGGGATCTGAAACACATTCCGGGTGCGGCCGACCCATTTCGGGGGCCAGGGCCGGAGCTGCCAGAGGCGGAACCATCCGCCCTTATCCTCACGCCCGCTGCCCATGAAAGGTGCGTGAGATGACCGAGAAACTGGGTGTGATGCTGTGCGGCCATGGTAGCCGCGATCAGGGTGCTGTCACCGAATTTGCCAATCTGGCCGAAAAGCTGAAAGAGCGCCTGCCGCAATATCCGCTGGAATATGGCTATCTCGAATTCGCCCACCCGGTCATCCGCGAAGGGCTGGATAAGCTCAAGGCGCAAGGCGTCACCCGCATTCTGGCTGTTCCCGGCATGCTGTTTGCGGCCGGCCACGCCAAGAACGACATCCCCTCGGTGCTAAACACCTATGCCGCCGAGAACGGCATCAAGATCGACTATGGCAAGGAACTGGGCATCGACGCCAAAATGCTCGCCGCCGCAGGTGATCGCATCAATGAAGCCATCGCTGCCGCCCCCGGCAAGATTGAACGCCATGAAACTCTGCTCGTCACCGTGGGCCGGGGCGCTTCGGACCCGGATGCCAATTCCAACGTCTCCAAAGTCACTCGCATGCTGTGGGAAGGGCTGGGGCTGGGCTGGGCAGAAACGGCCTATTCCGGCGTCACCTTCCCGCTCGTTGGCGCGGCCTTGGAAAACTGCGCCAAACTCGGCTTCAAGCGCATCATCGTGTTCCCCTATTTCCTGTTCACCGGCATTCTGGTGGACCGCATCTATCGCGCCATGGAAGAAGTGGCTGAGAAATATCCCAATATCCAATTCGTGAAGGCAGGCTATCTCAACGATCACAATGCCGTTGTCGAAACCTTCGCCGAGCGCGTGGGCCAAATTCTCACCGGCGATATCGCCATGAACTGCGCCCTGTGCAAATACCGCACGCAGGTTCTGGGCTTTGAGGCTGAAGTGGGTGCCGCGCAAGAGAGCCATCATCACCATGTCGAAGGCATTGGCGTTGGCACCACGCCAGATGATTGCGCCTATTGCGATGATGTCTGCTCCGGCATCTGCCGCGCTTCACCAGAAGTGAAGAAAAAGGCACTCGAAGTGCGCGGCCCCGCCCCGCACAGCCATGATCACGGCCATCATCACCACGACCACAACCATGACCACGACCACCATCATCATGATCATGACCACCCACATGACCATTCGCATGATCACGACCACGGCCACACCCACGCGCAATATCCCCATGCCAACCATCCGCTGGGGCCAATGAGCCTCATCCGCCCTCGGAAGAAATAAACGTGGATTACCTGCGCGATCCTGCCGCGATCTATGAACGCTCCTTCGCCACCATTCGCCAAGAGGCGGATCTGAACGGCTTGGCACCTGAACTGGCCCCCATCGCCGTGCGCCTCATCCACGCCTGCGGCATGGTCGATCTGGCAGCCGACCTGCGTGGCGATGCACGCCTGGCCGCCGCCGTGCGCGCCGCACTCACCGCCGGCCGCCCGATCATCGCTGATTGCGAAATGGTCCGCTCCGGCATCATCGCGCGCTTTCTGCCGCAAGGCACCCGCGTGCTTTGCCCCCTCAACGCGCCCTCCGTGCCCGCACTCGCCAAGGAACTTGGCACCACACGCTCAGCCGCCGCTGTGGAACTGTGGAAGCCGGAACTGAAAGGCGCTGTCATCGTCATCGGCAACGCCCCCACCGCACTTTTCGCACTGTTAGAGGCCATCGACGCAGGCGCGGATAAACCCGCCGCCATCATCGGCCTGCCCGTGGGCTTTGTGGGTGCTGCGGAGTCCAAAGCCGAACTGGCAGCGAACCCGCGCGCCATCCCCTACATCACTCTGCTGGGCCGCCGGGGTGGCTCCGCCATGGCCGCAGCCGCGCTGAATGCAGTTACGGCGGAGGGAAAATCATGAAACGTATCACCCTGATCGGCATGGGCGAAGATGGGCTAGACGGCCTGCCCGCCACCACGCAGGCGCTCATCGCTCAGGCTGAAATCCTCATCGGCTCCGAACGCTTGCTCGCCCTCGTTCCCGGCACGCAAACCCGCCACGCCTGGCCCTCGCCCTTTTCCGCCCTCGTGGATGTCATCAATTCTTCCGCCCCCGCCAAACTCGTCATCCTCGCCACCGGCGACTCACTCCATTTCGGCGTCGGCAACCAGCTCTCTCTGGCCTTTCCGGGTGAGCTGAAAATCATTCCTCACCCTTCCGCCTTCTCGCTCGCCGCCGCCCGTCTCGGCTGGCCCTTGCAGGAAGTGGAATGCCTCTCGCTGCATGGCCGCGCGCCGGCCAATCTTGAACCATTTATTCATCCTTGCCAGCGCATTATCGCCCTTACCGCTGGCGATGCCACCATCCGCGAAGTCGCAACGCGCCTCACAACCAGAGGCTATGGCCCCAGCGAACTCACAGTGCTTGAACACATGGGCGGACCGCTCGAAAAGTCGTTGAGCTTCACCGCGCAAGCGATTCCAGAGACTCCGTTTTCTGCCCTCAGCACATTGGCCATCGAATGTCTGCCCGCCCAAGGCGCCAGACTCGCCCCGCGTGTACCGGGCCTGCCGGATGATGCCTTTGTCCATGACGGTCAACTCACCAAACGCGAGGTTCGCGCCATCACCCTGTCCGCCCTCGGCCCCACGCCGGGAGCTTTGTTGTGGGATGTGGGTGCTGGCTGCGGCTCGGTCGCAATCGAATGGATGCGTACGCACATCCGCAATCGCGCCATCGCTTTCGAGCGCGATGAAACCCGCCTACAAATGATCACCGAAAACGCCTCCAATCTCGGAACACCATCGCTGCAAATCATCCAAGGCAAACTGCCCGCGACCCTCAAAGACCAACCCCGCCCCGACGCTGTGTTCCTTGGCGGTGCCGTTTCCCAAGAGGCTATCTTTCACCCATGCTGGCAAGCCCTCCACCCCGGCGGCCGCCTCGTTGCCAATTCCGTCACGCTGGAAGGTGACGCCGCCAATATCGCCCGCCATGCTGAATTCGGCGGCGATCTCGTCCGCATCGATATTTCCCATGTCGAACCCGTAGGCCGCATGCGCGGCATGCGCCCGCGCATGTCGGTTCTGCAATGGCGCGTGGTGAAGCCATGGTGAAGCCTGTTTTCTTCGGCCTTGGCATTGGCCCCGGCGACATCGAATTGATGACACTGAAAGCCGCCCGTATTCTGAATGAGGCCGATGTCATCGCCTATCCGGCAGCCAATGGCGGCGAAAGCCTTGCCCGCCGCATTGTCGGCCCACTCATCCCGGAACACACAACCGAACTGGTGCTGCCCCTGCCCATGAGCCGCCAGCGCGAACCCGGTCGCCAAGCCTATGACGAAGGTGCCGCCCAAATCCGCGACCATTTGGCCGCTGGCCGCACGGTCGCTTTCCTGTGCGAAGGCGACCCCTTCTTCTATGGCAGCTTCATGTACATGTTTGAGCGCCTCGCCCAAGACTTCCCCACTGAAGTCGTCCCCGGTGTCACCTCCATGACCGCCTGCGCCGCCGCCATTGGCCGCCCGCTTGCCGCCCGCAATGATGTGCTGAAAATCATCCCCGGCCCGCTTGCTGAAGAACGCATCCGCGCGGAATTGCAAACCGCAGACGCCGCCGCCATCATCAAAGTCGGTGCCCATTTCGACAAGCTGCGCGCCATCTTGCGCGACATGGGGCTTGAAGCGCGCGCGCAAGTCATCGAACGCGCCACCCAAGGCGACCAAAAGATCACGCCGCTCAGCGATGTGCCCCAAGGTGAGCATCCCTATTTCTCCACCATCCTCATCTACAAGGGAGGCGAAAGCTGGTGACCCGCCCCGCCATCCTCGTGCTCGGCCCCTCGGCGGAAGCTGTCGGCCAACAAATCGCCAAAGCCCTGAACGGCGAACTCATCCGCCCAGAACCCAAAGCCGCCCGCCCCGGCCTTGAAGCCCTGTTCGCGCAAGGCCGCCCCATTGTGGGAATCTGCGCCTCCGCCATCCTCATCCGCATTCTCGGCCCCTTGCTTGCCGACAAAACATCCGAACCCCCCGTGGTGGCCATTGCCGAAGATGGTTCCACCGCCGTGCCATTGCTGGGCGGACATCACGGTGCCAATGAACTGGCCCGCCAGATTGCCGCGATCACCGGCGGCCACGCCGCCATCACCACCGCCAGCGAAGTGCGCTTTGGTGTGAACCTCGAAAGCCCGGCCCCGGGCTATGTGCTGGCAAACCCCGAAAACCACAAATCCGTCATCGCCGCCATGCTGCGCGGTGAAAAACTGCGTCACAAGGGCGAAGCGGAATGGCTTTCCAAACTGCCCCTATCCGCCGAAGGCTCGCTCAGCTTGCTCATCACCGAACACGCCGTTCCGGGCAGTGCGCGTGCGCTGGTCTACCACCCCAAAACCATCGTCATCGGTGCCGGATGCGAACGCAATGCCGAACCACAAGCCCTTATTGATTTGGCCGAAACCATGCTCGCCAATGAAGGCCTCAGTCCAAAATCGGTGGCCGCCATCGCCTCGATTGATTTGAAAGCCGATGAGACTTGCATCCACGCACTGGCCCGCCATTTCGATGTGCCCGTGCGCTTCTTCACGGCTGAAGAACTGCGCCGCCAAACCGCGCGTCTAAAAAACCCTTCCGAAACCGTCTTGGCCGAAGTGGGCGTTGCAGGCGTATCCGAAGCCGCCGCCCTCGCGCTGGCTGGCCCATCCTCAGAACTCATCGTCGAAAAACAAAAAGGTAACCGCGTGACCGCCGCCATCGCCCTTGCTGAAAAACCCATCACCGAACCCACAGGCCGCGCCCAAGGCGTGTTGCACGTCATCGGCCTCGGCCCCGGTGCCCCCGAATGGCGCAGCCCTGCGGCTTCCCAAGCCCTGCTGAACGCAACCGAATGGGTCGGCTACGGCCTCTATCTCGATTTGGCCGAAGACCTCACCCACGGCGAACAACAGCACCGCTTCCCGCTCGGCGGTGAAGAAGCCCGCGTGCGCCACGCCATCCAACTGGCGGCTGAAGGAAAACAAGTCGCCCTCATCTGCTCAGGCGATGCGGGCATCTATGCGATGGCCTCGCTCGTCTATGAAGTGCTCGCACTCGAACCTTCCACCATCGCCGTCAATGTCATCCCCGGCATCTCGGCTTTCCAAGCCGCCGCCGCGCGTGCTGGTGCCCTGATCGGCCATGATTTCTGCTGCATCTCGCTGTCGGATTTGCTCACCCCGTGGGAAGTCATCGAACGCCGCGTGAAAGCGGCTGCTGAAGGTGATTTCGTCGTCGCCTTCTATAACCCGCGCTCACTCAAACGCACCGATCAGATCGAACACGCCATTAAGGCCCTGCGCCAACATCGCCCGGACGACACCCCCCTCGTCATCGCCTCCAATCTGGGCCGCCCCACCGAACAGGTGAACATCAAGCGGCTGGCAGATTTTGACGCCAATGAAGTGGATATGCTCACCCTCGTCATGGTCGGCTCCAGCCAATCCCAAGCCTTCCCGCGTGGCGATGGCAAGACCTACGCTTTCACGCCCCGCGGCTATGCCAAAAAGAGAGATCAAAACTCATGACCGTTCATTTCATCGGTGCCGGCCCCGGCGCACCCGATCTCATCACCGTGCGCGGGCTGAAGCTCATCCAATCCTGCCCCGTCTGCCTTTATGCAGGCTCACTGGTGCCCGAAGAAATCGTGAAAGCGGCCCCGGAAGGTGCCCGCGTGATGGATACGGCCCCCATGAATCTTGATGAGATCATCGCCGAAATCAAAGCCGCTCATGATGCCGGAAAAGATGTCGCCCGCGTCCATTCTGGCGATCCTTCGCTTTATGGTGCCACCGCCGAACAAATGCGCCGCTTAGACAAGCTGGGCATTCCCTATGACGTAACCCCCGGCGTGCCCGCCTTCGCCGCGGCTGCTGCCGCCTTGAAGCGTGAATTCACGCTACCCGAAATCGCCCAATCGCTGGTGGTGACGCGCACATCCATGCAGTCATCTTCCATGCCAGAAGGCGAAAGCCTCGCCAATTTCGCCAAGACCGGAACAACCCTCGCCATCCATCTTTCCATCCGCAATCTCGCGCATATCGAACGCGAACTCACGCCGTATTATGGCGCGGATTGCCCCGTCATCGTCGGCTTCCGCGTCAGCTGGCCCGACCAGCAATTCATCCACGGCACGCTCTCCACCATTGCGAAAAAAGTCCGCGAATCCAAACTCACCCGCACCGCGCTGATCTTGGTAGGCCCAGTTCTGGGCGAACATGATTTCAAGGATTCCGCGCTTTACGATGCCGAACATGAGCATGTGCTGCGGAACAGGAAAACGGTGAAGGCAAAGTAAGCTAGTTTCCCGCTTTCAAAATCGCGAACATCGCCTCCGCACTCTCCGCCACTTCACGCCCCGCCTTCACCGGTCGCGAAACCATCACTACCTGCACACCCAACTCCCGCGCCGCGTCGAGTTTCTGTCGTGCAATGCCGCCTGCATTTTTTGTCACCAACACAGAAATCTTCTCATCCCGCATCAACGCCAATTCCGCATCAACCGAAAACGGTGGCCGTTCCTGCACCAAACGCCAATCAGGCGGCACCGCAACAGATGGCTCCCCGATCATCCGCGCCACACCGCCAATGTCGGGCCGTGAAAAGAAGGCGGGCAAATCCTTCACACCCGTGGTCAACAACACCCGCGAACCTGGCAGCAACGCATCCGCCGCCGCCCCTATGCAAGGCACGCGCAACCATTTATCACCCGCCACCGGCTCCCAAGCTGGCCGCTCCAGCCGCACATAACGCGCGCCCGTCTCACCCGCCGCCGCATAGGCATTCGCTGAAATCATCGCCGCAAACGGATGCGTACAATCCGCAATCACACCGATGCCTTCTGCCCGCACATAATCGCGCAAGCCCGCCACACCACCAAACCCGCCAATCCGCACTTCACCTTCCGGCATCAGGGGTGCCGCCGTGCGCCCTGCCAGCGAGGAAATAAAAACCGCCCCCGCCGCGTGCAGCAAAGATGCCAAGGCCCGCGCATCCGCCGTGCCACCCAGCACCAAAATCCTATCCCCGGCCAATGATCTCACCACCCCGGTCCACCACCACCACATCCACCGCACAATCAGACCCGCGCAAAATCTCCACCGCAGATTCCCGCGCCGCTGCGGCCACCAAGGCGGCAATATCAAACCCCGCCTCACGACACAGAGTTAAAACTTCCAACGCCGTATTCGCCGCCAAAACCCGCGCCCGCAAAGCCTCCGGCAGGCGCGCGGCCAGCCATTCAAAATCAACTTGGGAACGCCCGGAATGTAAATCCATCGCCCCCTGCGCCAGCTTCACCATCTTGGCAAATCCGCCCGCAATCGAAACGCGCGGCACCGGATGCAGCCGCAAATATTTGAGCATGCCCCCGGCAAAATCCCCCATGTCGATCAACGCCTCCAGCGGCAAGCCATATAGCTTGGCCACCGCATCCTCCGACATGGAGCCCGTAGACCCCGCCACATGGCCAAAGCCATTTGCCCGCGCCACATCAATCCCGCGATGGATCGAATGAATCCAAGCCGAGCAGGAGAAGGGATGCACCACCCCGGTCGTACCCAAAATCGAAAGCCCACCCACAATGCCCAACCGTGGATTCCAAGTTTTCAGCGCAATTTCAGCCCCACCAGGAATGGAAATCTCCACTTCCATATCGGCGCAAACCCCATGCGCCAAAGCCAGCGCCTCCAGCTCGGCGATAATCATGGAACGCGGCACCGGATTGATCGCAGGCTCGCCCACCGCCACCGGCAACCCGGCCTTGGTAACCACACCCACCCCCTCACCCGCCTTGAACCGGATGCCAGAGCCCCCCGGCCGCACCGTGGCAATCACGGTAGCCCCATGCGTCACATCCGGGTCATCGCCCGCATCCTTCACGATTCCCGCCCGCGCGAACCCAGCGCCCAATTCCTCCAAAACCAGCGGAAAAGCCGGAGTTTCCCCCTTGGGCAGGGTAATGGACACAGGGTCCGGGAATTGCCCAGTCAAAATTGCCGCATAAGCCGCTTTGCTTGCCGCAGCCGCGCATGCGCCGGTGGTCCACCCGCGCTTCAACTGATCTGACGGCTTCTCCGTGACACTGCCCATGGATAAACTGTATAAGCCTCGGCACGCATTGAGCAAACAGGAACCATGGCCAAAAGTCCCGCCCCGTCACCCGCCCCTTGGATTGAGCCGAAAGGCTCCGTCAGCGGCTTTGCACGGCTGGACGCTGAAACCTTCCCGGATTTTACCCCCGGCACGGTCTGGCTGGTCGGTGCTGGCCCCGGTGCGCCCGGCCTCATGTCGCTTTTGTGCTATCACGCCATGCAAACCTGTGATGTCGTGGTTTACGACGCGCTGGTAAACCCAGACATTCTGCGCTGGGTGCGTGTGGGGGCTGAACTGGAATATGCCGGAAAACGCGGCGGCAAGCCTTCCCCCAAACAGCGCGACATCACGCTGCGCCTCATTGAACTTGCCGCCCAAGGCAAGCGTGTGCTGCGCCTGAAGGGTGGCGATCCATTCATGTTTGGCCGTGGCGGCGAAGAAGCCCAGAATTTGGCCAATGCCGGTGTCACCTTCCGCATCGTACCCGGCATCTCCTCCGGCATTGGCGGGCTGGCCTATGCCGGCATTCCCGCCACCCACCGCGACACCAACCATTCCGTCATCTTCCTCACCGGCCATGACGCGACAGGGGCAATGCCCGCCAATGTGGATTGGGCCGCAGTCGCCACCGCATCGCCCGTCATCGTCATGTACATGGCCGTCAAAAACACCCCCGAAATCGCTGATGCCCTGATGGCAGGCGGGCGGGAGGCCGATTGCCCCATTACCTTCGTTTCCAACGCCACCCTGCCCCATCAGTCGGTTCTCGAAACAACGCTGGGTAAGGCTCGCCAATTCCTCGAAACCAACACACCACCCACACCTGCCATCGTCGTCGTCGGCAAAGTCTCGCGCTGGCGTGAAATGCTGGATTGGTATGTCGAAGGCCTGCGGGAGAGTACGGTTGGCTGAAGGGCTAATCATCGCGGCCCCGTCGTCCGGTTCCGGCAAAACGGTTGTCACGCTCGCCATCCTGCGCGCGCTCAAGCGATTGGGCGTCAACGTGGCATCGGCCAAAGCAGGCCCAGACTATATCGACCCACGCTTCCATGAAGCCGCCACCGCCAAGCCCTGCCTCAACCTCGACCCTTGGGCCATGCGCTCGGCCTTGGTCAAAAGCCTGCTGGCCAAACAGGCACGCGATGCAGAACTCGTCATCGTTGAAGGTGTGATGGGCCTGTTTGATGGTGCTGAAAACGCCCAAGGCTCCACGGCAGATTTAGCCGCCGCAACGGGCTTGCCCGTGGTGCTGGTGGTAGATGCCTCTCGCCAAGCGCAATCGGTCGCCGCCCTCGTCCACGGTTTCAAAACATGGCGGCAAGACATCAATCTCGCCGCCATCATCCTCAACCGCGTCGGCTCACCACGCCATGCGGAAGTTTTGAAAGCCTCTCTCAAAGGCATCCCCGTCATCGGCGCCCTACCGCGCCTCGATCACTTGGAGCTGCCCTCCCGCCATTTGGGCCTCGTTCAGGCTGATGAGCTGGAAACCCTCGAAACCTTCCTCGAACAAGCCGCCGATGCGGTGGCCGAACATCTCGATTTGGGCGCACTGCCTTCCGAACCCGTGGCCCGCTTTGCCGCCATGCCTTGCCTGCCGCCCTTGGCGCAAACCATGGCCATCGCGCGTGATGAGGCTTTCGGCTTTCTCTATGCCCATCTATGGACAAGCTGGCAGGCGCAAGGCGCGGAGTTGAAATTCTTCTCCCCCCTCGCTGATGACCATATACCCCACGCGCAAGCCATTTTCCTGCCCGGCGGCTACCCGGAATTACATGCCGAGAAACTCGCCGCCGCCACCAAATTTCGCCGCACCCTGTTAATGGCCGCCGACAAGGCGCTGATCTATGGCGAATGCGGCGGCTTCATGGTGCTGGGCGATGCCATCATTGACGCCAAAGGCAAACGCCACGCCATGACCGGCCTATTGCCCGTCACAACAAGCCTTGAAAAGCGCAAACTGCATCTGGGCTATCGCCGCCTTACCCATAATAGCCCGCTGCCCTGGGCCACCAATTTGCGCGGCCACGAGTTCCACTATTCCACCACCACAAATATGGGCCAAGCCGATGCGCTGTTCACCGCTATGGACAGCCGCAACGCCCCCCTTGCACCCATGGGCCTGCAAAAGGGCAGTGTGATGGGTTCTTATGCCCATATCATTGATGCGGAGCCATCCTAATGGCGCGCGCGATCATGCTGATGGGCACAGGCTCAGATGTCGGCAAATCGCTTCTGTGCGCTGGCCTTGCGCGCGCCTACACATTGCGCGGCCTCAAAGTGCGTCCCTTCAAGCCCCAGAACATGTCGAACAACGCGGCCGTCACCATCGATGGCGGTGAAATTGGCCGCGCCCAGGCGCTGCAAGCCTTGGCCGCGAAAGTCGATCCTACCGTCCACATGAACCCTGTTTTGCTGAAACCGGAAAGCGGCACGGGTGCCCAAATCATCGTGCAGGGCAAGCGCGCTGCCACCATGAGTGCGCGCGATTATTTCCGCCGCCGCTTGGATTATCTGCCTGCCGTTTTGGACAGCTTCCATAAGCTTGCCGAACAATGCGATCTCATCATCGTGGAAGGCGCGGGCTCTCCGGCTGAAACCAATCTGCGTGATGGCGATATTGCCAATATGGGCTTTGCCACCGCCGCCAGCATCCCGGCTTTGCTGGTGGGCGACATCCATCGCGGTGGTGTCATCGCCTCCATTGCAGGCACCTTCAACGTCATCTCCACCGAAGACGCCGCCCGCATCAAGGGCACTATCATCAATAATTTCCACGGCGACCCCAGCCTTTTCGAAGAAGGCCTGCGCCTCATTGAACTACACACCAAACGGCCCTGCCTCGGTGTCGTGCCGCATTTCCATGAAGCCCGCAAACTGCCCGCCGAAGACGCACTGGCCTTGGAAAAGGCCGCCACCACCGGCACTGGAAATTTCCGCATCTGCGTGCCGCGACTGCCGCGCATCGCCAATTTCGATGATCTCGACCCGCTGAAGCTGGAACCCGGCGTCACCCTCACCATGCTGCAAGCCGGCGACGTTCTGCCCGCCGACACCGATCTTGTCATTCTGCCCGGTTCCAAATCCACCATCGCGGATTTGAACTTCCTCAAAGAACAGGGCTGGCACATCGACATTGCCGCCCATGTGCGCCGAGGTGGCAAGGTGCTGGGCATTTGCGGTGGCTATCAAATGCTGGGCCGCCTCATCCATGACACGCAAGGCCTCGAAGGCAAAGCCGGAACAGCCGAAGGCCTGGGCCTGCTCAATGTCGAAACCGAACTGCTGCCCGAAAAAACCTTAAACCGCGTCACCGCCCGCCATGTGCAATCCGGCACCGCGATGGAAACCTATGAAATCCATCTGGGCCGCACGCATGGCCCCGATGCAGTCCGCCCCTTCGCCACCGTGGATGGCCGCAGCGAAGGTGCCATCTCACCCGACGCCCGTGTGATGGGCACCTATCTGCACGGCACCTTCACCAGCGATAATTTCCGCCGCGCGTTTCTCAGCCAACACGGTGCTGAAACAGGCGAGGATAGCTACGCCCACATCATTGAAGAAACCCTCGACGCGCTGGCCGCACACATGGAAAAGAGCCTCGATCTCGACCGCCTCCTGTCGCTCGCAGGCCCCATCATATGAACTTCGCCACCGCCTTCGCCGCCCTCCTGATGGAGCGGGCCATCGGCTATCCGCCCTTCCTGTTCAATCGCATCAGCCATCCCGTTGTCTGGATGGGCACCTGGCTCAGCTTTCTCGAAAAGCACCTGAACAAGCCGGATGCGAAAAACGCTCGCCTGCGCGGCGTTCTGGCGTGGGGTCTTTATGTCAGCCTCATCCTCGCCATCACGCTTGCCATCACCATCGCCCTGCACCAATTCACCTATGGCTGGCTCCTCGAAGCCCTGCTCGCCACCACGCTTCTGGCGCAAAAGGATTTGCACCGCTTTGTGGCCGCTGTGGCCGATGGGCTGGATCAATCCCTCGACAAGGGCCGCGAAGCCGTCAGCCACATCGTCGGCCGTGATCCCAAACAACTCGATGAAAGCGGTGTTTCCCGCGCTGCCCTTGAAAGCCTCGCCGAAAACGCCTCCGACGGTATCGTCGCCCCTGCCTTTTGGCTCGCCATTGGTGGCCTGCCCGCGCTCGCGCTCTACAAAGCCATCAACACCGCCGACAGCATGATCGGCCACAAATCCGAACGCTATCTCCATTTTGGCTGGGCCTCAGCCCGCATCGATGATCTGGTGAACCTGCCCGCCTCGCGCCTATGCGGCTTGCTCTATGCCGCCGCCGCCATCACCAATCTCGCGCGCAGCAAGGCTGCCATAAAAGCCATGTTCCGTGATGCTGGAAAACACCAATCACCCAATGCAGGCTGGCCGGAATCTGCCTTGGCCGGTGCCATGGACATAAAACTCGGTGGCCCGCGTTCTTATGACGGCGAGCGAGTGGATTTAGCCTTTATGGGAACCGGCCGCGAAACCCTGAAAGCCCAAGACATCCGCGACGGCCTGAAACTCTACAGCCGCGCCATGTGGGCACTCACCGCCCTTGTCGGCCTCGGTGCTTGGCTCATTTAAGCTTCTGGGCCAATCCGGCGGTTACGAACACCACCTCATCTGCCACACGCGCAATCTCTTGATGCGTGCGCCCGGCATGATCGCGAAAATCCCGCGCCAATTTATTATCCGGCACAATGCCTTGGCCCACTTCATTGGACACAAAACAAATCTGCCCCGGCAACCTTGGCAACCCCGCCGCCAATGCCGCCACATCGCTGGCAATATCACGCTCGGCAAACATCAG
>CAJBCQ010000001.1 GCA_903951595.1 uncultured Hyphomicrobiales bacterium | reverse complement strand
GAATTCATTCATGTGGACGCTTGCTCCCTTTAAGGTTCGCTAACGCGGACAGCGCCTCCATGCAGCAGGGTGCCGCCGGACGGTTCTTTTTCCGCATGGGGGCAGACTTTCATGGCGCAAGCCTTCCGTCAACGCTGATTCTTGATTGTAATCCGCAAGATGGGCAGGCAAGTCTAACCCCACAGTTAGCTAAATTCATTGCTGCATTGCAGCACAAAAACCCAAACACGTGTTTTCGGCGTATGCTAAGCAACGCTCATCAAGTTCGGGGCAAGCTTTCATGCGCATTGCAGTTATCGGGGCAGGTATCAGTGGACTATCCGCAGCCTGGCTCTTGTCAAAAACCCATGCCGTCACGCTTTTTGAGGCGGCTGGGCGTGCCGGTGGTCATTCAAATACTGTTGATGCACCGACCCGCGAGGGCCAGATCGCGGTCGATACTGGCTTTATTGTGTACAATGAGCAGGCCTACCCCAACCTCACGGCGTTTTTTGCCCATTTGAAGGTGGAAACCGCCCCCTCCAGCATGACCTTCGGAGCCTCTCTTTTCGGCGGGGCCTATGAATATGCAGGTGGCCAGGGTGCTGCTGGGTTCTTTGGGCAGAAGCGGAATTGGCTCAATCCGGGCCACTGGCGATTATTGGCGGATATTTTGCGCTTCACCAAGCATGCTGCGGCCAAAGCCGAATCCTTAGGCGAGGACGTTTCGCTAGGCGAATTTCTCGCCCGCGAAAATTATGGCGCTGCGTTCATCGACCGGCATATCCTGCCCATGGGGGCTGCCATCTGGTCTACACCGGCGGCCAAAATGCTGGATTATCCCGCGCGCAGCTTTATCCGCTTTTTTGCCAATCACGGGCTTTTGCGTGTGACGGGCCACCCGCCCTGGCGCACGGTGAAGGGAGGCTCGCGCGAATATGTGAAGGCCGCCCTTGCCGATGCCAAGCTTGACCTCAAGCTCAAATCGCGGGTTTTGGCTGTCAGACGCCATGATTTGGGCGTGGAGATCACCACGGCCAGCGGCACGGCGGATTTTGACCGTGTGCTCATTGCCACCCATACCGATCAGGCTTTGGGCATGCTGGCCGATGTGACAAGCGCAGAGCGCCATGTGCTGGCGGATCTTGCCTACTGCCCCAATGAGGCCGTGCTGCACACGGATAAGCGCCTGATGCCCAAGCGCAAGTCTGTGTGGGCCAGTTGGAACTTCATCGAAAGCGGGCCGGAAAATCCGGTCACCGTCACCTATTGGATGAACCGTTTGCAACCGCTTGCCACGAAAACCGAATTCTTTGTCACCCTCAATCCGCCGCCCGGGTTCAAGCCAAAAGGCGAGGTGGCGCGGTTTACCTATGAGCATCCCAATTTTGACGCGCGCGCACTTGTTGCCCAGAAAAACCTGTGGCGTATTCAGGGCGTGAACCGCACTTGGTTTGCCGGAGCTTGGTGCGGCTCTGGCTTCCATGAGGATGGCATACAGGCTGGCCTTGCGGCGGCGGAAGCCATGGGCAATGTGCGCAGGCCTTGGAATGTGGCCGAAGAGTCAGGACGCATTTTC